>NZ_LIYL01000010.1:372735-406699 GCF_001278875.1 Lysinibacillus sp. FJAT-14222 | reverse complement strand
CCAAGCTTATTGGCTTTTTCTTGATACTCAGCAAGTGTTTTTTCTTTTTCCTCTTTATTTAAAGCTCTTACTAAAATACGTGCTGCTTCATCACGTTTAATTCTCGCACTTAAATTTTTTAATTCTTCGCCTTTTACCCACGTATCAATGATTTGTTGACGCATTGTCTCTGATCCATGTTGGAATGTTAGAGCTGTAATAGTTAAATCTAGAAAATCCTTTGCAGATAAACGTTTCTTTATTACTTCTACTTGACTGCTAGTTTCATTAGCAGCACGAACTTCCTGCATTGAAACAGGCAAGACCGCTGAAGTTGTTAAAATAACCGCTAAAGATGCTGATAAAAATTTTTTATTCAAATTAATTCCTCCTTATATCAGTCCACGTTATATCGCTTGTCGATACAATTAAATTATAACAATTTTAGTCCTTTTGTCAATAATTGATAATAATTATATAAAATTACCTTTTAAACCAATAAAAAAGTGAACTGCCATCAGTTCACTTTTTGTGTATATTAAAATTTTCGACTAGCTCCGCCACCAGCTGATGAGCCTCCTCCGAAACCACCAAAGCTACCGCCGCCTCTAGAGCCACTACTGCCAAAGCCGCCACCAAAACCACCTGGAAAACCGCCACGTCCACCTGAACGAGGCCCTCCTCCTCTTCCGTTAGAAATAAATGTATAGAAAATAAGTACTATGATAACGATTAAAATAATCATCCACGTTGGCATTTCTTCATCGTCAGCTGTATTTTCAGGTATCTCTCCATCCCAATTATATTCTTGTGCGACAGTTTGAAATACTTCAGCATACGTTGCTTTAAATGCCTTATCAATGTCTCCAGCACTTGCATTTGGATAAAATGCTGTATCTAAAATACGCCCAAGCTTCCCGTCTGGTAAAGCTCCTTCGAGACCTTGACCTACAGCAATAACGACATCATTTTTGCCTTCGCCTTGCCCAAATGTTGCTAGTATTAAGACACCGTTATTTTTTTCTGCATCACCAATGCCCCATGAACGAATCATTTTTGTTGCATACATTTTTGGCTCTTGCCCATTAATGTTATCTACTGTTACGATCATAATCTCAGCACCTGTGCCTTTGTCTAGCTGCTCTGAATAATGATTGAGCTCTTCCTTCACGGATGCAGATAAAACATTGGCAAAATCATGAATATACGTATTTTTCATTGGTGTAGGCATTGCTGCGTTTGCAATTCCAATAGATAGAATACACATGCAACAAACGATTGCAAATTGTACAATAAAACGTTTCATTATTGTTTACCTGAATTACTAAAATCTATAGATGGTGCCCTTTCAGCACCAGCAGCTGCTTTGAAATATTCTTTCTGTTCAAAACCGAACATCCCTGCCATTAAATTGCCTGGGAAACGTTTGACTGTTTTATTAAAAGCCTGTACTTCATTGTTGTAATCTTCTCGAGCGACTGCTAAGCGGTTTTCTGTTCCAGCTAATTCATCCATTAATTGACGGAAATTTGCATCTGCCTTTAAATCCGGATAATTTTCCACGACAACTAGCAATCGACTAAGTGCTCCGTTCAATGCATCATTGGCAACTGCCTGTTCCTTTGGACTTTGTGCACTTCCCATTTGTGCACGTGCCTCTGTAATACTAGCAATAACTTCTTTCTCATGGTTGGTATATCCTTTTACAGATTCTACTAAGTTCGGGATCAAATCGTAGCGACGTTGTAGCTGATTTTCAACCTGAGCCCATTTCGAATCAACGCTTTCCTCGGCTGTTACAAGGCTATTGTATTTTGGAATAAATAGTAAGGCCAATACAACAAGAATTATAACGATAATTCCTATAGGTCCAAATATTTTTTTCAATTTTATAACCTCCTTCGCTTTCTTTTCCTTACCACTAATGTGTAGCAAAAAAACATCTCTATTCTACATATATGCAAATGCATTAATACCGTATGAAATTTATCTAACGTGCCATACTTAATACTGTAACAAACTATAACTATGATATTTAGGAGGCGCTTTTTTTGACACAATCGTTTCAAAACGAATCATCAAACCAAACATCATTCAACCAACAACAAAGCCTGAATCATGGTGGACATGAGCAAATGGACTTGCATGAAACAATCGGTGCAATCATTGCTGGTATGAATCAATCCATTGTTTTACGTCCACATGTTAAGGACACCGAGTTGCTTAGCATTTTGGATCGCCAATATAATTTCACATTAGGTATGTATAACACTATTGTGGAATCTTATAACACAGGCCATGATCCATCTGTTCCTACAGGTCGCTATCAAATGGAGACAGGAAATAATTTTAAATATGGAATGAATCCTGGCCAACCAAAAAAGCCGATGCAAAATGCAAATGAGCTTAACGATGAAGCTATTTCTGGCTTCTTACTCGGCGCTCAAAAAGGTGTGGCAAAAGGTATGACTGCATCAGCAACAGAAACTACAAACCCTGTTGTTCGTCGTGTTATTGCAGATAGTATTCCCAACTGCATTGAAATGGCATACGAATTATCTATTTACCAAAATATGCATGGCTATTATCAAGTACCTCAATTTTCTCAACAGGATATGCATACGATGCTTAATGCATACGGCACTACAACAAATCCCCTTCATTAATTATAAAAAAGAGTAGCCCCTATGTGATGTACTATTACATAGGGGCTGTCCTTTTAATGAACTATAAAACTTTTCCTAAAAATGCTTTCGTTCGTTCATTTTGTGTATTACTAAAAATTTCCTCAGGCGTTCCCTCTTCGACAATATAGCCACCATCCATAAAGACAACACGATCTCCAACTTCACGTGCAAAGCCCATTTCATGTGTCACCACTATCATGGTCATACCTTCAGCTGCTAAATTTTTCATTACATCTAATACTTCTTTTACCATTTCAGGGTCTAGTGCTGAAGTAGGTTCATCAAATAAAATGGCTTTTGGTTTCATTGCTAAAGCACGGGCTATGGCAACACGTTGCTGCTGACCACCCGAAAGTTGCTCAGGATAATTAAATGCCTTACTATCAAGACCAACCTTTTTTAAGAGTTCATGTCCAAGTGCTTCCGCTTCTGTCCTACTCATTTTACGGATTTGCATCGGAGCCATCGTCACATTGTCTATGACTGTCATATGCGGGAATAAATTAAATTGTTGAAACACCATGCCCACTTCTGCTCGAATAGCATTAATATTTGTTTTCGGATCATTAATCTTCACATTCTCGATATAAATCGCACCATCTGTTACTTCTTCTAGCATATTGATGCAACGTAAAAATGTACTTTTCCCTGAGCCTGATGGACCAATAACACAGACAACTTGCTTTTCTTGTATTTCATAATCAATGCCTTTTAATACTTCCAGTTTGTCAAAATATTTGTGTAAATTCTCAATTTTAATCATCGCGCTTCCCGCCCTTCTGCCTTACGAGGGACATAGCTATTACTAAATCGTTTTTCGATAAACGCTACAATCTTCGTTACACCATACGTTAAAATTAAATATAGCAACGCCGCAACTATATATGGTTCCCAGAAACGATAGCTAGCTCCGGCTACGATCTTACTTGCATATAAAATATCTGGTGCCGCAATAACGGTTACCAAAGATGAGTCTTTTAATAAAGCAATAAATTCATTGCCTAACGGCGGAATCATACGTCTAAAAGCTTGTGGTAAAACAACTTTTCGCATCGCTTGGTTATGCGTTAAGCCAAGAGAACGAGCTGCCTCCATCTGTCCTTTAGCAATACTTTGAATACCCGCGCGAAAAATTTCTGCATTGTATGCCGCACAGTTTAAGATAAGCGCCGTAATCCCTGAAACCATATAGCCTAATGAATGTCCAAAAATTGTTGGTATCAACGCTAAGTGAATTAATAAAATTTGTACAAGCATCGGTGTCCCACGGAATAAATCTACATACAGCTTACATGGCCAATAAATCCATTTTCTAGTCGATACTTTTCCAAGTCCTAAAAATAGCCCTAAAAATATTCCGCCAAAATAACCACTGAGTGTTAAAATTAGCGTCACACCAATACCACGTATAAACATATCACGGTAGTTCCAGACAATGTCCCAGCGTAAGTCAAAGATGTCCATCCGAAAACCCACTTCCCCTTTAAAAAATCAATTATGCCTCGGTATAATTGCGTCTGGAATCGGCTTTATGCTTGATTCCGTGACATCCGCCGGAGGCTTTAGGCCAACAAATGTTTTCTGTGCGAAAGCAAAGCGACAGCAAAAGGTTTTGTCTGTGCGAAAGCGAAGCGTCAGCAACAACATGATGTTGGTCACTCAGTCGTTGCCACAGGACGTGGCGTTCTTAAACTGAGTTCCTCTATTTCAGCAGGTGTCTTTTGTGCCGAAAGCGTAGCGACAGGTACAGGCGTTCGGACACCCGCTGAAAAAAATTAAATGAGCCGCTAGCATAACAATGCTAGTGGCATCATGCAGTCGTTTATTACTTAAAGTCTTTGCCTGTAATTTCTTTTAATTTACCGTTTTCTTTAATTTTTTTCAGACCTTCATTTAATTTGTTTAAAAGTTCTGTATTCCCCTTCTGAACCATAAATCCATAGTATTCTTTTTCAAATGCATCATCTTCGATTACTTTAAGCTTCTCTTTTGGATGAGCTTTAATATATTCATAAATTACCGCATTATCCCCGATCGTAGCATCCACATTACCATTTAGCATTTCTTTAATAGCAACTGGCTGATTTTCAAACGCCATAATATTTGGACTTGATGCACCTTGTAGCTTTTTCGCAGCTTGATGACCTGTAGCATTAATTTGTACTGAAATCTTTTTATCTTTTAAATCAGCTAAAGATTTAATCTTTGAATCTTCTTTTACAACGATTAATAATTGCGATTCATAATATGGCTCTGTAAAGTCAAACGTTTCTTTACGCTCTTTATTTACTGAGATCCCCGCTGCCCCGATATCTGTTTCACCATTTTTTATTGTTTGGAACACAGGCTCCCAACCAATATTTTGCCATTCCACTTCAAAATCCATTTCATCAGCAATCGCTTGCAAAATATCGACATCAAGGCCTACGACTTTTCCTTTATCGTCAAGCGATTCAAATGGTGCAAACGTCGCTTCTGTTCCTACCTTATAAACTTTCTTACTATTTCCACCTTCTTCAGATGCCACGCTACCAGATGATGTCTTGTCTTTTGCGCCGCAGCCTGCTAAGACCAGCGCAAATGCTGCTACAATCATAAGTAACATAGATAAATTTCTTTTCATTGCTACTTCCCCCTAATTCGATTATTTTCCGAAATATAATTAATATTTTAAGCAATTCGGAAATATTAGACTATTAGGTCAATTATAGTGACATTATTCTCTTTAGACAACAACATTTCGTATAAAAGTAATCATTCTTTCATAAAAATTTATTTTAGTTGGGTTTTTTAGAATAAAACGGCATGAATAAATGAAAACAGTACCAAAAATGAATATTTATACATTCATGAACAATGCTAATATTAGATAGATTTTGCAAAAAAAAAAAAGAATCCCCTCAGATAGGATTCTTTTTCCGACTAATATACTAGTCTTCACGCACAGTATGTTCACTAAAAAATAATTTGGAGTTGTTGCTTTTTTTGAAGGTTTGAAAGGCTAAAATATGGGAATAATGCCAACTAGGCAGTATTCCTACCATCTTTCCTCTCTTTCTCCACTAAGCAGGCTGCTAAACTACTTATTAGGAGAATCGAGCTATAAAAATATACTAAATAATCAGTAAAATGGCGCCCTCGGAGGGAATCGAACCCCCAGTGCAAGAACCGGAATCTTACGTGTTATCCATTACACCACGAGGGCATTGAACAAAAAAAAAAGCACTCACTCAAGGCTTTATGAAAAGCATGATGTAGATAACCCTCATTTGAAGCATACCTGCAAAATAGTGTACTGTACTTTAACTTATGACCTTATCAATTATACAAACGTATTGCTCATATTTCAACCATAGAATGCAAAACATTTAATTTTTTTTTTTATTTAATAGCAGGGTTAATATTTGACCTTCCCTGACTATAATGTGTATGATAAGGATACAGCTGAAACACAACGGATGTTTTCAGCAAAGGTATTCGAATTTAGTTTTTTTAAGGAGGATTTAACATGAATTTAATTCCTACAGTTATTGAACAAACAAGTCGTGGTGAACGTGCGTATGACATCTATTCACGACTACTAAAAGACCGTATTATCCTACTAGGAAGTGCGATTGACGACAACGTTGCTAACTCAATTGTTGCTCAACTTCTATTCCTACAAGCAGAAGATCCAGATAAAGATATCTCTCTTTACATTAACTCACCAGGTGGATCTATCACTGCAGGTATGGCAATTTATGACACAATGCAAATTATTAAGCCACAAGTACAAACAATTTGTATTGGTATGGCAGCATCTATGGGTGCTTTCCTACTTTCTGCTGGTGAACCTGGTAAACGCTTCGCATTACCGAATGCTGAAGTAATGATTCACCAACCTCTTGGCGGTGCACAAGGTCAGGCAACTGAAATCGAAATCGCTGCAAAACGTATTTTATTCTTACGTGAAAAATTAAATGGTATTTTATCAGAACGCACTGGTCAACCACTTGATGTTATTGCAAGAGATACAGATCGCGATAACTTCATGACTGCTGAACGTGCAAAAGAATACGGCTTAATCGACCATATTATGGATCGTAGCGACCGTAAATAATAAATAATTAAAGGCATCCCAGATTTATTTCTGAGATGTCTTTTTTGGTTCTACATCGAGAATGTATGGTTCTATCTGCTTTGGTTCTTCTATCCGTCGATTCGGCCTTTCTTTCCGTCATTCTGGCTTTTCTTTCCGTTGCTCTGACTCTTCTTTCCGTCGCTCTGACTCTTCTTTCCGTCGCTCTGACTCTTCTTTCCGTCGCTCTGACTCCTCTTTCCGTCGACTTCTTTTCTTTCCGCCACTTCGGCTCTTCTTTCCGTCGCTCTGGCTCTTCTTTCCGTCGCTCTGGCTTTTCTTTCCGTCGCTCTGACTCTTCTTTCCGTCGACTTCTTTTCTTTCCGCCACTTCGGCTCTTCTTTCCGTCGCTTCGGCCTTTCTTTCCGTCGCTTCAGCCTTTCTTTCCGTCGCTTCAGCCTTTCTTTCCGTCGCTCTGACTCCTCTTTCCGTCGACTCTCTTTCTTTCCGTCGCTCTGGCTCTTCTTTCCGTCATTCTGGCTCTTCTTTCCGTCGCTTCGGCCTTTCTTTCCGTCATTCCGGCTCTTCTTTCCGTCGCTTCGGCCTTTCTTTCCATCGGCTGATCTTCTTTCCGTCGCTTCGGCCATTGAAGCGGCGGGCATTTTCCATTATTTAAAATTAGATGATAGAATCTGTTTTTGCTGTGTAAAAGCGCAAAAAAACTGCCCAATATGTAAGTTTTACTTCTTGGACAGTCTTTGCATCTTTAGTTTTTTTAATCTTCTTTTTCGATTAGTGCTGCCAATGCTGTAACCGCTTGCTCAGCATCGTTACCGTCACTACTAAGAACAACCTCTGTTCCTTTGGCAATAGCTAAGCTCATAACACCCATAATGGATTTGGCATTTACTTTTTTCTCGTCTTTCTCAAGAAAGACATCTGCGTTAAAACGATTCGCTTCTTGTACAAATAGCGCTGCTTGTCTAGCCTGTAGTCCTAATTTTAATTTTACATGGACTCTTCTCTCGGTCATTCTTAAAACTCCCCTTTACTCCCGTTCATCTTATTAGTTTTATATTACCTTACTTACTAGCAAAAGAACAATACGCGATTACGCATTACATTCATACCTGAAAAGTATGAAAATTTAACCATCAATTTTTTCACCCTGTCTTAATGCATCGGCAATTTCATCGATTTTCCGCAGTCTGTGATTAACACCTGATTTACTGACCGTTCCACTTGATACCATTTCACCAAGTTCTTTTAGCGTTACATCCTGATATTCTACTCGTAATCGTGCAATTTCACGAAGCTTTTCTGGCAATTGATCTAGGCCAATGGAATTTTCAATAAATCGAATATTCTCTACCTGACGTAATGCTGCACCTATTGTTTTATTCAGATTTGCTGTTTCACAGTTGACAATTCGATTAACACTATTTCGCATGTCTCGCAATATACGAACGTCTTCAAATTTCATCATCGCTTGATGTGCTCCAACAATATTTAGGAAATCAGAAATTTTTTCTGCTTCTTTTAAATAGGTTACAAAGCCTTTTTTTCGTTCAATTGTTTTTGCATTTAGCTCAAATTCATTCATCAAGTCCATTAAAGCCTCGCCATGCTCTTTATATAATGAATAAATTTCTAAATGGTAGGCTGATGTTTCTGGATTGTTGACAGAGCCACCTGCTAAAAATGCGCCTCGTAAATACGCTCTTTTTTGACCACCCTTTTTAATGAGCTCTCGAGAAATAGTATGATTAAATTGAAAGTCGTCTGAGATGATTTCTAAATCAATTAATAGCTCACGCGCACCTTCTCTTACACGGCAAATGTATACGTTGTTTTTTTTCAAACGCATTTTTTTTCGAACAAGTAGCTCTACATTATACGGATATAACTTTTTCATAATCGTATAAAGTCTTCTTGCGATTGCAGCGTTTTCAGTTTGTACGTCTAAGCTTAACTGTTTATTAGCAAAGGATAATGAACCATTCATACGAATTAGGGCAGATACTTCTGCTTTCATACAATGATTGTCCGCTTCTATTTGGGTCAATTCCTTTTTAGTTTCAGAAGCAAAAGACATATCACGCCCCCCTTTCAACCTTTAGTTCTATGTATATGTTCATCTTATCATATACAATAAGCGCTTTATGATTCTATTATTGGTTCACTTATTTTTTGTTTATAGATATTTGCGTAATCTACAAGCCATTTTGCAACGTTTGCTGAATTATGACGAACCGTCCCATCTGGGCGAATTGTGGCAATATCTCGTTGGATAACCTCTAATTCCATACTTTCAAGCTTTGCAACGTCAAATGTTACTGGCTCAGCACATTCTTCCTTATAAAGCTCTTTTACAGGATGAGGTAGTTTTACATCATTTACTAAAATAGAATCAATAAAGGAATCTCCAACATGCTTGTATAAAGCTTGAACATGGTCACCTGCTGTATAGGAAATAGTTTCACCTTTTTGAGTCATTAAATTACAAACGTAAATTTTTCTTCCTTTTGCCTTTGCAATAGCTTCCCCAATTCCTTTTACAAGAAGGTTTGGAATAATACTTGTATATAAACTTCCCGGACCAATTAAAATATAGTCAGCACGATTGATTGCTCGAATAGCCTCTGGTAACGGTTGCACGTTTTCAGGCACTAAAAAAACACGACTAATTCGTTTTTTAGCCGTTGGAATTTTAGATTCACCTTCAATAACTGAACCGTCCTCAAGCTCTGCATGTAAATTAATCTTTTTATTAGCTGCTGGTATGACGCGACCATGAACCTTTAATACCTTTCCCATTTCACTAATAGCATGGTTAAAATCTCCGGTAATATCAGTTAAAGCCGTCAACATTAAATTACCTAATGAATGCCCACGTAAATCTTCTGAGGCTGAAAATCGATATTGAAACATTTGCTCAACAAGTGGCTCAACATCCGATAACGCCGCGATAACATTACGGACATCACCAGGAGGTGGAATATCGTAGTCATCCCGTAAGCGTCCTGAAGAACCACCGTCATCAGCTACTGTTACAATTGCAGTAATATCAAATGGGTGGTGCTTGAGCCCTCGTAGTAATGTAGAGAGCCCAGTACCACCACCTATTACAACAAGCTTTGTTCGCTTCTTTCCCATTCACTCAATCCTTTCTACGATTGATGTCACGATGTGTTATAACAGTTTTTTCTTTCCCTGTTAAATATGCTCCAAAATATTCTGCTAATGTTACCGAACGATGCTGTCCACCAGTACAACCAAAAGCAATAACAAGTTGTGATTTACCCTCTTGTCTATAGAGAGGGATCATAAATTCAAACAGATCCGTTAATTTTTGAATGAGTGTTTGCGTATCCTCAAGTGCCAAAACATAAGAAGATACCTCAGTTTGTAGACCCGTTTTATGGCGCAGCTCTTCTACATAATATGGATTTTTTAAAAAACGAACATCGAACACTAAATCTGCATCTATCGGCATACCATGCTTAAATCCAAAAGACATGATGTTTACTGAAAAAATATTATCGGCACCACTAGAAAATTCTTTAACGATTTTTTCACGTAGCTCTTTGGGCTTCATGTTAGATGTATTATAGACAAATTTAGCGCGCCCCTTTACTTCCGATAAAAGCTTCCGTTCTTGTTTAATGCCGTCTAACGGTAAACCATTTACAGCCATTGGATGTGCACGTCTCGTTTCCTTATAACGTCTAACTAAAGTTGCATCATCTGCATCTAAAAATAAAATTCGTGCAACAATGTCGCCTTCTTTGAGTATATGGTCGAGGGCGCCAATAAGAGAATCAAAAAAGTCGCCACCACGCATATCCATGACAGCTGCAATACGTGTAAAATTTTTACCTGAATCCCTGAGTAAGGCTAAAAATGTTGTGAGTAACGCTGGTGGTAAATTATCAATACAGTAATAACCTAAATCTTCAAAGCTTTGAATAGCTACTGTTTTCCCAGCTCCAGACATTCCTGTAATAATAACCAATTCATGTGTACTTTTTTGGCCTTCAACCACCACTGTCATGCAGCTCCTTTATTGTTCTATTGATATTTGTATTTTCTCATGAAGTAATTCAAAATCAGTTGTATATTCAAACGTACCGTACTGAATGCCTGATTGTGAGATGGCAAATTGTAAATTTGTTCGATCACCTTCAGCCATTGGCAAATGTTTCAAATCCTCTACTGGGTGCCATGCAAGTTTGCCTTCTCTAGTTTCTTCAAACGGTACACCTTCTATATCCTTTGCAACAAATGTATAAAGCATCCATTCGTCAACTACCTCATTATTTTCTTTAATAATCATCGTATAAACACCCTTTAAATGAACATTTAATGGTGTGACATTTGTTTCTTCCTGAAACTCACGTACTGCAGCCTCATAGATCGACTCACCGCTCTCCATTTTACCGCCAGGAGCTACGTACCAGCCACGTCTTGGCTTCTGAAGTAATAATACTTGACCGTCTTTTACGGCTATTAAATTTGCAATTCTTTGCATAGGCACACCTCTAATCACTTTTGCATTCTATCTTTCATTATAGCAAGACCAAACAATGTTTGTCCTCCATTCAGAACTTTAGGTGCATGGTAATTTCAACTTCACTAATACTTCTGCGAACCATGTTTTTAGCCTCTACTCAAACATATGAAACTGCGCGACAAAAAATCAAAAATTTCGTTCACAACAAAAATAGGTTGCTCCACCTAATTTAGGCGGAAACAACCTACTAACAAAATAAAAGGGGGATTGCTAATTACACTTTTTATATTACACCTTTTATATGTCATTCAAGTTACAACAATATTAAAACAGTATTAAAATTGTATTTTTTCCCTTAAAATCTAATCAAAGGATCATCACCATAACGTGGGGTTGATTTCCGTTCCAACTGGGCCTTTGTAGCTGCCGCTTCGCTTTCGCACAGAGCAAAGCTTTCTGGGGGCGTCCAGCCTCCACTCCAATCAACTTATATATATGGCATATTAACAAATGTCGTCCACAACTTTTGCTGATGAGCTAATCAAGAACAGGTTTCAATATTAATCCACTTTAAGCATTAATCTTTTCTAATAATTCTTCCACATAATGTTGTACCGCTTGTGCTGCAATACTTCCGTCACCTGTCGCTGTAACGATTTGACGAAGTGATTTTTCACGCACATCTCCTGCTGCGAAGATTCCTGGTACAGTTGTTTCCATATTCTCATTTGTCAAAATATAACCAGCATCATTTAAAATACCTAGAGACTCAAATGGTTTTGTTAATGGCAGCATACCAATGTATATAAATACGCCATCAGCAGCAAAATCAGATTCTGTACCATCTAAAGTTGATTGTAATGTCACACTTCCAACTTTACCATCTGCCTCATTAATTTCTTTGACTGTTGAATTCCAAATGAAATCAATTTTTTCGTTAGCAAAGGCACGATCTTGGAGAATTTTTTGTGCACGTAATTTATCACGACGGTGCACAATTGTTACTTTATCAGCGAAGCGAGTTAAGTAAACACCTTCTTCAACAGCAGAATCCCCGCCACCTACGACAACAAGATTTTTTTGCTTGAAGAATGCACCATCACATACTGCACAATAGCTGACACCACGGCCTCCAAGTTCTTTTTCGCCAGGCACGCCCATTTTTTTATACTCCGCACCTGTAGAAAGAATAATCGCGCGTGTTTTATATTCTTTAGCACCTGATTTTATTGTTTTATATTCCTCACCATCAATAATTTCAGTTACATCGCCATACGCATACTCTGCACCAAACTTCTTAGCATGATCAAACATTTTTGTAGACAGCTCAGGCCCTAAAACTGTATCAAATCCTGGATAGTTTTCTACTTCTTCCGTACTTGCCATTTGTCCGCCAGGGATACCACGTTCAATCATTAAAGTTGAAAGGTTGGCACGTGATGTATAAACAGCCGCAGTCATACCAGCCGGACCTGCACCAATTATTACAACATCATAAATTTTTTCTTCTGACATAAATACTTCCCCCTAAACAGATTTTTTACTTTTTTATAATAACTTCAGTATGTTCATCGTATGTGAAAGTAAAAAGTTATTCAACTATGTTGCTCACAGTCTAGTTATGAGTGTTTGGTAAAAACTTTAAAATTTCATCAATATACTTCGATAATGTTGATACTGATACTCCGTATTGCTGAGCTATCTCTTTTTTGGTAACCTTGAGCATTCGGGAAGAACGAAATAAATAATCATTTGCTCCTGCAATAGCCGCTGGGTTTGTAAAACGATAATTGTTAATCAATGCTTGCTCACAAAGCACAAACCACATTTGGAACATTGGTGCGATCAGCGTCGTAAGCTTACCATATTGCTCTAATAAAATTTCTGGTACACTTACTGCTCGTAAAAAGCTAGCCTCCACTTTGTTTTTCATATCGAATTGATGGCCTAGTGCATAAGCTAGGAATAGCTTTTCAAATGTATCAAGTTGCTCAACGTCTATCCATTTTGGATGCGCAATAATTTCCTGTTTATGTGCTGTACAGCTCAGTAAAAACAAACCAAAAATACGCTCACTTGTATAGCTACTCTCCAGTTTATCCACTATATAATCACGGTCATGCTCTAGTGCATCAAGTGCATATTCGTTTTCTTCTTGACGCCAAGGTTCAAAGCCTTCTTTATCTGGATCTAGCTCAAGTAGCTGCCCCCATGTACTCTTTGAAATTTCTTCATGCCCAGAGAAATATGCTGCATGTGATAACCAAAAGTAAAAGCCAGCATCGCCTATATAGCCTCGTTTTTGCATGCTACGTAACCATTTAAATGCTAAATCATACTGTCCAATGAGCGCTAATGTAGCCCCCAGCTTATAGCGATGTTCCCATGTATATGGTTGAATTTTTACCAGTACCTCTAAAAGATCCTTTAAATCTTCTTCATTTTTTTCATAGTACGCAATAACAGTTAAATTACAAAGTGCATGTAAGTTCCCCTTATTTTCACGTAATACCGTATTTAGAAGGGCTTTCGCCTGTTCTGCTTCACCAACATAAAAATAGGCAAGAGCTAAATTATTATAGGCTGACCAAAAATCTGGACTTTCTTCAATTAAGTTTTCTAGAATATTAATAGCTTCAGGGAAATCTCCCTTTTCCATACAGCGCCTCGCCTGTTCCTGCCGATATAAATCTTCTCCAGAACCTTCAAGTTCCTCAAAATCATCCTGCTCAAAAGCAACAAATTCTAATATTTCAGCCGCTTCATCTGCATAGGCACCCTCTGGCTCTATTTGTAAATATTGCTCTGCAAAGCGTTTAGCATCTTGTATGATGCCAACGCATCCAGAAATCTCTGCCATGTAAAAAATAATTTCTGGATTATCTGGATCCATCTGATAGGCACGACGAAGAAGATCATACGCTTCCTCGAAACGTTGACCCTCTAACTCCACTATCGCTAATTGCAATAAAATCATTGGATCATCAGGACTTAAATCAGCTGCTCGCTGTAAATATTTATAAGCTTTATTCATTTGTCCGCTATTCATTGCTTGAATTGATTTTTTATAATAATAGTCGCCTGTTGGAATGAACGACACTATATTCGTTTGATTCTCTTTTTGACGTTTCTTTTCCAAATTTTTTCCTCCGAAACAAGAAATAAGGAACGTATGATACGTTCCTTTACACAGTAACTTCTATTATAGCATACAATAAGCGATATGCTGTTATTTCTCCTCGTGACGTTTTTCCAACACATGTAACACGTCATAAACACTTACTTTTTGCTCTTGTAATAATACTAGTAGATGGTAAATTAAATCGGCAGCCTCCCATTTTACCTCTTCTGCATCGCGATTTTTCGCACCTATGACAACTTCTGTTGCTTCTTCTCCGACTTTTTTACAAATTTTATCGATTCCTTTATCGAATAAATATGTAGTGTATGCGCCTTCTGGCATTTCTTGCTCACGCTTTTCAATGACATTTACAAGATTAGAAATAATCTCAACAGATCCGACCTTAGCATTTTGCTGAACTATCTCCGTAAAGCAAGAAGTTGTTCCATTATGGCAAGCCGGACCAGCAGGAATTACTTCCACGACTAGTGCGTCACCGTCACAGTCCGCTTTTATCGACACAACTTTTTGTGTATGACCACTTGTTGCCCCTTTGTGCCAGAGCTCTTGACGTGAACGTGAGAAGAACCATGTTTCACCTGATTCAAGTGTTTTCTCCAAGGATTCTTTGTTCATATATGCTACAGTTAATACTTCTTTTGTATTAGCATCTTGTACTACCGCAGTGACAAGACCTTTATCATCAAATTTAATGCTGTCAATCATCTTACTGCCACTCCTTTTTCACGTAAGTATTCTTTTACTTGTGCTACGCTCGTTTCTTTGTAATGAAAGATGGATGCGGCAAGTGCTGCATCTGCATCGATATCTTCAGCTAAAACCTCATAAAAATGTTCGGCATTCCCTGCACCGCCGCTTGCAATTACAGGAACTGTCACAGCCTCTCTCACGGCTTTTGTTAAAGCTAAATCAAAACCTGATTTCTCACCGTCCTGATTCATACTCGTTAATAAAATTTCACCAGCACCTAAGCGAACTGCTTCCTTTGCCCACTCAGTTGCTTGCCAAGTTGTTTTGTTTCGGCCTCCGTGCGTATAAACCATCCATGTGGCATCTTCTTCACTATAGCGTGCATCAATGGCTACAACAATACATTGTGCGCCAAAAAAGTCAGAACCTTCTTTAATGAGCTCTGGTCTCTCTAAAGCAGAAGTATTCACTGATACTTTATCGGCACCTGCACGTAAAATGCGTTTCATATCATCTAAAGTACGAATTCCACCACCTACTGTAAATGGAATTGCTAATGTAGCTGCAGTTTGCCGCACTACATCAACCATTGTTTCACGTCCTTCATGTGATGCCGAGATATCTAAAAACACAAGCTCATCTGCTCCTTGCTCATCATAAAACTTGGCAAGCTCTACTGGGTCACCCGCATCACGTAATGACACAAACTGTACACCTTTTACAACACGCCCCTCTTTCACATCAAGACATGGAATAATGCGCTTTGTTAACATGAAGCCACCCCCTTCAACCATTGCTCTAATAAATATACACCTAGTTCACCTGATTTTTCGGGATGGAACTGCATTCCAGTAACAGAACCATTTGCAACAATACCAGGAACCTTAATACCATGATAATCTGCATATGCGACAAGCTCTGTTTCATCTATATCTGCTGCATAAAATGAGTGGACAAAATAAACATGCTTTGCCAATACTTCACCCTTTAACCATGAAGGGCGCTTTGTCACTACGAGCTCATTCCATCCCATATGTGGTACTCGATACGCATGCCCAGCGTTGTCACCACTAAATCGTTTAATGCTTCCTTTAAAAAAACCCAGCCCCTTCGTCGGTGACACTTCTTCACTTTGCTCAAATAATAATTGCATTCCTAAGCAAATTCCGAGAAGTGGTCGATTTTCAGCTTTCACCTTGTGTAAATAACGGTCTAAATTTGTTTCAGCTAAACGTTTGATAGCATCTGGAAATGCTCCAACACCTGGAAGCAACAGTGCATCTGTTGCATCTAGCACTTTTTCGTCAGCTGTGACAACTACCTCACAGCCAAGTCGTTTTAATGCCTGCTCGACACTAAATAAATTCCCCATGCCATAATCAATAACACCTATTTTCACGTTAACAGCCCCTTAGTCGAGGGTACACCTTTAACACGTGGATCAATTTCCACCGCTGCGTCAATGGCACGTGCTAACGCCTTAAAAATAGCTTCAATAATATGATGTGTATTATGTCCATAAGGTACAATGACATGAACATTCATCCGAGCCTCAAGCGCAAACTTCCACAAAAATTCATGTACTAATTCAGTGTCGAAATTCCCAACTTTCCCCTTTAACTGTGGTACACGATATTCTAAATGCGGACGATTCGAGCAATCCACAACTACCTGTGCAAGTGCATCATCCATTGGCACAAATGCTGTGCCGTAGCGCTTGATTCCTTTTTTATCACCGAGTGCTTCACGAATAGCTTGACCTAATACAATTCCGAGGTCTTCTGTTGTATGATGATCGTCTATATATGTATCACCATTTGCTTGTATCGTCCCGTCAAAAAGACCATGTTTGATAAATAGGTCCAGCATGTGATCCATAAAGCCAACACCTGTTTTAATATCCGCTTTTCCTTCACCATCTAAATCGATAGCTACTGAAATTTGAGTTTCATTTGTTGTACGTTCAACTTTTGCATATCGTTTCTTTTCAGTCATTGTGCTACTCCTTTTCCCATCCACGAGATTCGACTGCACGCGCATGGCCCTCTAAGCCTTCCATACGTGCTAGACGTGCAATTTTCGGTGCATTTTCTGCCCAAGTTTTTTCACTATAAAAGACGATGCTCGATTTTTTCACAAAATCATCCACGTTTAAGCCACTTGCAAAGCGTGCAGTGCTATTCGTTGGTAGCACATGATTTGTCCCTGCAAAGTAATCACCAACTGGTTCAGAGCTATAACGACCGATGAAAATACCACCTGCATGTCGTACTTGTTCAGCTACAGCCTCAGCATTTTTTGTCACAATTTCTAAGTGCTCAGGTGCAAGCGAATTAATGGCATCTATAGCATCTGCCATCGTTTCAGCCACATAAATGGCACCAAAGTTTTCAATCGATGCACGTGCCACATCTTCACGCGGTAAAGTGGTTAATTGCTTCTCCACTTCATCAGCTACTTTTTTAGCTAAATGCTCAGAAGTCGTCACTAAAATGGCACAAGCCAATTTATCATGCTCAGCCTGTGATAAAAGATCAGCCGCGATTTCATCAGCAAATGCTGTGTCGTCTGCTAAAACGGCAATTTCACTTGGACCTGCAATCATATCAATCGCTACTTCACCAAATACCTCACGTTTTGCTAATGCTACAAAAATATTTCCTGGACCTGTAATTTTATCAACTGGAGAAATTGTTTTTGTGCCATATGCAAGAGCCGCAATCGCCTGTGCTCCACCGATTTTATATATTTCCTCTACTCCTAAAATATACGCTGCTGCAAGTACACCTGGAGGTAATTTGCCATCGCGACCTGCAGGAGATGTAATGACAATGCGTTTGACACCAGCAACTTGTGCAGGAATAACGTTCATCAAGACTGACGATGGGTACGCTGCTGTACCGCCAGGAACATAAAGTCCTACAGCATCAAGAGCAGTAATTCGTTGCCCAAGCCACGACCCATCTGCTAGCTCTAAGCGATAGCCTGAACGCTTCTGCTGCTCATGATAAACGCGAATGTTTTGGGCAGCTTCTGTTAAATCTGCATAAAGCTGTTGTTCAATAGAATTTACGCCCTCTGCTATTTCTTCCTTCGTTACGCGTAAATGATCAGGTGCAAAGCCATCCCATTTTTCTGTATAAAAACGTATGGCTGTGTCACCTTGTGCACGAACATCTGCTAATACTTGTCGTACAACCTTTAACTGTTCTTCATTTCCACCTTCAAGTGGACGTTTTAAGGAAATACCTTTTGCTAGCTTTGTTATTTTCATAGGATTAATCTCCTTTAAATCTAGGAATGTGCCCCTTCGTAGACATTTTTATTTAACACATTTTTTTAAACGTTTCACAAGGTCGATAATACGGTCACTCTTCATGCGATAGCTTACTGGGTTGGCAATTAATCGTGATGATACGTCTGTAATAAATTCATACTCCACTAAGCCATTTTCTTTCAGCGTCCGGCCTGTTGAAACAATATCGACAATTCGATCTGCTAAGCCAATCATAGGCGCCAGCTCAATCGATCCATTTAGCTCAATAATTTCAACTTGCTCGCCAATACCCTTATAATATTTCATTGCAATATTAGGATATTTTGTCGCTATTCTTGGTGCAATTTCATTCATCGTCGTATTAGGTAAACCTGCTGATGCGATATAACATGTACTTATTTTTAAATCCAGTAATTCATGCACTTGTCGTTGCTGTTCTAATAAAACATCTTTTCCAGCAATACCAATATCCGCTACACCGTGCTCAACATAAACAGGAACATCCATTGGCTTTGCTAATATAAAACGAATTTTTTCTTCTGGAATTTCAAGCATTAATTTACGGGACATTTCGACTTCTTCTGGTAAATTAAAGCCAGCTTCTAAAAGCATCTGGTATGCCTCGTCAAAAATGCGTCCCTTCGGCATAGCAATCGTTAATTCATTCACCGTCAACGTCCTCCTGTCCAACAACTACTACTTCTGTATAGTGTGCTATAAAAGCTTCTTCATCGACAAGGCTACTTCTTAACTGTAGGGTAGCCTGTTTACCAGAAGCTCGTAACGTCTGTACCTTTGTTAGAGCAGCTTCAAATTGTTCTTCCTCAAACAGCACGACTGTAGCTTTTTGTCGCACATCAGATTGCCCATCAAGCGTTTCTAATAGGCGATCAACGCGAATACTAAATCCTGTAGCACCTACTTTTGAGCCAAACACCTCAAGCAATCCATCATAGCGCCCCCCGTTTCCTAATGGGAAGCCACTGCCTGTTGCAAACACTTCAAATAACATGCCTGTGTAATAGCTCATATGACTAGAAAGTGTAAAATCAAAGGCCACATAATCCGCTAAGCCTGCAATTTCAAGTAGTTTAGCGAGCTGCTGCATATATTCTAATGCGTCATTTTTCCGCACATATTTTTCAATATCTTGAATTTCTTTTAAATTCATAGCTTCTTCAATAAACTGAAGCAATGCATCAGATTTTGTTTTAGGTAAATCAAATGATTCCACCGCTTCTTCAAATCCTACATAATTGCGTTGCACAAGAAGTGTCCGAAGTATATCTTGTTGTTCAATGCTTTCTGTATAATCTTGTAAAATGCAATTTAATATACCCGCATGGCCGATCGTCACTTTAAATTTCGCTAATCCAAATTGCTTTAATAACTCCATTGCCGTAACAATAACCTCAGCATCAGCAAACACAGAATTGTCACCAATTAACTCGATCCCCATTTGATCAAATTCTGCTGGGCGTCCACCTTCTGCTTCTTGTGCGCGAAAGACGCTAGCAAAATAAGCAAGGCGTATCGGAATCATCTCTTTTAATAACTTTGATGTTGCCACACGAGCAATCGGTGTTGTCATATCAGGTCGTAATACTAACGTGTTTCCCTGGCTATCTACTAACTTAAATAAATGCGCATCGGCAATTGCTGATGCTTTACCGACTGTATCAAAGTACTCTACTGCAGGTGTCTTGATAAATTCATAGCCTCTCCTACATAAAAAGTCTCGCCCAGTATTTCTTACAGCCTCTACCTTTTCAAATATTTGTGGAAATGTATCGCGCATTCCTAGTGGTTTTTCAAACATTTTAATCGACGACATTTTGACACTTCCTTACGTTTCACTTTAACTCACTAGAGTGCTAGAGAATTAGATTATGAAAGAATTCTAACTTATTTATCCCCTTCAGTCAATGCAAATTCCTCTGAATTATTGAACAATTTGAACACTGATTATTCTGTTAATTATACTCGAAAATAAATAAATTGAAACTTTATTCAGCATAGTAAGCTTTTCTCTCCTAAACAGTGAACCTTTATGGGATATTGAATAAAGTATGACTCTCCGGCAAAACGAGGATTTCCGTTCCGACTGGGCGCTTTCCTGGGGGCGTCCGATGAGCCGCTTCACTCGCGTTGCTCGCTCCAGGGTCTCGGGCCAACACGACGTTGGTCACGAAGGCGTTATCACAGGATGTGATGCTCTTAGCCTTTGTTCCCCTAGCGCTGATCCCCAAGGAGTCGCCCAGCCTCCACTCCAATCAACCACTTCACTTAGCATATATCTTCTGGCATATAGCTCTAATTCTATAGTGATAAAACAAAACTTTTAGCAACAGATGCTTTTATAGCGAAAATATAGTAGCAGTAACAACAGGTACAATCGCGTCACTGTTGTAAGTCTATTCTGGTGAACTGTCATAACGTACACTTTTGAAATGAATGAAAATTTATAAAAGTTCTACACTATCATTGATTGAAGTGGAAGGCTACTCGACTCCCGTGGGAAAGCGAGACAGGCGAGACCCTGAGGCCAACATGATGTTGGTCACGAAGGCATTGTCACAGGACGTGACGCATTTAGCCTTCGTTCCTTTAGCGGAGGAAGCGGCTCGACGCTCGCCCACAGGAAGCTTTGCTCTGTGCGAAAGCGAAGCGTCAGCAACAAAGCGAGTAGCCTGGAACGGAAATCACCCTCATTTAAGACTCTACAACATTGACCATTTTGTTTTTCAATACTATGACACTGTGCAAGCATTACTGTGTACAGTGTTCTTTTTATTAATTTCATTGTTACAATAGTTCTTCAACAACAAAACACTGTGCATAGCAAAGCTTGCACAGTGTCGATATTATTATTTTTTTGGCGTGCACCATTCCACTACTTCATTGCGTTTGCGCTCCGCCATTTGTTCAGCCGTATAAATAATTTGCATAGGATTACCGCCTGCAAGACAGCCAGCTGGCACATCCTTATGTACAAGGGTTGCAGCTGACACAATCGCACCGTCACCTATCGTAACACCTGGTAGTATCGTTGAATTGGCACCAACCATCACTTCGTTACCAATATGAACATCTCCCAGACGATATTCCTCTATTAGATATTCGTGCGCCAAAATAGTCGTACTAAAGCCTATAACGGTATTGTCACCGATGTGAATACGTTCTGGAAACATTGTATCCGGCATGACCATTAAAGCTAATGAAGTTTGCTCACCAATTTCCATTTTCAATAAAGTTCGATACAACCAGTTTTTCACACGTAAAAAAGGTGTGAAGCGTCCAATTTGAATGACAACGAAACACTTCATCACCTTCCAAAAGGACACCGTATCATAAATATTCCAAAGCGAGTTTGCTCCTTCGACACGGTAGCGTTCTGTTTTACGTGCCATTTACTTACCCCACCTTCACAATTTCAAATAAATCCGTCATATGATGCAACATATATTCCGGCTTGAATTGCTGTAAGTATTCCTCACCTTTAAAAGCCCATGCGACACCAGCCGCTCTAACTCCAGCGTTGTGCCCTGCCTCAATATCGTGAGAATTGTCGCCAATCATAATGGCCTCTTCCTTGTTTACACCAAGGCGTTCAAGGGCAAGCACAACTGGCTCTGGATCAGGCTTTACATTTTTTACATCATCCGTACCAATACGGACATCAAATAGATGGCATGCACCTAGTACAGATAGACCACGGTCAATCATCCCATTACGCTTCGTAGACACAATCGCTAATTTGATACCCATAGCCTTTAATTGCTCTAAAGTTGATACAACATCAGGATATTGCGTGACAAGCTCATCGTGATGTAATTCATTATATTCACGATATTTAGCAATCATTGCATCCTCTTCACCAGGAGCAATGTCACTCATTGTCTGTTTTAAGGATGGCCCAAGGAATTTTAGGCAATCTTTTGGCGAATATTGCCCGGGAAATCGCTCGTTTAAAACATGCATAAATGTTTGAATGATTAAATCATTTGTATTGAGTAATGTACCATCAAAATCAAATAATAATGCCTTTACAGCCATGCTTTGCACCCCTTATTTATTATCTAAATACTTTACTGTAGGTTTTACTTTTATACGTCGATAAATAATCGCACCAAGACCAACTACAATACCAACTATTGAAACAACTTGAGCTGAGCGTAAATCCCCTACTAAATACAGGCTATCTGTACGCATACCTTCTATATAAAAGCGACCAATTGAATACCAAATTAAATAGCCGAAGAATATTTCCCCACGATTTACATTTACTTTGCGTAATACTAATAAAATAATTAGCCCAATGAAGTTCCAGATGGATTCATATAAAAAAGTAGGATGTACGTATGTTCCTAATTCCTCAATATACATTTGATTAATAATCCAATCAGGTAACATCAGATTTTCCAAAAATCCACGTGATACTGGACCACCATAAGCCTCTTGGTTCATAAAATTTCCCCATCGACCAATTATTTGACCAATTAAAATACTCGGTGCCGCAATATCCGCTACACGTAAAAAGCTTATATTTTTTTTACGTGTGAATATGTAAGCTGTCAAAAACGCACCAATAAGTGCACCATGAATAGCGATACCACCATTCCAAATTTCAATAATCTTCCCTGGGTTTTCACTATAATAATCCCAACGCATCGTTACATAGTAAATACGTGCGCATATTATGGAGATCGGTACAGCCCATAGTAATAAATCCGCAAGAAAATCCTCCGGTAAGCCTCGCTTTACAGCCTCTCTTTGTCCTACAATATAAGCTAAAATAATACCCGATACGATTAGCAACCCATACCAACGAACAGGGATAGGTCCTAAATGGAAAGCAATCGGATTAATTTCTAATAGTAATAAGTCCATCATATGCTCCTCTCATTATTCTTCTATTACATAGGTCATTTTATCCTATTAATAAACCATTAATCATCTAATTCATCTGTTGAAGAAATTACCTCATCTAATCGTCTAGAAAATTCCTCCGCTGCATTAACACCCATTTTTTTCAAACGATAATTCATTGCAGCTACTTCAATAATAACAGATACATTTCGTCCAGGTCTTACAGGGATTGTTAACTTGGTTAATTCCGAATCAATAATTTTCATTTTCTCTTCTTCTAGACCTAAACGATCATATACTTTCTCTGGATCCCATATTTCCAATTCGATAATTAACGTGATACGTTTATACGGCCGCACCGCGCTTGCTCCAAAGAGCGTCATAATATCGATGATTCCAATGCCTCGAATTTCGAGTAAATGTTCTAGAAGAGGTGGCGGACTACCAATTAAAAAATTCTCTGATTCCTGACGAATTTCCACACAATCATCAGCTACTAAACGGTGTCCCTTCTTGACAAGCTCAAGTGCTGTTTCACTTTTCCCTACACCACTTTTTCCGATAATTAGTATACCGATGCCATACACATCGACTAAAACGCCGTGAGCAGCAGTCATCGGTGCTAAGCGACCCTCTAAATAGTTTGTTAGCCTGCTTGAAAATTTCGTTGTTGTCATATGTGTTTTAAATACAGGTACATGTTTTTCATTGGACGCTTGTATAAGCTCCTTAGGTACCTCTAAATCACGAGAAATAATAATAGCTGGCGTATCCTGCGAACACAGTAAACGCATGCGCTCTAGTTTCACATCTGCAGGTAGCATTTCAAAAAAAGAAAGTTCTGTTTTCCCAAGCAATTGTACTCGATTTGCAGGATAATGCGTAAAATATCCCGCCATTTCAAGCCCTGGTCTTGAAATATCACTAGTAACAATCGTTCTTCCTATTCCTTCCTCACCAGCTAATAGTTCTAACTTAAATTTCTCCATTACGTCTCTTGTTAATACTACGACCAATGTTAGTAGCCTCCATTCAAAAGGAATTGAATATGTTTAATCCTGTTAACAGACAGTTAAAAACCACCCATCGTGGCTATTAACTGTCTGGAAACGCCCAATTGATTTAACTAGCAATCAGCATACTGATTGCAGTTTCACTTTATTTTAGCATGTCTATGTATAAAAGAAATGTATTTACGCTCTGTCTACCTGACTAAAAAATTCCGCCAAACATAAAAAACTAGCGGTCTCCAATCCGCTAGTTTCAATATTGCTTTATTTTTGAGTAGCTAACCATTTAGCAACTGCTTCTGCATCCGCACCTTTAACAATACCAGGAGGCATTGTACCTTTACCATTTTCAATAACATCTAAAATTTCTTTTTCTGTAAAACGAGAGCCTGCATCGCTAATTTTCGGTGCATTTCCCGAACCTTGTAGCTCACCGCCATGGCAAGTAATACAAGATTTCATAGCAATTGTTTCGCCATCTGGAGCAGTAGTTTTTGCACTTTCAGTTGTTGTCGTTTTTCCTCCGCCACAAGCAGCTAAGAAGATTGCTGAACCAATCGCTAATGTTAACATTGCCTTTTTCATTAGGGCCCCTCCTCAAAGTAAATAATATCTTTCCCCGACATTATACCAAATTTATGCACGTTTGAAACCTTCTCCTAACACCTCATAAGCATCAGAAACGATAACAAACGCTGATGGGTCAACGCTTTTAATGAGTTGTTTCAGCTTTGTGAACTCTGTCTGGTAAACAACAACCATCAGTACTGGTCGTGCTTCCCCTGTATAGCCACCGATTGCAGGCAACTTTGTCACTCCTCGATCAATCTCGGCATAAATGGCATCGCGTACCTCATCTTGTTTCATCGTAATAATATAGACCATTTTAGATTGACTAAAGCCGAGTTGAATAATATCAATCGTTTTTGTAGTGACATAAAGGCCAATCAGTGCGTACAAGCCTTTCTCTAAGTCAAAAACAATTGCTGCACTAATTGCGATAATTCCATCAATTAAAAGTACACTTGTACCAAGCGATATTCCGGTATACTTTGTAATAATTTGCGCTAGTAAATCAGTGCCACCAGTAGAAGCATTCCCCTTAAAGACAAGTCCTATTCCTAAACCGACAACAATTCCCCCAAAAAGTGCACCTAGTAAAGGATTATCTGTCCAAGGCTCCCAACTATTCGTTAGCAATACAATAAACGGTAATGTCACTGTTCCAATAAACGATTTTATCCCAAATTTTTTCCCAAGTAATAATACACCTGCTGTAAATAATGGAATATTAAATGCATACTGTACAAAACCAGGATTCCAACCAAATATACCGTGTAAAATTGTACTAATCCCGCTAACACCGCCTGAAGCTACTTGATTTGGCAGTAAAAATATATTGAAGCCAATGGCAATGATTGCCGCTCCAGCAATGACGTACACATATTCCACAATGCTTTCCCTTACATCATGAATTCGATTCATTTCCCCCACGCCCACTTCAACTATCAGAATTTTTTTAGACGAGATGATTATAGCAAATAGTCTTCGCATTGAGAACTTCATCTAGATGAAGGAAACATGTATTTTTATAATTTGTATTACACTTATGACAATTAATTTGGCTCATCACCATAACGTGGGGTTGATTTCCGTTTGGGCGCTTTNGAAAACATTTGTTGTTGCTGTCGCTTCGCTTTCGCACAGATAAAACAATTGTTGCTGTCGCTTCGCTTTCGCACAGATAAAACATTGCCGCTGACGCTTCGCTTATCGCCCAGTCGGAACGAAGATCAACTTTTCTATATGGTATACGTTTTAACAAATGTTATCCTAAACTTTTGATGATGAGCCAATTATTTTAAAACACAAAAATAAGCTACCTTAAAGAGTAATTTTAAGATAACTTATTTCTGATTTTGTGGCTCTTATGTATTTGACTGCAAATACCACTGTAGGAGAACACTTTCCGAAGGTGTGGCCTGAGCAGCCTCCCTACAACATACTTTTATATCAAGAGCAGATTTTAGTATTGGTCCTTGTTTTTATAAAGACTTTTCTGCCCACTCCATTGCTTCTTGGTATAAAAGATCAATATTTGTTAAATCAATATTGAGTTGAGGAGCTAATTCTTCTAAGGTAGACCAATCTAATTTACCTAACGCAATACTGAATTCAAGATAAGGTGTCATTTCAGTTTGATTACCTAAAATCGTTTCCGTTATGTCTTCTGAAAAAGGTAGCTGCTGTAAAATAACATCCATCGGTCTTTGCAACATAGTGTCTATCAATGAGAACATCCCCACTAAAAAATATTCAGAGAAGTTTTTCTTATAGGAGAGCTTGGCCAATTTTTCACAGACTTTTGCTCTAAATAAAGATGTACGCATGACTTCTTTAAAAAGATCATTATCAGCATTCATATCAATTTCTCGCATCGCTAATAAATAAATCCACTTTCGTAAATTTGATACGCCGAGTAATACAATCGCTTGTTTTATCGAACGAACCTTGGATTTAGATCGCATCTCCGAATTATTAACCATTTGCAATAATTTATACGTCAATGAAATATCACGCTCAATATTTTCAGCTAATAACTGTATATTAGGCTCCTCTTCTTTTAATAGCGTAATAATATATAAATATTGAATAGTATTAGCTGGTATATCAGTTGCAGTAATTATTTGAGGCTGTTCAAAAAAATAGCCTTGAAATAATTCATAGCCAGAATGCTTTGCCACTTCAAATTGATTACGTGTCTCGACCTTTTCAGCGAGCAATTTTATGTGAGGGAAATTTTCTTTCACTTTATTTTCAATTTCCATTCGCTCAAGTAATGGTGACGATAAAAAATCAACTTTTATAAAATCAATATGGGCAAATAACTCATCATAAATTTGTACTTCATCATCCAAAACAAAATCATCTAATGCAATTTTAAACCCATATGATTTCAATTCAATGACCCTCTCCAGTAACTGCGGGGTAAGAGGAACGTCCTCTAAAATCTCAATAACAACTTGCGATGGACTTAAGTATTCATTTATCTGACTCATAAGCAAGTTTTCAGTAAAATTAACAAAACCAGGCTTGCCTTTTGTTACTTCTTCAATACCAATTGAAAGAAATGAGTTTACTAGTACATCAATTGTTGCAGCATCTGAATCGACCATCGGAAAAGCGTTGACGTTTTTGCTACGATATAATAATTCATATGCAACGATTTGTTCATGAAGGTTAAAAATAGGCTGTCTGCCGATAAATACTTCCATTTCGTTGCCCCCCATTTCTCCATATTCTAGTAATTAATATTATAGCATTTTTCATTACTATCTGCTTATCATTCAAGTAATTGTCTAAAAGTCTCCTTACATTAACTAACATCCTTTACAAGAAAATGGCTCATCATCATAACGTGGGGTTGATTTCCGTTCCGACTGGGCGCTTTCCTGAGGGCGTCCGATGAGCCGCTTGGGGCAACAGATGTTTTTTGCGCGAAAGCGTAGCGTCAGCAACATGGTTTTGTCTGTGCGAAAGCGTAGCGTCAGCAACAGGGGTTTGTCTGTGCGAAAGCGTAGCGACAGCAACAGGGGTTTGTCTGTGCGAAAGCGTAGCGACAGCAACAGGATTTTGTCTGTGCGAAAGTGAAGCGACAGCAAAAGCAGGATGTTGGTCACGAAGGCGTTATCACAGGACGTGATGCTCTTAGCCTTCGTTCCTCTATTTGCTCGCTCCAGGATCTCATTTGTGACGCTGATCCTCAAGGAGTCGCCCAGTTTCCACTCCAATCAACTTATCCTCATGACATACGTTTTAACAAAATGACATCCCAACACACCTGAAATTATTTATTCTTTTTTCAATATTTCGCTCAATCCTTCTCAAATACTTCCTTAATGCAATTTATAATAAAACCCCATTTTATATAGACATTTACCAAAATATAATTTATAGTACATTACAACACTAATGCACTATGTTACACGGGAATGAAAGGGGGTTTTTCGATGCACGTTCATTTAGATAGTACAACACCGATTTATATTCAAATTGCCGAATGGCTACAGCATGAAATCATCGCCGATCGATTACAGGCGGACGAGAAGGTCTATTCACAATACCAGCTAGCTGAATTATTCAATATAAATCCTGCTACAGCTGGTAAAGGACTGACAATTTTACTGGAAGAGCAACTTTTATATAAAAAACGGGGGTTAGGTATGTTTGTCGCTACGGATGCAAAAGAGCGCATTTTAATGAAACGTCGAAACGAAATATTGACGAAAATGGCACAAGAGATCGTATTAGAGGCAAAACGTTTACTTGTATCTGATGAAGAATTGCTAGTGCTTATTCGAAAAACACAGGAGGGATTGGAATGAATATTATTCAATGTGAGGAGTTATCTAAAAACTTTGGACGTCGTCATGCACTACAGCGCGTAACCTGCGCTATTGATGCAGAGAAAATTATCGGTATTATTGGTCGCAATGGTGCTGGTAAGTCGACATTACTTAATATTTTTGCAGGCTATATAAAGCCTACAAGTGGTTCATGTAAAGTGTTTAATGAAAATCCCTTTAATAATATTCAAACAGCTGCCAATATGATTTTTATCGATGATCATTTAAGCTTCTCTGATTACTTGTCGCTCGAAGATATTCTAAAGATGGGTGCTGATTTTTATCCTAATTGGCAGAGTGAGTTAGCCTATCGTATGCTCGATTATGCAGGTCTAGATCTTACTGCAAAGCATCAGCAACTATCTAAGGGTCAATTGGCAACCTTTAACCTCGTTTACGGATTAGTAAGTCGCTGTGCACTAACTATTTTAGACGAACCGATGAATGGCATGGACGAAGCGATTCGTACAGATTTTTACAGAGCGATTCTAAAGGAATACTTAGCCTTTCCACGAACGATTTTAATTACTAGTCATCATTTACAAGAGATGGAATCTTTTTTAGAAGAAATTTTATTAATAGATGAAGGCTCTGTAATTGCCCACGCGCCATTGGATGAATTTAAGGAACAGCTCCTATCACTTAGCGGGCCAAGTGAGGCACTTGCGGATCTGCTATCTAAGACGGAAGTATACGCTCAAAAGATTATGGCAGGGGTGACCTCAGCAATAATAGATGCTAGTCAACTATTCGTCTCAGAAGAAATACTTCGAGCAAAGGGCATCACGGTATCATCCCTTACCGCAAGTGAAGTCTGCAAGTATTTAACAAGTAAAAAAGGAAGTGATATTGATGCAATCTTTGACTAATGTTTCATTAAAAGCAATTGTAAAAAAACAGGTGAAATGGAAAGCAAAATTAAATATTTCTGCCCTTAGCTCCTTAGTTATTGTACAAATCATTTTTGGAATTTTAACATCTAGCTCAGGGAGTGGGTCTTCTGGGCATGGGCGGGGAGATTTAAATGTTCAGTTCTCTATTTACTCACTCGATACGTTTCTTATTGTTACAGCAATTTGGGCATTTGTTGTAGCATTACTCTTTACAACAAAAGCGTATCGTATTGATGATTTATCCGTTATTTCTAGTCGGACATCTAGTGCCATTGCAAATATATTAGTTATGATTATTTACAGTTTTATTGCAGTCATCATTATGATTTCGACTTACTATTTACAAGTATTAGGAATTTCATTAGCAGAAAAGAATTCTTTAGTAATAGACAATCTATTTATTTCTCCATCAATATTAATATTATGTTTCAGTAGCATCTGTTTATTTGGCGCAATCGGCTTACTATTTGGCACCAGCTTCAAGGGGCCCGTAGTTATAAAAATATTTCTATCGACTTTTATGCTGTTTAGCTTTATATACATTTTTTCGGCACCCTATTCTATTAACATTGGTTCGCTAATGATGTTACCAAATCTTATGATTAGTGTTCTTTATTTGCTTGTGGCTACACTGTGCTTTAGCCTCACTATTTGGATTGCTAATAAATCGGAGGTGTCTCGCAAATGATGGGGACTACATTATTAGTTTTTATTCCTATTCTATTCGTAGCTGCTGTTTTTCTAATACTAAATAAATTAGGTGAAAAAACTAAAAATATTTGGACATCTAAGCGTATTATGATTGGCATTACTAGTTACATCGTACTTGGTCTTACTGCTTTTCTTTATATTAGCTTTTTTTCAGAATCAAACATACCAGTACTTTCTTCTTCTGAAATTAAAGAAATTGAGAAAAAGTTAGATCAAAACCAAAAGTATGATCAAGAATACGATTCTTCGTATTTAACTGAGGATTATAAAAAGAAAACATGGGAAATTAACTTTGATGGAGATACATTGCCTGTTGTTATAAATGATAACAATAATTTAAGCTTGAATATTCGACAGCGTTATAATGACAATATTGAAGCAGGGAAAGCTCTTGTTACGTATTATCAATTTCCTTTCATAATAAATGGTATCGATCTTTCAGATAAAGTACCTTTACCTAACGTATACATGGCACAGAACCAGCTATTCATTGAATCTCTTTCTAAACAACAAGTAAATTATTATCGTATAAAAGCCACATTAGGTATTTTAGATATGAATCGTGAGATAGAACCTGAATCATATACAATGAACTATTCCTATTCAAATGTCATAGTTATCGACATACCAAGAAGTACAGATTTGGAAGATTCACAAGGTCTTATTCAATATATAGAATAGTGAAAAATGAATCATTGCCAAAAGTTAGGGATCAATGTCATAGATGAGGCCCTGGAGCGCTCATCTGACACTCCTAGAAAAGCGCTCAATCGGAACGGAGATCACCCCGCTATGGTGATGAGCAAAAAAACAAGGACAGTCCTAAGTGATTTTTATCACTTTTGGACCGTCCTTTTACTTTCTACTTACTTTTGATTTAAAAGCACCAATAACTGCTGGTACAACTGAAATCAAGATAATTAATATAAGAACCGTTGAGAAGTTATCTTTAATGATCGGAATATTACCAAAGAAATAACCTAGTAATGTACAGCTGAATACCCATAAAACTGCACCTAAAACATTATACATAATGAAGTAGCCATACTTCATTTTACTAGCCCCTGCAATAAATGGTATGAATGTACGGATGAAAGGCATAAAACGTGCGATGACAATCGTTTTTCCACCGTGTTTATTAAAGAACTTTTCTGCTGCTTCCATGCGTTCTTTTTTAACGACTCTACCAAGGAAGCTCTTTGGTGGAATGGATGTCCCTACTTTATGACCAATATGATAGTTCATCGTATCCCCTAAAATTGCAGCCGCTAAAAACACGGGAATTAATATCCACATATTAAATGCGCCCATTGCTGCTGCTAATGTACCACTTGCAAAAAGCAATGAATCACCTGGCAAGAATGGGAAAATTACGACACCTGTTTCAACAAAAACAATTGCAAATAAAACGAGATAACTCCAATTACCAAAATCACGAATGATTTCCTCTAAATGCACATCAATATGCATAATAAAACTAATTAACTCCTTGATGAGTTCTATCATTTTCCGTATGCTCTCTTTCGATTAAATTTTCTAAAAGCTTTGACGTAACTAGACACCAAAGGGTTCCATTCTTATTTACAGTCTGTGGTGTTACTACTCCATCACTATATGACAAGCCTTTAAAAAGTATGTAGTTTTCACAAGTTTGATTTTATCACTTACAGACATATACACTCAACTTATTTAAATAAGTGGTCATGCTTTTTTACATTGCTGTAATATTGGTCTAAAGTGAAACTTTAATCAGTGGGTGTTCTTCGTCCCTCACTAGAGGAACATTAGCTAACATCTCACATTCTATGAAAACGTTTGTGTGACTAACACCCTGCTACAACGTTTGCACCTCGCTTTCGCACAGAAAATATATTTGTTGCCCCTAATCAATTACGCTTATATTTATTGCTTCTCTTAAATCTGATTGTTTATGCAGGATAAAAAAAGCTACTATTTTTCAATAGTAGCTCTGTTTCTTATACTTTTTCTTTTAATGAACGGCGTAAAATTTTTCCTGTCGTATTTTTCGGTAATTCATCCAGAATCTCAATTACTTTAGGAACCTTGTATTTCACCATATGTTCTGCACAGTATGCGAGAAGGTCGTCTGTTGAAGTTGCCGCTTCGTCTTTTAAGACAACATATGCATGAACAGCCTCACCTAAGTTAGGATCTGGGTAACCTACAACTGCCGCTTCAACGATATTATTATGAGCAAAGAGTACTTCTTCAACCTCTCTTGGATATACATTATATCCGCCTACAATAATCATATCTTTTTTACGGTCAACGATGAAAAAGTATCCTTCTTCGTCAACTTTAGCTAAGTCACCTGTATATAACCAGCCATCACGTATAGCCATCGCTGTTTCTTCAGGTAATTTATAATAGCCCTTCATCACGTTAGGCCCTCGAACAATTAGCTCCCCTACTTCGCCAACAGGCACTTCTTGACCATTAACATCCACTACCTTATTTTCAACATTACAAATGGATGTCCCAATAGAACCTGCTTTACGATCACGCTCCAATGGATTAAAGCACGTTACTGGTGAAGCCTCTGATAAGCCATAACCTTCTGAAACACGCACATTAAATTTCTTCTCGAAATTATGTAATAGTGCTACAGGTAAAGACGCGCCACCTGAAATCGCTAAACGTATTGTTGAGAAGTCTTCAGGGTTGCCTTCAGGTAGTTGATACAAAAAGTTATACATAGTTGGCACACCAGCGAAGACCGTTGCTTTTTGTTCCTTCGCTAATTTAAAGACTTCAGTTGGACTAAAACGTGGTACAAGTAAAACTGTTGCTCCGCTCACTAAAGGTGCATTGACGACAACAGTTAACGCAAATACATGGAAAACTGGTAATGTAGCAACAATGCGATCATCTGCTTTATAGCCTAAATAATCTGCAACATCTCGCGCATTTGAATAGATATTTCTATGAGTCAGCATTGCACCCTTTGGAGTACCTGTTGTTCCTGAAGTGTATAAAATAATTGCATTATCATCGTCATCTACTTCTACTGGCTGGACAGAGTCCGATGCACTAGCGATGACTTGTGTAAATAAATGAATTTTTGCCTTTGCCTCTTCGGATAAAGCAGTTACTTTTTCAGCAACGTCTGCTGTTGTTTCACAAACAACAAATGTTTTTACTTTAGGAAAAGCATGTACACCCATTTCTACTAACGGAAGAAGTGCATCAAGTGCAATAACAGCTTTTACATCACCGTTTTGCAAGATATATGAAATTTCATCCGGTGTATAGATTGGATTAATAGGAATTGCCGTTGCCCCTAAACGCATTGTTGCATATAACGCAATTAAATAATGTGGTGTATTGCCGAGTAAAAACGCCACATGGTCCCCTTTTTCTACCCCTAATTCTTGTAACCCCTTTGCAAAACGGCCAACTGTGTGTTCAAACTCACCGTATGTCGTATCTTTCCCCATAAAATGATACGCAATTTTATCCGGTTGCTCTACTGCTTGTTGACGAACATTTGAAACTAAATTCAATTACACCATCCCCTTATCGTATCAATTTCGCCTCGGCGTAATTGAGTCCGGATTTTGAATTGTGCCCAGGCCTGCACGAGGGCCGACACGATGTTGGTCATTTCGGTAATGCCACAGGACGTGGCGTTTTTACCGAGGGCCAACACGATGTTGGTCATTTCGGTAATGCCACAGGACGTGGCGTTTTTACCGAGGCACGATGTCGG
>NZ_LIYL01000010.1:260426-372707 GCF_001278875.1 Lysinibacillus sp. FJAT-14222 | reverse complement strand
GGTCATTTCGGTAATGCCACAGGACGTGGCGTTTTTACCGAGGGCCGACACGATGTCGGTCATTTCGGTAATGCCACAGGACGTGGCGTTTTTACCGATGCAGGTCAGTTAGCCGTTTTCGCAGGATGCGAAGGTTTTAGGCTAACATCCTTTAAGCATTCCTTTCAAAATCCATGACATCCGCCGGAGGCTTTAGGCCAACAGTTGTTTTTTGTGCGAAAGCGTAGTGCTAACGCAGCGGCAGTAACATGATGTTTTTTGTGCGAAAGCGTAGTGCTAACGCAGCGGCAGCAACATGATGTTGGTCACTTAGTCGTTGCCACAGGATGTGGCGTTCTTAGACTGAGTTCCTCTATTTCAGTAGATGTTTGGATATCCCTTGAAAAGGAATTACACCCGCATCCATTTCACCACCTCAGAGGTGGGAGTCTTCTACTGAATGAAGATAAAATGAATCGTTATTCAGTAATATTATATAAGAAATATATCTAAAAGACAATGAAACTTTTTATTTCATGTCGAAAATTACGTCAAATAATTCATTTTTTTCTCTTTTATACATCTTTATTACGAACGAATATGTGAGATGTATCGCCAACGAATTAAATAAAAATAGATTACTTGGATTAAAACAAAAAACCCAAAAGCAAAGAAAACTTCTTTTACAATGGAAATATTAGCAATATCTTTCAAGATGCCTTGAACCATAAGAAAAGCAAAGGCGCTATGCATCATTGCAATCCCCCACGGTAAGAAAAATTGTGGGAATAAATGACGGTTCACAAGCTTTTTGAGCTCCGTATCTGTTAAGCCCATTCGTTTTAAGACGTCGAATTTACGCTTTTCTCTTTCAAGAGAAGCATGCAGTTTAAAGTAAACGAAACTACCTGCTGCTAATAAAAATACCGTTGCTACTAAGACACCTACTAATGTGAATAATGAGTAAGTAGCTAATATATAAGAATAATTTAATCCTGCATTTTCAAAGTAAAATGGGCTAAATCTACCCTGCTTATTAAAATATTGAGATGCTGCTATGTCGTCTATGTTCTGACCAATATCTTTCGTTTCCATCCATTGAGGAATATAGAAGGTAAATAAATGATAGCTTGGCTGCACAACGTCTTTAGTAATCGGCTTAATGAGCTTTACAAAATCCTCATCGCTTATCACTATAGAATTGACGCTAACAATAGAGCCCGGGAATACTATTTTAGGATATACGCTATCAATAGTTATCGGGATAGAATTTTCCTCCAATACAGTATGCACAACTCTATTTTTTAGTTTTTTTAGGGCATCTTCTGAATATGGTATAAACACTGCCTCTCCTGAAGCCAAATTAAGTAATGGGTAACTAAAGGACGACAGCAATACATTCATATCTGATTCTCTAAAGACCTCAACCTCATTGTGAGTATAAGAAGATGTTTGCTTGATCACAACAAAGCGAGATAGATGATAGGACAGGCCCTTTTCCTCTAATTGAATTCGTAAAGAGTCAATATGATTTCGCTCATATGGATTGTCGACATCGCCCTTATAGACAAGTCCTAGTGGATTTAAACGATCATATTGTATTGTATACGAAGACATTGTTGCTAAAACACCGACCGATAAAAACGCCATTGTTGATACCATCGTTACAACAAAAAACATTTTCACATTATCCATCATAATATGAGTTTGCTCAGCTAGCGAAAGGAGGCGATAGCGTTGCCAATGAAATTTACGTTTGCCTCGTGCAATATCTAAAAAGCATGGTAAAGAATCACTAAAAAAATAATATGTTCCAAAGGTTGCTGAAAACGGGATTAATAATGTTAAACCAATTAATGATGTATTCGACACGATAAATGCTAGTACGTATGTTGATAAAATGAGGGCAATGCCATATACTGCACGGATTTTCGAATAGGTTGTAACACCATTTAAATACTCACTCCCCATAAGGAGGTCGCGTAATTTTCTTTCACGTGTAAAATACACACTGATAAAGGAAATGACCACAAAAGCACTTGTAAAGACACCAATTGTTAGTAAAAATGGCTGCCAGGAAACATATAGTGGTAACTCATCTAAATGTAAAATTTCTCGAACAATCATGAAGAAGAATTTTGAGAATGAGAAACCAAATATAATTCCAACAATAATAGAGCCCGATCCAATAATCATTGTCTCCAAAAAGACAAGCTTATTCATCTGGCGTCTTTCCATTCCTAGTTGTAATAAAATAGCAAACTCATGTGATCTAGCCTCTAAAAAGGCACTCATCGAATAATATAAAAAGAATAATGTAAAAAGGACAAGGACGATTTCCGCACCAACCATCCCAATTAACGATACCTCTCCTAAAATTCCTCGTTCAATATCCGGATGAAACATGAGCATTGAATAGATAAAAAACACAGCTACAGAAAAAAAGCTTGCCATGAAAAAGGCACCGTATATACGGCTGTTCCGTACGACATTACGGTAAGCGAATTGTCGAAAGGTCACCTACTTGTCCTCCTCCTAGTAAGCTCAAAACATTTAATATTCGCTGGAAAAACATTTGACGACGGTCATCTTTGTGAATTTCATTGAAAAATTCTCCATCTTTAATAAATAACACACGATCACAGTAGCTAGCTGCAATTGGATCATGTGTTACCATGACGATTGTCGTTTGTTTATCCTGATTGATTTGTGTTAAAAGTTCAAGCACATCACGTGAAGAATTCGAATCCAAATTTCCAGTTGGCTCATCTGCTAAAATGAGACTTGGATTATGAATAAGTGCGCGACCAATGGCTGTTCTCTGTGCCTGCCCACCTGATATTTCATTTGGGCGTTTATGCAAGAAAGAGGTTAAATCAAGCTTTTCCACAATGCTTGCAAGACGCTCCTCCATTACATCTAATGGCTGTTGATCTAATGTTAGTGGTAGCACAATATTCTCTTCCACTGTCAGCATATGCAAAAGATTAAAATCCTGAAAAATGAAACCAAGTTGTCGTCTTCTAAAGTAGGCCAGCTCTGTTGCATTCAACTTATGAGGATTCATGCCATCTAAAATGATTTCTCCACTAGTTGGTTCATCAATCGTCGAAATGATATTCAATAATGTTGTTTTTCCACTACCCGATGGACCCATGACTGCTAAAAACTCACCTTCCTCAACTTCAAAGCTTAGTTGATTTAGCGCACGATGAGTTACTTTGCCTTCATACACCTTCGTCACGTCTTTTATTTGTAAAATAGGCATATCTTATTCACCTTATTTCTTGATTAATTCCACGGATTCCGGTAAAAGCCACTGCAAAACTACCTCAAAGCCTATTTGAAAATGTGGCTCAGTTAATGAGTCAGCCGACTCCTTACCTTCCTCCTCCACTAGACTAAAGCAATGCTCACCAACAATTACATCCCATGCATCAATTTCACCTTCAATTATTTCACCACAAATCGTATATTGCCCGCTGTACATCACTTGTTCACCTTCTACAGGAAAAGCGTTAAGTAAAGTTGGTTTATGTAAGTCTAGCCCAAGCTTATTCGAAAAATGCATGACGTCTTCATTAAGCAAAAGACTAGCTTTACGGAAATTTTTGCAGGCTAAACACTCACAAACATCGCTATGAGATTCGTATAATGCCTCTGTTTTTTCAGTTTCGACATTTAAAACCCACTCATCAAAACATACTTCTTTCATCTCTGCTCCCCCTAATTCGTAAATGTCACTGTAACAATTGTTCCTTTTCCTACCTCTGATGAAATGTTTAATTCATGACCGAGTTTTTCACAGATTTCCTTAGCCAAATATAAGCCCATCCCTGTGGATTCCCCAGTTTTACGTCCATTCTCACCAGTAAAAAAGGCTTTAGTGACACGAGAAAGATCAGAAACTGGAATACCAATACCTTCGTCACAAATGGCTAACTGTACATAGTCATCCTTTTTAATGGCAGAAATCACTATTTTTTTATTTGCTTCAAATGTATATTTAACCGCATTTGTTACGAATTGCCCGATAATAAAACGAAGCCATTTTGAATCACTCGCTACGATGATGTCATCCTCAATATGAATTTCCGGGAAAACTCGCTTTGTTATAAATAAACGTTTATTTTCATTAACAGTTGCAGTAACAATCGTTTTTAAAGCAATCTGTTCTACTTGCATATCATCTTCAAAATTTTCTAATCGAGCATTCACAAGCACCATATCCAACCCTCTACGCAAGCGGTCAATTTCCTCCTGCACATTTTTTTTATCGAGAGGACGCTCATCCTGTAATAAGAGCTCAATAACAGAAATTGGTGTTTTCATTTGATGCACCCATTGATTGATAAACTGATCATGTCGTTTTTGGCCTGCATATAATGATTGAAGCTCATGCTGGTATAGTCGATAAAGTTCATGCATATATTTCTCAGCCTGTATCGCTTCAGGTGTTTTAGCATTTTTTTGTAACACATCCTCCATTGTTTTAGGAAGTTGCGATATTTTTAATAAATAACGTTGGCGCATTAAATAGCGGATAAGTAAAAACGAAGCTAATAACACTAAACTAATGCAGAAGGAATAAATAGCCGTATCGACATTTCGAAAGCCGTCCAGCCAATATAAAACCATGATGAAGCCGACTAATAAGAACTGGAATACAATGAACGATGCGTAATCACGCAAAAATAATTTCCAGCCCACTATAACTCACCTGCACTTAAAATAAAGCGATAGCCTGCCCCGCGTACCGTCTCGATAGATGACGCAATATGATAATCTGCTAGCTTCTTCCGCACTCGTGTCATATTGACGTTCAAAGTATTCTCATCGACAAATGCCTGATCGTCCCACAGCTCTTCTAAAAGCTGCTCACGCGTCACTACTTTTGGTGCATTTCCCATTAGCAGTTCTAAAATGATACATTCTTTTTTCTGAAGGGGAATCTCTAAATCATTTTTATGAAGCTCCATTCTTTCTAAATGAAGAATTAGCTGTCCTTGTTTAATTGTCCGTTCCTCTTGTCTTGCTGCATATTCACCATATGTACGACGCAAGTGACTACGGATTTTAGCCAGTACAATCTCATAATTAAAAGGCTTCGTAATAAAATCATCGCCCCCATTTTCAAGCGCGAAAATTTGATCCATTTCCCCAGAACGAGCGGAAATGAAAATAATTGGACAAGTTGTATGTTGACGTAGTTGGCGACACCAATAGTAGCCATCGTACGAAGGTAAATTTATATCAAGCAACACCATATGTGGATTAAATGCTGTGAATTCTTCAATGAGATGATCAAATTCTTTGATTGTTTCAACTTCATATTGATATTTTCTAAGCGTTTCTGCGAGCAATGACGCAATCTTTATATCATCTTCGACAATAAATATTCGATGCTTCTCCATACCAACACTCCTTTCTATCTTATATTGTATCAAAAAAAGGTCCGACGACATAACTGTCAGCGAACCTTTTGTAGCAAAAGTTAACACGAATCATTAGCTATAGATTTTTGTTCCAAAATGCCTCTGCCTTAATAAGGGGCATCACCATAACGTGGGGGTTGATTTCCGTTCCGGCTAGGCGCTTTGTTGTTGCTGTCGCTTCGCTTTCGCACAGATAAAACATTTGCCGCTGACGCTTCGCTTTCGCGCAGATAAAACAATGTTGCTGTCGCTTCGCTTTCGCACAGAGCAGAGCTTCCTGGGGGCGTCGGGGCAACAGGATGTTGGTCACGAAGGCGTTATCACAGGATGTGATGGTTTTAGCCTTCGTTCCTCTATCGCTAATCCCCAGGAGTCGCCTAGCCTCCACTCCAATCAACTTATATGCACGGCAAACGTTTCAACTAATATCATGCCTAAATTTTGGTATTGAACCTTTAATAAGGACATTTGCCCATTTCTACACAAGCTTTTCTTAATAAATTAATTGTAAAAACTCTTCTGTCGTGATTCCACCAAAGTATGTTGGAATATCAATATTCGCTAACGTCTCAGCAATTGCAGTTCGATCATAGTTTGTCCCAACTAATCGTTGTTCAACATCTGCCATGTCGCCTACACCAAAGAAATCACCAAAAATATGTGCTTCTTCAATAATCCCGTGATTCACTTCTAAGCGAATATCAATGCCCCCTGTTGGGAAACGATGTGTTTTTTGAATATTGAAGCGTGGTGATTTACCATAGTTCCACTCCCAAGTTTGATAACGCTCAGCAGATAGCTTGTGGATATTTGCCCAATCTTCCTCAGTTAGCTCATAGTAGCGAATATTTTCCTCACCTTCGAAAATAGATTTTAAAATTTCTAGACGGAATTCTTCAACTGTCATCTTATCCTTTAAAAACTCAGAAATATTAGCTACTCGTGAACGAATTGATTTAATGCCCTTTGATTCAATTTTATCTTTTTTCACCTTTAATGCGGATACAACAGCATCAATTTCTGTATCAAACATTAAAGTACCGTGGCTATACATACGGCCCTTTGTAGAAAACTGTGCGTTTCCAGAAACTTTACGTCCTTCCGCTAAAATGTCGTTGCGACCTGAAAGCTCCGCATGAACGCCCATTTTTGCAAGTGCATCTACAACAGGCTGTGTGAATTTTTTATAATTCATAAAGCTATCGCCATCGTCTTTAGTTATAAAACTGTAGTTAAGGTTCCCTAAATCATGATACACTGCGCCTCCACCAGAAAGACGTCGTACAACGATAATGCCATTATCCTCCACATAATCTGTATTAATCTCTTCGATAGTATTTTGATTTTTACCAATGATGATGGAAGGCTGATTGATATAAAAAAGTAACACTGGCTCTTTCTCAACATCCATTGTTTTTAATAAATACTCCTCAATGGCAAGGTTAATGCGCGGATCATGAATCCCTTTATTATCAACGAATATCATAATTACGTTTCCTCCTTCACAAAATATCCATATTTATTTTAACTTAAATTAGGCATTTTGTGTTGACGAAAAGCATCTGTTATAATACACTAAGAAATATCAAAACAGTAATAGTACAGATGAACTTAAAGGAGGAGTCCACAATGTTAGAAAACGTAGTTGAATTTTTCAAGAACCTACCTGCAAAGCAATGCACAGAATGCGGTGAAAAAATTGAAGAACAAAGTGAATGCTACAGCAACACTTGTGAAAAATGTAACCACCTATAAGCATTTGCCTATTCTGTAATTGTCATATACGTGCCCCACACGTACTAAAAATGACATCCCTCATCATATTTTTGATGAACCCTTAATTAAATCTCTTACACTTACGAAACAGCAGCTGATACGCTCATATCAGCTGCTGTTTTTTGTGTAATTTTTTTGCATATGAGCGATTTTTCGTTGGAGCCGAGCACCTGATTAGTTTTTGGGGCCACCCGAGCAGTTCTACTCTCTACCTGATCAGTTTTCGGCAGCTTTTCCTTGCCTCTATTTAAGGCAATCATTCAACCACCAAAAAACACCCACCAGTATTGGCGGGTGTAAAAATTCCTATTTTTAGTTTTCTTCGGCTACTTTTGAGTAACGTTTTGTGTGTAGTAACATGAAATAACCGAATGTAATAGCTAAGAATGCTACTAGGAAGCCTGCTAGAATTCCGTAGTTTTGCATTAAGAATGTCATATCACCAGTAGAGATACTTGATTTAAATGCTTGAACAGTATATGTCATTGGTAATAGTTTATTGAATACTTGTAATGGTTCTGGGATTAACTCAAGTGGGAATGTACCAGCACTTGTTGTAAGTTGTAAAATTAATACAACAATCGCCATGAAGCGTCCTGGATCACCGAAAATAGACACTAACATTTGGATTAGAGCTAAGAAAACATAGCTTGTTAATAATGCTGTTAGTATAAAGTGTCCGAAACTGTATACTTCAAGGCCTAAGCCCCATTTTACAATAATCACTGTTAATATAGTTTGAACTAAGCCGACTATTGCTAAAACTGAAACTTTACTTGTAAACCAAGTTGCCCCATTTTTTGGACGAATCGCTGGTTCCACAAGTGGGAATACGATAGAGATTAATAATGCCCCAACGAATAAGCCAAGAGAAATAAAGTATGGTGAGAAACCTGTTCCATAGTTAGGTACATGGTTAACAGATTCTTTATCAACATCAACTGGGCTACCTACCATATCATATGTGTCTTGATTTGCATGAACTTCGTTTGCTTTTTCACTTGCTTCATCTAATTTGCCAGATAAAGTTGATGTACCATCTGCAAGTTCAGTTGAACCATCAGCAAGTGTTGCGGAACCTTCTACTAGCTCACCTGATTTAGATGCAAGCGTTGATGTTCCCTGATTCAATGTTGTTGAACCACTTGCTAGCTCATTTAAGCCTGAAGCTAATGTTTTAGAACCTGTTACAGCTGTATTAACGCCAGCATTTAATTCACCTAATTTTTGTGCAAGTGTTGCATTACCAGCTTGGAGACCTTTTGCTCCTTCGATTAATGCACCGCTTTTTGATGTTAATGCATTAGCACCTGCTAACACTTCTGCTTGACCTGCTGCAATTTGAGTCGCACCAGAACTTACTTGATTAGCACCTGCTTGTAATTTTTCTGTACCAGCAGATAAAGAACTTAAGCCATTATGCACACTTGCACTTCCTGCTTGTAGCTCTGCTAAAGTTTGCTTTAATACTGCTGCTTGCTCTTCAGGCAATGAAGCCATCATACCTTGTAATTGATCGGATAAAGCAGTGATACCTGCTTCTACTTTTGCAGAACCAGCTGTTAATTGACCTGCTGCACCATTTAATGCGCCTGCATTGTCAGCAATTGAAGCTGCACCTGAACTAATTTGTTGTTGTTTTTCGTTTATTGTAGATAAACCTGCTTGCACCTTCGCTACACCTTGTGTATATTGCGATAAACCTTGCCCAAGTGTTGTTGCTCCAGTTGCTGCTTGCTGTGCACCTTGTTGTAACTGTACAGTACCGTCTTGTAATTGTACTAAGCCAGTAGTTAAGTCATTCGCGCCTTTTGCAGCGTCTCCAGCACCTTTAGTGATTTTATCTGCACCATTTGACAATTCAACTGTACTTGATGCTAGTTGTTCAAGATAACCTTTTAAATCTTTCGCACCATTGGCTAAAGTTTGAGCACCTTCATCTAGCTTATTCGAGCCATCAGCAGCCTCTGTAAAGCCATCTCCAAGTGTTGTAATAGAATCAAATAATTTTTCTGCATAAGTAGCAGAAACTTGTGAATTCACTTCCGCACGTACACGGTCCATTGCTGTTTCACCAATTTGTGCACCAAGGAAGTTCAATCCTTCATTCGGAATATAATTAATGACTAATTTAGAAGGTTTGTCATCTAATAAAGTCGTAGCATGCTCAGAGAAATTTGTTGGAATTTCTAGAATCATATAATAGTCTCGGCCATTTAAGCCTTTTTCAGCTTCTTCTTTGGATACTTTAATAAAGTTAAATTCATTACTATCGACGAGATTATCGACTAAGTCGTTCCCGAGATCTAATTTAACTCCCTCCATTTCAGCACCCTTATCTTCATTGACAACAGCTACTGGCAAATTAGGTAGGCCTTTATATGGATCCCAGAACGCCCATAAAAACATGCCCGCGTACATGACTGGGATGAATAATACGGCGATAATCGAAACAAGCATTTTTCTTGTTTTAAGGATTTTCAGCCACTCAGCTTTAATCATAAATTTTCTTCACTCCTATAATATTTGACCAAAAACGTCAGTCGGTCATTTTTATTCAAAAAAAATTCTAAATCTTCACAGGGTCACTCTATTCAGTATTTGTTCGCCTCTTAGCTCAGCCGAATCAAGTTAAAATTAGCCCACGAAAGATTGTTTCCTTGAAAAGATTCAGTATCTTTTCTTCTGGAATAATGTCGCCATGTAGCTCATGCCAATCAACGACAAATGCTAAATACGCCTTTAACAACAGATAGCTTACTAATTCTGCATCACAGTCTCTAATTTCTCCTTTAACGATACGTCTTTGAATTAATTCAGTAACATAGGATAAAATTTCAGTCTCAATGCGAACTAAAACTTGTTTAACTGCCGGCGTTCGTAATTCCTTTTCCTCCTCTAATAACTTCGCAAATAAAAGATGTTTTTCACGGAACTGTAGCATTTTCATTAAAGCATTGTGTGCATTGTCCATAAAGCTAGCTGATGCATCCAACACCGCATCTGCCTCAGCCTTCATCTCTAGTACAAGTGACATAGCTATCTCTTGAAATAAAATTTCTTTATTTGCAAAGAATGTATAAATCGTCCCTTTACCGACATTAGCAATTTTCGCTACTTGCTCCATCGTTGTCGCCTTGTAACCAAACAATGTAAAAGACTTTGCAGCTGCTTCAAGAATTTCCTGCCTACGATCCATTAGTAACATCCTTTCTTGTTATGTTATGTACATGCTTTGTACACGAAAATGATAATGACCAGAAAACCATTTCGGTCATCTGGTCATTATCATATTCCTATTTTAAAAATAATGCAAGCATTAAATGATCATTTTTTTATTTTTTTAGTGATTACTATGCTCAGTATCCTCTGATGAATCATTACCGTGATTCATCATGTTATTATCCATGCTGTTATTTGCTTTTTTATCCTCTGGTAAAACTTGCGTCATATCAGGGCTACCAGCTGTAATTTGTTGCTTCGGCATATTGTGAATAGTATGAGCAGTTGTATGAGCATACATATAATATATACCATCATGGTCAAATGTAGTCGTCGCTTTATAAACTCCATCTTTTTCTAATTCACCATCAATCATTTGTCCTTCATCACGTTTACCAGATTCCCACACCTCAAATTCTACAATTGCCTCATCAATATTTTTGCCACCTTGTTCAACATGTGCAGCAAGTTCAATCGTTTCATTGATCGCTACTTCTTTTGGTGTTAAAATTTTAACATTCAACATTTGTGGCTCTGCTGGCTCCTTCAAAGTTGCTTGCTCTTTCTTATCTCCACATCCAACTAACAATACAGGTACTGCTATTAATGCCAATAACCATTTTTTCATCTTTTTATTCCTCCATTAACGGCAACGTAATTTTTACAACTGTGCCTTTTTCAACTTCACTTGCAATTTCAATTTTGCCATGTAATTGCTTTAACAATTGTTCAACAATGGACAAGCCTAGTCCACTGCCACCATCTGCTCGACTTCGTGCTTTGTTAACACGATAAAAGCGCTCGGTTACATGCGATAAATCCTCCTGTGGAATACCAATTCCATAATCCTTGATGGTAATTTGTGCACTACCATTATTTTCAATAGCAGTGATTTCAACCTTTGACTGCTCATACGAGTAATTAATGGCATTTTCAATAATATTAATAAAAATTTGTTTCAGCTTTACTTCATCAGCTTTGATGATTAATGCATCATCAGCATCCAAATGGAGTGCAATACTCTTCTTCTCTGCTTGATGAGTTAATATTTTTTGTACCTCACGTAATGTTTCGGCAAGAGGAATTGGATATAAGGTAATTTCTGTTTGTTCATTTTCCATTCGAGCAAGTTGAAGTAATTCATTTGTCAAACGTTCCATACGATTCGCCTCGCGCACAATAAGCTGGATCGTTTCCTCTTTTTGACTTTCTGGAATAATGCTATTCTGCATTGCCTCACTATACCCTTTCACATAGCTAATGGGTGTCCTTAACTCATGTGAAACTGTTGCTAGAAACGTTTTTTGAGCTTCATCCTCTTGTTGTATAGCCTCTGCCATTTTATTAAAGGTACTAGATAATTTTCCAATTTCATCTTTCGATTTAACTGGCACACGTGTTCCATAGTTTCCATATGACATTTGTTCAACAGCTCTTTGCAAATTGCTTAATGGTCGCATAATATGGCGAATACCTTTATAAATTAAAAAGCTAATTACAATTAAAAATATGAAAGCGCTGACAAACAGGAAAATGACCTCATTATTTGCTAACTCACTAATTTTTGCTAGAGGAAAGTAAATATAAATAATTCCTTCAAGCCTATTTTGATCTACTAGTGGAAGTACTACAGAAATTAGCTGTCTATCAAATCGAGGCTCGTACCCAATTTTTTGCACATATTCACCTGCAAGTAATTGTTGTCGCTCCTCAGGACCAATTAATGTTTCGAAATCAATATCAAATGGTACACAGGCACTTAGTTCTCGTGGATTTCTTACTGCAAAAATATTCAAGTTAGAGTAATTGGTATAATGTTCAACATCTGCAATAAATTCATCCGTTACCTTACCACTGGTATACATAGTTTGTAGTTTTGTTCCAACTTCTATCATCATCTCTTCCGTATCTTCTACATAAAGTCGTTCATATAAATAATCTGTCAGGACATACATAAAGAAAACGGTAATGATTAAAAATGCAAAGATTAATAGCCAAATGCGTGTTGAAATCTTTTTCATTCGCCAGGATCAAAGCGGTAGCCCACTCCCCAGACGGTTTGAATATGCCCCGCGGCTTCCTTTCCAAGCTTTATACGTAAGGTTTTTATATGAGTGTCAACTGTTCTTGTTCCCCCTACATAATCAATATCCCAAATGCGTTCTAGTAATTGCTCCCTTGTATACGCATTTCCTGGATTATTCATAAATAAATGCAGTAGTTCAAATTCCTTTAAAGTAAGCGGAATACTCTTTCCATCTACAGATACCTTACGTGAAATCTCATCTATTTTAATAGGTCCTATCACCACATATTTTTGCTGCAAATCTTCAATATTAGTACCACTTCTTCTCAACACAGCATGGATTCGCGCAACTAGTTCATCATTTGTAAAGGGTTTTACAATATAATCATCACCGCCAAGCGTTAGGCCTTTAACTTTATCCTCATTTGCATCACGTGCTGTCAGGAAGATAATTGGTATATTCGACATCACACGTATGCTTTGACAAACCACAAAGCCATCTTCATGTGGCATCATCACATCGAGTAAAACTAAATCAATTTTTTCGCGCACAATAATATCATAAGCTTCTGTACCACTTGATGCTGTAAAGGTCTCAATTTTTGAATTATTGAGCATCATTTCTATTAAATTACGCATATCTTGCTCATCATCAACAATTAATACAGTTGTCACATTTTTTCCTCCCTCACTAACAGTTGAAATGCACCTTTCCCCACATCAATTGTTTTTTTCACCTGACCTTCTTTTATGAAATACAAAGTATGGTCATCATAGCCAGCGACAACAATATAATCTTTAAACTGATTTACGACAAATGGATTCGCTCCTACCTCTTGCTGCCATTTCACATTTCCATCAAAATCGGCAACATATAATTCATTATGGCCATGACTAACAACGAGGACAGCATCCCTTGTTTTGGTTAATCCAACAGGCATTAAAGGCATTTCTATCTTCCCATGCTCCTCTCCTGTCGTAAGATCATATTTTTTAACAGAGCTATTCGGCTTACTTCCTTCTCCATGACCACCAATCCATAGCTCATTCGTCTCTTCAAGAATTGCTATGCCATGTGATGATTTTTGAATCGGCCACTCTTGCTCAACCTTTAGATTCTCAATATTTAACACTGATAATTTCGTGTCTTTATAATTAATCACATATAACTTATCTTTATGAGCTGCCATTGACATAGGATAATTACCAAGCTTCTGTGTTGCAAGCTCTTTGCCCTTTTCATCAAAGCTTGTCACTGTATTTGTTTTACTATTCGTAATAAAAAATTGTTTTCTATTTTCAGCATAATACGCATTAGTTGTACCAACCTGTACTTTTTTTGAATAGATCTTCTTCCCGGTTGATAATGTATAGACGTCAATTTCATTTAATTGATGACCATACAATAACACACGATCCTTTCCGAGCAGAACTGCCCCTGAGTAAGCTTTGTCTAATAACCATGTCGCCATCATATTACCTTGTTCATCTATAAAATCTAGCGAAGGTTCTTGTATATTTAAGGACGCAATAAAATCCCGATCGCGTTCAATAGGCTCAAACGATTTCTCCGTACACCCTGCTAACCATACAAGCTGCACTAAAGAAAAAATGAAGAATGCCCATTTTTTCAACATCATCACCTCTGTTTCTTAACTATACTTCACAATTGTGAAATCCGAGTGAAACTTGAGAGGTAAATTTATGACAAACAAAACAAGCAAATTTCATGATTAATATTATTTTATGCTACATCAACGAGCATTTATCCAAGCAAGAATTATAGTAGCACATATACTACATAGATTATGGTAAGGAGGAATCAACTTTATGGTGTCAATTAGCTTATGTATGATTGTGAAAAATGAAGAAGATGTCATCGGTAGATGTCTAGCATCTGTAAAAGGCTTAGTCGACGAGATTAATATTATAGATACTGGATCTACCGACAATACAAAGCAAATTGTGAGACAGTTTACAGATCGTATTTTTGATTTTGAATGGATACATCATTTTGCAGCTGCAAGAAATTTTTCATTTCAACAGGCTACGAAGGAATACATTTTATGGTTAGATGCAGACGACGTAGTATTAGAGGAGGATCAGGAAAAATTGAAAGCACTAAAAGAATCCTTAACCTCCGATATAGATGCCGTTTCGATGAATTATAATTTAAGCTTTGATAATGTGGGAAATGTCAGCTCTCTATTAAAAAGATATCGTTTAGTAAGAAGGGATAAACAATTTCAATGGATAGGTGCCGTACACGAATATTTAGAAATCGGGGGCAAACTTTTGGATAGTAATATCGCTGTCAGCCATTTACCACTCAGTCATGATCATTCGCGGAATATTAACATCTATAAACAACTAATTGAATCAGGAGAACCACTCTCTCCCAGAGACACATTTTATTACGCAAATGAATTACTAGATCATGGCCAATTTGAGGATGCAATATTTTACTACGAAACATTTTTAACTTCTAAATTGGGTTGGGTAGAAGATAATATTCGAGCCTGCTACAAATTAGCGGATTGTTATTCTTATTTAAATGATACAGAAAACAAGTTGACTTCCATTTTAAGAAGCTTTGAATATGACATTCCACGCCCGGAAGCTTGTTGTAGACTTGGTTTTCATTTCATGGAACAAACCAAAAATTATGAAGCAATATTTTGGTATGAACAAGCGCTTCTCATCAAGCAAAATCCTAACACTCCTTTTCAAAATAAAACCTTTACGACATGGTTGCCCCACTTACAACTTTGTGTCCTCTTCGATCGGTTACAACAATATGAAACTGCCAACGCACATAATGAATTAGCCGGATCCTTTTTACCAAATGATGAAAAAATACTGCACAATAAAACATACTTCGATCGTATTTTAAATAAGGGTAATGAAGAATCTTAATTTTCTTCTATATTAATGGATTAGTTAGTACATTGGAGCATTGGGTAATTTTCGATTTCTAGTAATAGGTTTTAACTATACATTGAAGAAAAATACTTTTATCGCTATTGATATTTTAGAATAACCAAGTAGTTAACTGTCTATTTCACCTTCTCTCTCTATGAATACGATATTTGAGAAAGGAGGTGAAACAATGCATTTCGGAAAATTTAATGATAGAATTTGCAGCAAATGCAATACATTCCCGTGTTGTTGTAATCCTTGTGCTCCAAGCTGTCCCATTTGGCCTGTTAAACCTGGAAGAACTGGCCCAACAGGAAGTACCGGAGCTACTGGGGCTACTGGGGTGACTGGCGCTACAGGGGCGACTGGCGCTACTGGCGCTACTGGCGCTACTGGAGCTACTGGGGCTACCGGTTCTACTGGTGTTACTGGGGCTACTGGCGTTACTGGCGCGACTGGCGCTACCGGTTCTACTGGTGTTACTGGGGCTACTGGCGTTACTGGCGCGACTGGGACTACTGGTGTTACTGGAGCTACCGGTTCTACTGGTGTTACTGGGGCTACTGGAGCTACCGGTTCTACTGGCGCGACTGGCATTACTGGTGAAACTGGAGCTACCGGCGTTACCGGCGTTACCGGCGCTACTGGGACTACTGGTGTTACTGGAGCTACCGGGGCTACTGGTGTTACTGGAGCTACCGGGGCTACTGGTGTTACTGGAGCTACCGGGGCTACTGGTGTTACTGGGGTGACTGGATCTACTGGGGCTACTGGGGTGACTGGATCTACTGGGGCTACTGGGGCTACTGGCGTTACTGGCGTTACTGGCGCGACTGGGACTACTGGTGAAACTGGAGCTACCGGGGCTACTGGTGTTACTGGGGTGACTGGGGTGACTGGGGTGACTGGGGTGACTGGGGCTACTGGCGTTACTGGCGCGACTGGGACTACTGGTGAAACTGGAGCTACCGGGGCTACTGGTGTTACTGGGGATACTGGAACTACTGGGGATACTGGCGTTACTGGCGCTACTGGGACTACTGGTGTTACTGGGACTACTGGAGCTACTGGCGTTACCGGCGCGACTGGGACTACTGGTGAGACTGGATCTACTGGGGCTACTGGCGTTACTGGCGCGACTGGAACTACTGGTGAAACTGGAGCTACCGGTTCTACTGGCGCGACTGGGACTACTGGTGAAACTGGAGCTACCGGTTCTACTGGTGTTACTGGGGTGACTGGATCTACTGGGGCTACTGGCGCGACTGGCGCGACTGGGACTACTGGTGAAACTGGGGCTACTGGGGCTACCGGTTCTACTGGTGTTACTGGGGCTACTGGGGCTACTGGGGCTACCGGTTCTACTGGTGTTACTGGGGCTACTGGAGCTACCGGTTCTACTGGTGTTACCGGGGCTACTGGCTCTACTGGCATTACTGGTGAAACTGGAGCTACCGGCGTTACCGGGGCTACTGGCGCGACTGGGGTGACTGGCTCTACTAGCGCTACCGGTTCTACTGGTGTTACTGGGGCTACTGGCGTTACCGGCGCGACTGGGACTACTGGTGAAACTGGCGCTACTGGGGTGACTGGCTCTACTGGGGTGACTGGCTCTACTGGGGTGACTGGAGTGACTGGCTCTACTGGCATTACTGGGGCTACTGGCGCTACCGGCTCTACTGGCGTTACTGGGGCTACTGGCGCTACCGGCTCTACTGGCGTTACTGGGGCTACCGGTGAAACTGGCGCTACCGGCTCTACTGGTGTTACTGGATCTACTGGGGCTACTGGCGCTACTGGCGCTACTGGCGCTACTGGCGCTACTGGCGCTACTGGCGTTACTGGACCAGCATTTACAGAAGGTTTCTCAGCATTTAATAATGCTATAGCAGTAAGCGCTTCTACTACAATCACTAACTGGAGTGTGGCAGCTCCATATTTCACAACACCAGCATTCAATCCAACGACCGGAATTTTCACTGTTCCAACGACTGGAAGATATGCTTTTGAAGCTACAATCAACTATTCAACGGCTGCTGCAATTTCCGTAACCTTAGGGGCTGGCATCAACCCATCATTTGCTATTCGTCAAAACACTACAACAAATTTAATAAGTGGTTTATTCCCTGTATTAAATATAGCTGTAACCCTGTTAACCTTACGTGCTGTCCTTGGTAATGGGACAGTAACATTAGCAGGAGAAGCCGATTTAAATGCAGGTGATGTCATTGATTTATTCTACAATGCTAACGGTTTAACGCTAGGACTTACTCTTGGAGGAGCTAACTCCGGCGGTATTGTATGGTCATGTCACCGAATTTCATAGCATTAAGATCTTTACTGGGAAAGTGAAGCTACTTTCCCGGTTTTTAATATGAGACATCTAACTTGTGCAATTTGTACTTTGCCCTATCAAATTTCAAAATAAAAAAAGTAGTACAAACATTGATCTTCAAGTTTGTACTACTTACTGGTAACCTTTATTCATTACAATTCGCAAACATTTCCTTTAATATTTCATCAGCAACGTTTCTACCTTGCTCAACACACTCCGGTATAGATATTCCTTCGAAGGAACTCCCTGAGAGCTTAATCGTTGGAAAATGTTCTCGTAATTCTTGCTTTACACGCTCTACCTTCGCCTCATGTCCTACAGTATACTGCGGCATAGCATTTTTCCAACGAGATACTACAGTCATCAACGGTGCTCCATCTACACCAATTGTTTTCATTAAATCCTGTAGTACGGTTTTTTCAATTTCAGTATCAGATAACGCTACAATTGCCTCGTCGCCCACTCGGCCAATATAACTGCGTAACAGCACGTAATCATCTGGTGTTGTGCCAGGCCACTTTCGATTCATCCAAGTACAAGAAGTTATTGAAAAATCACTATTTCGTGAGACAAAAAATGATAATGCATCTAGATCACCTAACTGGTCTTTTTTAAAGGCCATTGTCACAGTAGCAATAGTTGCTGCCTTCATCGTACTCAATTCAGTTAATAACTGGTGTTTGCTGAACATTTTTTCTGCCACATTAAATGGTGTAGCAATAATAACTGCATCTGCTTTTAATTGTGTAAAATTATTTAGCACAACTTGGACAGTACCATCCTTACCATGGTCAATCTCTTCAACTTTAACACCTTTCATAACTGTCCCAGGAAGTAGTGATTCTTCAAGTTTTTCAATAAGTGTCTCTAGACCATTATTAAATGTTTGAAAAATCCCCTTATCTTTCGTAGTGAGGTCGTTACTTAAAAAATTCGTACCCGCCTTTTTCATACCAATAAGTAGGCTACGATATTTTTGTTCTAATCCATAGAGCTGCGGGAATGTTGAGCGCATGCTTAACTGTTCAATATCACCAGCGAATGTTCCTGCGAGTAATGGCTCTACTAGATTTTCCACAATTTCAGCACCGAATCTTCTTCTAAAAAACTGCCCTAAAGGTTGGTCATCATCCTGTGCAGAGCGAGGGATGAAAAAATCCCCCGCTGCACGAACTTTCCCGCTAAGTGAAAACAAACCTGATGTAATAAATGACGAGACATGTGGTGTTGCCCCAGACAAAAGACTGCTAGGGATTGGATACAATTGACTACCAACAGCAACATAAGTCGGTCCTGTATTGCTTGTAATCATTTCCTGTTCAATGCCTAGATCCTTTGCCAAAGCATGTACATGGTTCTCACGATCAAAAAAAGATTCTGGACCGCGTTCGATAATAAAGCCATCTTTTCTCAGTGTTTGAATTTTTCCGCCAAGACGTAATGACGACTCGACAAGTACGATATCTAACGGCAATTCTTTTGCGCTTGCTTCTTTTTGCAAATAGAATGCAGCTGTGAGGCCAGTAATGCCACCGCCTACAACAACTACCTTTCGTCTTTTCTGAGTCACCAACATCATCACTTTCTTTTCGCTTAGCTTAGTTTTTTATGAATGGCCTCAACCATTGCATCAATAAATAATGGGTGTGTATTTGGCATTGCTGGACGATAATATTTCGCGCCAAGTTCATCACAAACAACTTTACATTCAAAATCGTTGTCATATAAAACTTCTAAATGTTCTGTTACAAAGCCAACTGGTGTGTAAACAAACGAACGGAAGCCCTTTTGCTCGTAAAGTTCACGCGTTAAATCCTGAACATCTGGACCAATCCATGGCTCTGGTGTTTGTCCTGCTGATTGCCAGCCAACTTCTACATTTTTTACATCTGTCGCTTCTTGGATTAGTCGAGCTGTCTCGATTAATTGATCTTCATATGGATCGCCCAACGCTTTAATTTTCTCCGGAAGTGAATGCGCAGACACGATTAAACATGCTTTTTCACGTTCTTCCTCAGACATTGCATTAAACGTTTCATTCACTTTGATTTTCCAATACTCAATGAAATTTGGTTCATCATACCAAGATTCTACAGAAGTAATGGTTAAACGATCTCCAGCTGCTTCTGCTGCACGGCCATTATATGATTTAATGGAGAACGTAGAGAAATGAGGCGCTAATACGATAGAAACCGCTTCTTTAATGCCTTCTGCTACCATTCCTTCTACAGCATCTTCAATAAATGGATGGATATGTTTTAAACCGATAAATAATTTGTATTCCACATCATCTTGTACTTCATTTAAGCGTGCACATAAAGCTTCAGCCTGTGCTTTTGTAGCAGCAGCAAGTGGCGATAAACCACCGATTGCTTCATAACGACTGCGTAAATCTTCTAAATGCTCTTCTGACGGTTTGCGACCGTGGCGAATATGTGTATAGTAAGGTTCGATATCTTCTTCTTTATAGGGTGTTCCGTATGCCATTACTAATAAGCCTTTAACTTTTTTCATTACCTTTTCACCTCTAAATAATAGTTAAAATTATATCTTTTCTCGTACATAATGTGACAAAAAGAAGCTGTCCAATTCATCTTGTTGGACAGCACCCTTTCTTATGATGAAATCGGAATATCATTCATAGAAAAGGATATAAGATTTAAAATCTTGGTCACTTCTACACTATTTAAGAACGTGCTTGGATTTGTTGAGCACTATATTCATGAATAAAAGCCGTTAAACGTTTTAACACTTCTGGGTCTACCTCTGGGAATACACCATGACCTAAGTTAAAAATATGTCCCGGCATTTCTAAGCCTTGATCGATAATATCTTTCGCACGCTTTTCAATAACTGACCAATCAGCAAGTAATAGCGATGGATCTAAGTTACCTTGTACTGGTTTAGTAATACCGTTTGCACGCGCTTCTTTAATTGGTAAACGCCAGTCTAAGCCAACAACATCAATCGGTAAATCATTCCATTCTTTCGCTAAATGACTTGCACCGACACCGAACTGAATAAGTGGCACATTTTCTTTTTTCAACTCGGCAAAAATACGTGTCATAACTGGTTTAATGAAAACACGATAGTCTTCAACATTTAGAGCACCAACCCAAGAGTCAAATATTTGGATTGCCTTTGCTCCCGCTTCGACTTGGGCAGTAACATCAGAAATAATCATATCAGCTAATTTATCCATTAATGCAAACCAAGCTTGAGGCTCTGATACCATAAATGACTTTGTTTTATTATAGTTTTTTGAAGGCCCACCTTCAATCATATAGCTTGCGAGAGTGAATGGTGCCCCTGCAAAGCAGATTAGTGGTACATTCAGCTGCTCTTCTGTTAACAATTTGATCGTTTCTAAAACGAATGGTGTATGTTCTTTCGCATTGAATTCACCTAATTTTTCTATATCAGCGACTGAGCGAATAGGATTTGAAATGACAGGACCTACACCTGCTTTGATTTTCACATCTATACCAATACCAGGGAGTGGAGTTACAATATCTTTATATAAAATTGCCGCATCCACATTGTAATTTTCTACTGGTAAACGCGTTACATATGCGCAAAGTTCAGGTTGATGTGTAATTTCCTCTAAGGAATACTTTTCTTTAATCGCACGATATTCTGCCTGAGAGCGTCCTGCTTGTCGCATATACCAAACTGGTGTATGTTCTGTTCTTTCTCCCCGTGCAGCACGTAGAAGTGTATCATTAAAAGTTGTCATGAATAGTTCCTTCCCCTCGATAATATTCATATCGTAAAATTCTCTTGTTTATTCGTTATTATTGATATCCGTTTTCAATAGTAAACGCTTCCTCTGTAATTGTATAGTTTTCCTAGAGAAATGTCATAAAATTGTTCTTTCTAAAGGATTTCTTTTTTGACAAAGTTTTAGACTTACACTTAAATGGAGATAATCACGAATGGAGATAATATTCTATATTATGAACATTCATAAGGAGGGCAAGTTTATGTATATTTATTTAACTTCTGGTACAGGTGATTTTTTGGAGCAAGTAAAAAATAAATATCCAAACGAGGATATGATTTTAATACACGGAGAAGGAAACTCTGTGCTTATACATGAAACTGAAGGAAAAACTGTATTTGCCACACCACGTAAGTTTGAGGTATTAGATTCAGTTAATGATTTAGAAGAACGTGGCTTCTTTGTCTTCAACAATATTCCCGTTATAGATGAAGGTCGACCAGTTTTTGAACATCGCTTTTTAAATCGTGCACGTGCTATAGAAGATGAGCCAGGCTTTGTAGCATTTCGACTACTTCGTCCAATAAAAAGTGAAACATATATTGTTATGACACAATGGAACGGTCCTCATTCGTTCGAGGCATGGAAAAGCTCAAAGGCCTTTACATCAGCACATGCTGAACGTAAAGAGCCAACGGGTGTGAATCAGCAAAACATTTTCTCAGCCGCTTCTTACGTCACTACCTATAGCGTTGCACCGAAAGAAGACGACGAAGCATAGATTTATGAAGTGCGCGGGTTTCGCTTCGCTTCCGCGGGTATTCGCCCCGAGTGCGCGGATTTTCACTGCACTTCCACGGGTTTTCTCCCGGCGCGCGGGTATTTGCTGCGCTTCCGCGGGTATTTGCTGTTCTTCCGCGGGTATTCGTTGCGCTTCCGCGGGTATTCTCCCCGAGTGCGCGGATTTTCACTGCACTTCCACGGGTTTTCTCCTGCCGCGCGGGTATTTACTTCGCTTCCGCGGGTTTTCTCCCGGCGCGCGGGTATTCGTTGCGCTTCCGCGGGTATTTGCTGTTCTTCCGCGGGTATTTGCTGTTCTTCCGCGGGTATTTACTTCGCTTCCGCGGGTTTTCTCCCGGCGCGCGGGTTTCGCTGCGCTTCCGCGGGTATTCTCCCAGGACACGCGGATATACACTGCGCTTCCCAAGGATATTCTTTTATTAGAAGCGCTGACCCCCTGTTTATCTTGTTAGTGAAACTATTATGTTATTAATAAAAATCTAGGATAATCTGTTTAAGGAGGTTTACTATGAACCAACAACTACTTGAAAAGATTGATACTCATTTTGATGAAATGGTGGCGATTCGTCGGCATCTACATATGCATCCAGAGCTAAGCTTCCAAGAGCAAGAAACTGCAAATTATATTATTCAATTTTATAAAAAACTGGGCGTACCGGTCGAAGCTAATGTCAGTGGCTATGGGCTTATTGCGCGGATTAAAGGAAGCAAGCCTGGCAAAACGATTGCCTTACGAGCAGACTTTGATGCACTTCCTATACAAGATGAAAAAGATGTGCCCTATAAATCAACTGTACCTGGTGTTATGCATGCTTGCGGGCATGATGGTCATACAGCTACTTTATTAATTGTCGGTAAGCTATTGTGGGAAATGCGTGGTGAATTAGCAGGAGAATACGTACTAATTCATCAACATGCAGAAGAGGCCGATCCAGGTGGAGCGATTGGTATGGTACAGGCTGGAGCTTTGAATGGCGTTGATGCTATTTTTGGTACACATCTATCTTCCAACCATCCAACGGGCATGATTGGCTACCGCGTGGGTCCAATGATGGCTGCTGTTGATAGTTTTGAAATGAAAATTCAAGGTAAGGGTGGTCACGGCGCTCATCCACATCAAACTAAGGACGCTATTGTTATTGGCTCTCAGCTCGTTATGAATTTACAGCAGCTAGTCGCACGTCGAGTTGCTCCAACCGAATCGGCTGTTTTGACAGTTGGTTCATTCGTAGCATCTAATGCCGACAATATTATTGCCGATACAGCCTATTTAAATGGAACAATTCGAACATTTGATAAGGATGTTCGTGAAATGATGGAACGTGAATTTAGACGTGTTGTCAACGGTACTGAAATTGCCCATGATTGTACAATTGAATTGGACTACAGACGTGGTTATCCAGCAATCGTAAATCATGAAAAGGAAACGCTATTTGTTCGTGATATAGCAGAGGACATTTGCGACGCGCTTGAAATTGAAGCAACTATGGGCGGCGAGGATTTCTCTTACTACTTAGAAGAAAAGCCAGGCACATTCTTCTTTACTGGAGCCAAGCCAGCTAAATATGCACCACACCATCATCCTAAATTCGATATAGATGAAAAAGGTATGCTCATTGCTGCAAAGGTATTATTAACAGCAGTACTAGACTACCAATTTGTAGAATAAAGAACAAATGCGCTGGAGAGCCCGAAGTAAAAGTATGCAATCCACCACTTTTGTCTGCGGGATGTTCTACTAAAACCGGAGAAGGAATGGTAAATTGCCACTCCTTCTTCGGTCTTGTCTATTTATTATTGATACTGATTCTTCCTCCACCTTCACATCTATCATCTCCACCGCCCTGACAAAGAGCATAAAGGAAATAGTAACCTGAAGATGGTGCTCTTACAGTTAAAATATTTTCATCATTTCTTAATTAAAGAATTTAGTGCACGCATACATACCTGTAACACCTGTAATTTCTGCTGCTAAACTACGTAAAGCTGATCCACCCACACGTAATTTTTCTTCCCAAGATGTAGCACCGCAATTAATTTTGCAGTTTCTTTAAAACCATCTAAAGCTTGAACATACTTTTTCACTTTGATAATTTTAGCTACTACAAATAAATTTGAACCAACAAACCATACCAAAGCTGCACTACATGCTCCTATCGCAACCCAATCTGGATCTGCCAATACAGGAAATGCAGTATTTTCATTAAAATTCACGATTTGAATTAAAGTATTATCAACTACTTCATAATAAGTCGGGACATCTGCACCATTAGCATCAACTGCCCAAGCTTTCCCAAAAACACTTTGAACAATATTATTTTCATCTACAATAAAGACTTCTTCTGTATCTAACTCACTTCCAGGAACATCTCCAAAATAATCTGCAGACGAAATAACCTTGTGTCCTTCAGGTATATCCAACTCAAATTTATATTCCTTTGGTGCACTAGAGTCTTTAATATTCACAGTACTTCTAACACCAAACTCCGTCGGTTGTAAAATCAAATCTACTGGACCGTCATTTTTATACTCAGAGCTCCTTGATTTTGTAATTGTAGGTTTACTTAAATTCATATTATTCGGGACACCAATTTTTAAATCTTCTCCAGTTTCCTTATTTTTCACAAGAATCCCATCATCAAACTGACTAGGTAGATTTACAATATTAAAATCATTTTCCGCAACACCATTTTCGTTAGCTTTAATTATATCATTAGTACCAGTGATTTCTTCCGTCATTATAGCCCCTGAAGGAACCAACGAATCTGCATTTGCAGTACTCCCTAACAAAGTTGCACTCAATAAAAGAAAAGTTGCAATTAAACTAGTCATTTTTTTCTATTCTCATATCTTGCACCTCCCAATTATGTTACGATTTACATACCAGACTAAAATGACAGATAAATAAGATTGTTCTGAAAAATAAAAGAGGAGGATGAGTCGGATATCCAATAAATATGTAAGCTTTATTACTGTAATAACAATCCTTGTACTACTTTTATTTACTACAAATAAAATAAGCCAAGAGGTATTTTTACTCTTATTTATACCTCTAGCTATAGCAATGCTAATCTTGGGATTTTTAGAGCTCAAAAAAACTTTGAAAAATAAAGAAAATATCAATTTACATGCATCAGAAATAAAAACAGAATTAAGAAACAGAATTAAAACTAAGTAGTTTGTACGCTTCATTCAGGAACTTAAAACGGGCGAAAAGAAAACAATTCGATTCCAGCCCAAACATATAGTATATGAAGTAACACAAAGAATGGAGGTAAATGGAATCTCTAATTTTTAAGCGTAGCAAACTAGATGTATGGTTTTTGCCATTCCTCGTTTGATTAGCTATTTTGTAACTTGGCCAACATTCGCTCAGGTTCTTAGTTTCTTTATCAGGCGTGCTGATTAGGAAAATATAGTTTTATTATTGGCTGATAAAAGGATTTTTTTGTTGATATTTTGCTAATATATGCCCATTTTAACTGATTGTAGCGTAGGGCAACTCGACTCCCGCAAAGGAAGCGATAGAGGAACGAAGTCTAAAACCATCACATCCTGTGATAACGCCTTCGTGACCAACATCGTGTTGGCCCGAGACCCTGCACGGAGCGCAGCGGAGGAAGCAGCTCGGCGCCCGCCCGCAGGAAGCCTTGCTCTGTGCGAAAGCGAAGCATCAGCGACAAATGTTTTCTGCGCGAAAGCGAAGCGTCAGCAACAAATGTTTTATCTGTGCGAAAGCGAAGCGTCAGCAACAAATGTTTTATCTGTGCGAAAGCGAAGCGTCAGCGACAAAGCGAGTAGCTCGTAGCGGATATCAGAGCCTTCTAATTAATTAGAGTGGATAAAAATGGTTAATAAACACGCATGTTTCTTTATAAAAATAAAGCTCATTTTTCCAATAAAAGAATTGGAGAAATGAGCTTTTTAAATTTAAGATTTTGAGCCCCTAGCCGTCAATTCACTTACAACCAAAATGATAATAAAGGTTACATAAAACATCGGCTGTGTAATACTACATAGACCAACTATAATAGCTTGAGTGACCATTGCAAGACGTACAATTTGTTTCACTGCTGCTTTGCGCGCTTCATCAGGTAAAGGATAAAGCATGTCCATGCGAAATTCACCGCTTGATAATAAAGCCTGCTTTAATTGAATAGTTGTTGCAAAGCTTAATGCACCTGCAACAATCCATGTAACGACTGGGATATCTACAAAGGCTGCAATTACAGCTGAAATAACTGTTAATCGGAGCCATAAATAAAAATGATCATCTGTTCGGATGAATGTACGGAACACTAAGTACTTTTGAGCATTGTCCTTCTTGTATGGCACAAATTTGTAAAGCCAGTCAAGCCAACCTCGACGACGAATGCTACCACGTAAATGTGGAACGTCTGTGAAGTAATTTGCAAAACGATAGAAGCTCATCATGCGATTTTGTTCCAGCTTCACAAAATGCTCGTACGGTACAGGCTCACCCGCACATTTTTTTCTAAATATTACAATATACACACACCCAACTGCAGCAGCAACAATTGCTAAAATTAGCTGCATATGAAGCCCCATGTACACAGTAACACTAAAGATAACAGCTCGAATTAGCCTGTCCATCCAAATTATTTGACCACGTTCACTATAACGATAACTAAATTCACCTTGAACGCTCAAATACTTCAATATAATAATAAGTAGAAACATTGACCAAATTTCAAATGTTGTTAATTCAGTAACAGCCTTTAGTAAAGGGATGCTTACGATATAGACAATTGCCACAATCCAAACCTGTGACCAAAACGTCCACGCTAACGCCTTTTTAAAATACTGGGGCATTTTTGATTCTAACGGTAATAAATACACTTGGTCTGGCTCTCTTAAAAGTGAAGTTGGACGACTAAATGCTAGTAAAATCCCTACTATCACTGCAATTAATACTTCTGCTGGAAAATCGGGCTGTATAATTTTCAGCCATTCACTATATTGATAGCCCCCTGCTCCAATAAGAAATACAAGTACAATTGCTATATGCCCTGTAAAAATAAATCGCATATATTTTTGCACTTCACCTATATAATGCATGAAGCGAGAGGACCATACATCACGCAAGTTCTTCATGGTCGCGCTCCTTTGTCATGGCAATATATAAGTCATCTAGTGTCGCATTTGGCATAGCAAACGATTTACGTAAATCCTCCATCGTTCCTTGTGCTCGCACTCGTCCTTCATGCAATAAAATGATGCGGTCACAATGCTTTTCAGCGGTTGATAAAATGTGCGTGGACATTAATATAGAAGCGCCCTCTTTTTTCTTTTCATCCATCTGATCAAGCAATGATTGAATTCCAAGTGGGTCGAGTCCCACAAAGGGCTCATCAATAATATAAAGGCTTGGATTGACTAAAAAAGCACACATAATCATAACCTTTTGACGCATACCCTTTGAGAAATGCGATGGGAACCAATTAAGTCGTTTTTCCATTCGAAATTCCTTTAATAATACTTCCGAACGTGCTGCAAGTGTTGCTTCATCTAGCCCGTAAGCCATTGCTGTTAATTCTAAATGTTCACGTAATGTTAGCTCATCGTATAATACAGGTGTTTCTGGAATGTAGGAAAATGCTGTACGATACTTGTCCGTATTTCCCTTTAACGTCACCCCATTTAAACGAATGTCTCCTTCTTTCGGAAGCATCGTTCCAATGATATGCTTAATCGTTGTACTTTTACCAGCACCATTCAAGCCGATTAAGCCAACAAGCTCCCCTTTTTCAATCGTAAATGATAAATCTTTAATAACAGGCTTTCTCGTATAACCACCCGTCACGTGTTGTACCTCTAATACCGACATGCCCTCACTCCTCTTCTTGTTTATATTTTATCAAAAATTAGCAAATGATACAGTTATGAGTATGATAGAATGTACTTACATATATAATAAGGGGGAATTTTCGAATGAGCGATTGCCTATTTTGCAAAATCATTGATGGATCCATTCCAAGTACAAAAATTTATGAAGATGAACATGTCTATGCATTTACAGACATTTCACCTGTCGCAAAAGGTCATACACTATTAATACCAAAACATCACTGTAAAGATCTATTCGAAATGCCTGAAGATGTGGCTCGCAATTTATATGCAGTAGCACCGAAAATTGCAAATGCTATTAAAACTGCTTTCAATCCAATTGGACTTAATACAATTAATAATAACGGTGCTGCAGCTGGACAAACTGTTTTCCACTACCACTTACATTTTATTCCGCGTTACGATGAAAAAGAAGGCTTGGGTTTAATTTGGCAAACTCAAAAATATACACCAGAGCAATTAAGTGACGTTGCGGAAAGCATTAAAGCTCATCTTTAATTAAATGACAACTTTGGTACACTTGAATTATCAGAATAGTGTATTGCAATTTATAAATATTTGTCGTACAATCACAAATAAGTTTCGCTAACGGTCATGAGGACACGTTAGGAGACAAATTAGATTAGCATAGTCGAGGAGAGATTAGAAATGAATACAAAAAATTTAGTATTAATGGCACTTTTAGTTGGTGTCGGTGCTACCCTTTATGTGGTTACACCAGGTATGGTAAACGGCATGAAGCCTGATTTCATGTTAACAATGATGTTTATTGGCATTTTACTGTTCCCTACTATTAAAGAAACGTTCTTACTTTCTTTAGCAACAGGTGTACTTTCAGGATTGTTTACAACGTTTCCGGCTGGTCTTGTTCCAAATATTATCGATAAAGCAGTTACGGGCTTTGTCTTTTTAGCTGCTTTAATTGTGATAAAAAAATTGACAAGCAATTTTGTAGTATCAGCTGGCTTAGTTGGTTTAGGAACAATTTTATCTGGAACTGTCTTTTTAGCAGTAGCACTTTTTGTGTTCAACGCAAATGTTGGTGCAACATTCGCTGTTCTGTTTGTAGGCGTTGTATTACCTGCTGTAGTATTTAATGTCATTGCTTTTGCAATTATTTATCCTATAGTTGCAAAATTAGTGAAGCGTTCTAAATTCAACACAGCTATTTCAATTTAATAAAAAGGTGCATAACCTAACAAAGGAAGCTAAACCGTGATACAAAATCACTCGTTTAGTTTCTTTTTTCTTTTGGTATATGTACATTTCATGGTTTAATAGTAAATAACGCATGACAATTAAAGAAATGAGGTATTCGATATGAAAGCAAAACCATTTTTATTTGGACTAGCAGCTGGAATCGTAGGCGGGACTTTCGCTGTACTTTTTTCAACTCCTCAATCAGGACAACAATTACGTGCTAATTTGCAAGCAAATGCTGAAAGCACAAAGGACAAAATCTCAGATGTAAAACAGCAAGTAGATATAGTGAAACAATCCGTTAATTCACTAACAAATGAAGTGAAAAATAATATACCTAAAATAGTAAATGATTTAAAACAAACAATTACTACTTTTACAGAAGAAATAGAACCATCCAAAAATAACTTACAACAAGAAATAGATGCATTACAGAATTCAATAAGCGAAATCGAGAAAAACGTTGCACAATTTACAGAAAAAAAGAAAAAATCGCAAGAAAAAGTTAGCGACTAAAGTCCTTATACAGCGATAAAAAATCTATATTTTTATTAAATTTAAGCGTTATAATATTATCTTTTAACCACTTTTCAATTTTTTAATTTTTCTAACTTTAAACTTTTTTCCTTTATTGCTATAATATTTTTAAAATGTTAAAGAAAGCAGTAGGTGATGGCTTTGTCAGAGGAATTATACACTCAAAAAGAAGCAATGCTTTATAGTCAAAGAATTGCACAATTATCAAAAGCCTTATGGAAAGCAGTTGAAAAGGATTGGCAGCAATGGATTAAGCCCTACGATTTAAATATTAACGAACATCATATTTTATGGATTTCTTATCATTTAAAAGGGGCTTCGATTTCCGATGTGGCAAAATTTGGGGTGATGCACGTTTCCACAGCGTTTAATTTCTCAAAAAAATTAGAAGAGCGTGGATTCCTTAAGTTTTCAAAGCGGGATGACGACAAACGTAATACGTACGTCGAATTAACAGAAGCAGGTACAGAACTTATTGTTGAAATGAATAGTAATTACCATAATACGTATCATTCTGTGCTTGAAGGCTCGTTAGCTTTAAAAGATTTATACGGTCGCTTCCCAGAATTTTTAGATGTTATGGCTGTTATTCGCAATATCTATGGAGAGGATTTCATCGATATTTTCGAGCGTTCCTTCCAGCACTTCCGTGATTCCTTTGACAAGGTAGAAGAACGTCCAACTGTAAAAGGTTGACAGTGAAACAATCGGGCGTTTATGGTCAGTTAATCGTTATCTAAACTGCATATTCTCACCTTTTATCTGGTGGTGCTTACAGACCGTTAACGCGGGGTAAAAACATGCTAAAGGAGGTATTTCAGAAATATTTTCTGAGATACCTCCTTTTTCTTGCATTCTATCATAAATCAATTTACATTAAATAGGACCCTTCCTATTAAGGAGTTGATAAACCTTGCATTGTTGGAAAATTTTAAACTTAGAACATCATTACGGAACAACGCGTATTATTATAATGTCTGTACTTATTTTTTTAACCGTCTTTTCTCTTTCCTATGTGACATTTAATTTATTTAATGACGAGCACTATACAGATCATTTGTTTTGGTTATTTGCCATTGCTGTATTAGCACTCTATCCAATTCATAAATGCTTACACTTTCTAGCACTGTATGATTTACGTCAGCATTTAAAATTGCGTGTACGTACCCAATTCTATGTTATTCCTGTTCTACACATGCGTATTCGTGAACCTTTATCGAAAAATCGTTATATTTTAGCTTTACTCACGCCATTTATTATTTTAAATACAAGCATTTTATTAGGTACACTACTATTCCCTGCATATACCCATTACGGCACATTGCTTTTAGCTTACCATTGTAGTCTATGTTTAATTGATATTCTGTATGTGAAATATTTATTGAATTCACCTAAAGACTCCCAGATTGAGGAGACACCAAAGGGCTATGAAATTTTAGTGCCGCCTACTATTCACTAAATTGCTTGTACTTGTGTTTTATTAACGTTATTTGTTATGCTATTAATACTGAAAGAGGGGAGGAATAGACTTGCTATTAATGATTGTAGTTCTATTCTCGGTATTCTATTTATTTCAAATAAACCGCATGACTTATGCACTGTGCATGCGACGTGAAATTCCCGAAGAAAACCAACCAAAAATATTCCGAACTATAAATATACTTATTACAATTTTACTTGTCTCATTTTATATTGAAATTTTATATGCCGTATAGTAGATCCATTATGCCTCGGCATAATTGCGTCCGGAATCGGCTTTGTGCTTGCACAAAGAAATCCTTTCCGATTCCGGCATCCGCCGGAGGCTTTAACTTATTTCTGCTGAAAGAAGTTAAAAAGAAAGTGCATCTAGTTGGACACCCTATGTGACAACTCGGTCTGATCAATCATATTTTTGTGGGCGTAACCTCAAGCGTGCGGCGCGAATACCTTACATTGTTAAGAAAAGCTAAGGACATTATACCCTTAGCTTTTCGCATTTTTATTAATTAGTATAGGAACGCTGCACCAACAATAATTAATAAAATAAAGAGCACAACTAATAAAGCAAAGCCTGAGCCTGAACCATAGCCACCGCCACCGTATCCTCCGCTGCTCATAACTTCACCCCCTTTCTTTTCTATATCCTATGCGCTTCAAAATTTGACATATAGGCTATACTCAAGGGGGAACCATTTTGTTTTTAATACGTTTATGTTATAGTAAAAAATGGACGAAACCATGTTAGGAGAGAATATCCACTATGAAAAAGACAGTTTTATCTTTAACATTAGCTGCTTCTGTATTAGCACTTGGTGCTTGTAGCGGAGGAGACAACAAAACGATTGCAACTTCAAAAGCGGGAGATATTTCAGTTGCTGACTTTAATGAAAAGGCAAAAACTTTAGCAGGTTCTCATGTACTTCAACAAATGTTGACTGAAAAAATATTAGCTGACAAATATGAAGTATCAGATAAAGAAATCAAAGAGGCTTATGACGCAACTGCTTCACAATTCGGTGATACCTTTGCTCAAGCACTTGCTGAAAGCGGCTTAACAGAAGAAGGCTATAAAGAAGCTATACGTATTCAGCTTCTTTCAGAAAAGGCTTTAGAAGATAAAGCTTTTAAAGAAGAAGATATTAAAAAACATTATGAGCAAATGAAAAAAGAATTAAATGGTCGTCATATTTTAGTGGCAGATGAGAAAACTGCTAAAGAGGTCACTGACAAAATTAAAGGCGGCGCTTCTTTTGCGGATGTAGCAAAAGAATACTCAATTGATACTGGCTCTGCTGAAAAAGGCGGAGAGCTAGGATGGTTCTCTGTTGGCGCAATGGTAGATGAATTTAATGATGCTGCTTATGCCCTTCCTTTAAATACATTAAGTGAACCAGTACAATCAAGCTTTGGTTACCACATTATTGAAATTACGGACAAGCGTGATGTAAAAGATGTTGGCTCATTCAAAGATGAAGAAGAAAATATCCGTAAAACAATGATGATGAAACTAAGCCAATCACCTGAAGCAGAAACTATCCTAAAAGACATTATTGCAAAAATGGCGAAAGATGCTGATGTAAAAACATCCGATAAGGAATTAAAACCAGCAATAGAAGCCCTTACAACAACAAGTGAGGAACAAGCTAAAGCTGCTGAAGAAGCCGCTAAAAAAGCTGAAGAGAAAGCAACTAAAGAAAATAAAGACGACAAAGACAACACTGAAGAAAAAGAATCTAAATAGTCATTATAGTTCAAATGAAAAAGGGTTACGCTGTTACAGTAGTAACCCTTTTCGTGTTCAACCAAAAGTATGTATGTAAAGCAAATGAAAAGGAATCATTTTGAATGTAGTTTAATCAAAATGATTCCTTTTTAAATGTTATTTCAATTTTTGTTTAGTTCAACTCTACATTTACTAAATAGTCGGCTTATAAAACGAACGATTATCAAGCGGGAATAATCTCTCAGTAAATTCACCTGGCGTTGTTTTACCAAGTGCTCGTGTTAGCATGTTCATCTTTGCATCAATATTATCAATATAATGCAAAATTTCCGCTTCCTGAATCATCGGTTTTTTCGGGCTGCCCCATTCTTCTTTACCATGGTGGGATAGCACCATATGTTGCAATAGCATGACTTCTTCGCCCTCGATTTCTAGTTCACTAGCAATCTTGGCAATTTCATTGACCATAATGGTAATATGACCAAGTAAATTCCCTTCAATAGTATACATTGTTGCGACAGGTCCTGATAGCTCAACTACTTTACCAATATCATGCAAAATAATCCCTGCATATAACAGATCTCGATTTAACGTTGGATATAAATCAGCAATCGCTTTTCCGAGTCTCAACATTGACACCATATGATCTAGCAAACCTGATGCATAATCATGATGATTTTTCGTTGCAGCTGGGAATACTAAAATAGCATCCTGATGTTTTTTAATAGCTGCACGCGTAATACGTGAAATACTCGGATTTTTAATATCAAAGAAGAATTGCGTCAATTCTTCATATAATTGTTCTTTTGGGGTTGCTGCGGAAGGAACTAAATCATTAATTGCAATTCCCTCCTCTGGTTTTGCTACACGGATTGATTTTATACGCAATTGATTTTTGCCGCGGTAGTCATGAATTTCTCCACCTACACGCACTATTGCCTCAGCGTGGTACATTTTTTCATGCTCTTCATTTGTATCCCATAGCTTTGCTTCAATATCTCCACTTTTATCTTGTAGTAACAGTGACATAAATGGCTTTCCAACTGTGGTAACCCCTTTTGTCGCTTGTTTAATTAATAAAAATTGATCAACTGATTCTCCAACCTGGAGCGTCGTAATTCCCTTCATGTTGACGCCACTCCCCTTTCATTTGCTAGTGCTCCTACATCGACAATTTGGTCTTTCTGCCAATGTCCGAGCATCGCGTCATGGCAAGTAAAATATAAAACTTGACGCTCATATCCTACTTCTTTTATTAATTGTACCATTTTGTCTGTACGGTTTCGATCAAAATGGACAAAAGGATCGTCCATAATAAACGGAAATGGAGCAGAAGTTGTCAGTGTTTTTGCTAGTGCCATGCGCAACGAAATATAAGCTTGTTCCTTCGTCGCCTGTGATAATTCTGCCATTTGATAACGTAATCCAGAAACAGCCTGTGCAACAAAATAGCCTTCATCATTAATTAAAAGCTTATCGTAACGTCCACCTGTTAACATATTAAACATTGCGTTAACCTCTGTCAGGACATGAGGTAGTTTTTCTTCTCTTAGGCGGAACAATGTTTCGTGTATAGCAGTAGCCAATGCCTTTTGTGAAGCCCATTGCCCTATCAGCTGCTGTAACACTGATTTCTCTTGTTCAAACTGTTGAAGCAACTGGCCATATTTCTCGTCATTTAGAAGATTCTCCTTTTGAATTTGTAATGTCGCTCGTTGTTCTAAGCAATGATCTATTGCTACCTGCATAGCTCCTCGCTCCTCTTCCAAAGCAAGCAATTTTTCATGAAGCTGTTCTTCGTTTATCAATGACTCTTTGTTGTCCACATCCAGTGAGGCTAGCTGGCTCTGAATTGCTTGAAGCTCTGTCTTTATTTTTTGCTGTTGCTCAAATTGTTCATGCGTCTCATAATAAATTTTCTCTGATTGAACATTCGCAGTATCAAATAACTGAGTAACTTCAGACTCATAGTTGTCTATATGAGATTGTACTCCTTGGATTTTGGTTTGAAGGCTAGTCAGCTGCTCTTTTGTTTGCTCGGACATCTGCTGCTCCTGTTGTAAAGTAAGGAATGCAGTACGTAAATGCATAAAGATTTCCTGCTCACTATATTCTGCCTTTAAGACTCGCTGTGCTTGTTCTAATAGTTCATTTTTCTCCGCTTGAATCGTTTGTAAAAGAGTAAATGCACTCTTCTTTTTTGCCGCCAATTCTTGGACACCACGAATGCGCATAAACAGCTCTGGTAATAATGTTTTTGGTACATTCCCCTCTAGCCGGTAACGCCCTAAAAACTGTTGAAGCGACTGAGTGGCTTCTTCATTCACCAGCTCAGCCTGCTGAATCTTATATTCAAATTTCACATATTGCTGTTCTTTTTCTTGCTGTTGCTCATTTACATGTAACCAACGATCCTCAAGTCGTTGTTTTTTTAGCAGTATGGCTTGAACGATATTTTCCTCTTGCTCTAACTCACGTATTTGCTGATTATGTTGTTTACTCGGGGCTTCATGTGCTTGTCTAACAAATTTTAAATATAAAATAATGAACAGCGACATAACCGCTCCTATGACGATTACAGCTATATTTTTTTCCAAAACACCATAGATAAACGAAAGTACACTTATTGCTAACACAATAAATATAAAAATACTTGGTTGTTGCTGTTTCGAGCGTTGTGACTTTCCATAATGCAATTGTTCAAGTTTTCGCTTACGTTGAGGCCACTGTGCTAAAATATGTTCTTCCTCAGCGGATAATGACTCTTGTTTAAGCTGTTGTTTCTGTTGAGCGATTGTATCTAATTCTGCATGTATTTGCTCTAGCGAACGCAAATGAAATTTTAGGTCTTCCTCAGCTTCCTCTAAAAGGCTTAACTGCCGTTGAAATTGTTCTTCTTGCTGTAATGAAACTGTTTCCTCAAGCAAAATATCCTGTGCTGCTTTTTCCTGTACACCTAATAAACGAAACTGTGCTTCTATTTCCTGTTCAAGTAAATACAGCTCATCCATTAAGTTCTGTTCCTTCACAACTACCTGATTCCATGTTGCTTCCTTATTCAAAAGTTGAGCCATTTCTGTAATAGCTTGCTCGTCCACTATTAACTGTAGCTTATTTTGTAGTGCCTGATACTGCCCCTTCAGCTGCTCCATTTGCAGTGTTTCATGCATAAGCCGATCCTTTAATTGCTCATAACGACGTATCCCTTCTGGTGGAAACTGCACATGTTCATAGTTTTTTAGCGTCTGTTCAAAAGCCTTTTGCTGTTTCAGAAGTGGCATTGCCTGCTTGAGGATAGTTAACTGCTGCCAATCTTGCTGCTGTGTTTTTTGCTGACTATATAATCCTTCTAGCCTTTGGTCGAGCTGTTGTAATTGCAATAATTTATCCTCAAAGGTCTGAATATTGCCTTGTTCTTGTTTAATTGTGCGTTCTAGCTTTTTTAAATGCTCCAATTTTTGATTAATGAGTGGCACTTTGCCTGATTTTTTAAAAAGCTCACTAGCATCTTTGTCCAATTTCTTTTCTAGAGACGATAACTGTTGAATCCCTGTCGTCCCAGAGGCAAGCAATAAATGCGTCAGCTCTTCCTCTGACATTTTTTCAATGCCCTGTAACTCATGTAATGAAAAGGAAAAAATCGACTCAAAGGAGGCCCTTGAATAACCATATAATAGTTTTGCTAAAAGCTCCTCATGCCCCGTTGTTCCGTCTCCTAGATAAACTGTGACATCTCCTGCTGCCTTCCCTTTAACACGTTCTATGGTGCATTGCCCATACGTCGGATGACAAATCGTAAGCTGACCACCAAATTTAGTCGATACCTTTGGCTCATACTTACGTTGTGTTTGCTGCCTCGTGGGAAAACCAAAAAGCATTTGTAAAATAAACTGTTGAATAGTCGTTTTGCCCGCTTCATTCATACCATAAAAAATGGTAACACCTTCATGTAAGGAGATTGTGATGTTTTCATGCTTGCCAAAGCCATAAATTTGGATTTTTTGTATCGTTAGCATGTTATGTTATTCACGCCCTTTGAATTTCTTCTGCTAGTAACTCTTGTGCGTTGTGCATTAAATTTTTAATGTCCTGTTCTGTTAAAGGCTCGATCAGTCTTGCACCACCAGCATGTTGGTACAGATCCTTTAAAATATCCTTCCATTCAGAAATATCCCATTGCTCCATTAAATTCATTACTGATTCAGTTGCCGCAGTATGCTCATACAATACTGACGATTGATGTAACACAAGCTTTTGTACCCAGCACATCGGTTCGATCCCATCCTCTGCTTCTCGAATGGTTTCTAGCCATGCATCTACTGTGGCATGTTCAAATAAAGATTGTGATTGTTCATCTATATTTTTTAAATGGAGCTCAACAACAGATGCCCCATACTCTAGACGATTGAGCGTTAGTGCTTCTTCACATTTTTTTAGTAGTTCATTTGCATGAAACACGTTCGCGCAATCCACCTCTACCGTGTTATAAACTACAGCAGATGTCGGTACAAACTCCAGGTCAGTAGAGGTTTGTGACAAGGTTACATCATAGAAACCTTTTATCCCCTGCTCTTTCCGATGTCGACTTTGAATATTACCTGGATAAACGATTGGTGGATTTTGATGTAAAAATTGCCGTTTATGAATATGCCCTAAAGCCCAGTAATGATAGTTCTTTTCAAGGAGTTGATCTTTTGTGAAAGGGGCATAAACAGCATGTGTAGTATCGCTTGCCTCACTACCATGAAGCATACCAATATGAATAACATGCTGGTCTTGTGCAACAGGATAACTATCAATCATTGATTTCTTTATATGACGTTCACTATAGCTGAAGCCATAAATATTGACTTGCTGACCACGTATTGTTAACTGTACAACACTAGTCTCAGCTGGTAACTCATAAACATTGCTCGGTAAGGCAAAGCGAGTCCAAGCACCATTTAAGTGATCATGATTCCCATAGCTTAAAATCACAGGAATATTGTGCTGAAAGAGTTTTTCCATCGCCTCTTGAAATCGTCTTTGTGCCTGTAAGCTACGATTTTCACCATCATATATATCACCGACAATCAGTAAAAAATCAGGTTTCTCCTGAATGGCTTTCTGAATAATTTTATCAAAAGCTTCAAAAGTACTTGTTCGCACTTTTTTGAAATTATGTTCAGGTAAACCAAATAAGCCCTTAAATGGACTATCTAAATGTAAATCCGCCATATGGAAAAAACGAATTGCTGACATCCAATCACCTCAGTAATAGATAATTTGCACCTTGACGTCACAATGTCCAGATTACTGGTACATTCTTTTATCACTCGCAAAGCAGTAACATGATTCAGCATATCGGAGTTGCTACTAAATAATTTTACTAATCGCTTTTTGCGTGAATTACGTCAAACCGAATATTTGTTCTATTTTATCATACTTCACATTAGATGAGAAATGTATTCATAGAATATTCATCAATAGTATTGCCTTATTTTTTCCACAACTTTCGCAATTTATCAAAATATTCGCTAGTTTTACCGTGAAGTTTCTAAATCTTCTATGTATAATAGAATTATATTCAAGTAAAGGGTGGGGTTTGTATGAATAATTATCGTTTTACAGCTTTTGAAAAAACCGGAGAAACATTATTTGATGAAACATGGACGTTCGAAAACGATGAGGCTGCAAAAATCAACGGTCAACAGCAAATCGAAGAAAAAGGTGTTGCCAACAAAACTCATCGCCTTGTTAACTCCTCAGGTAAATTAATTTTATTTCATGTCTAAAAATAGCTAATAAAAGGCACGTAGTAAACTTTACTACGCGCCTTTACTCTTTTTATCGTTTATTTTCCTACAAAAGCAGGTGCTCTTTTCTCTACAAATGCATGAATTCCCTCTAAATGGTCAGCCGTTTTACGCATTGCTGTTTGCCCTGCTGCTTCCATTGATAAAATACTCTCTAATTGCGGTAAATTTTGAGCATGTAGAATTTTTTTAGTCGTAATCATCGAGGCAATTGGAGACGCAAGCATTTTTCCTACTAGTTGGTCAGTAATCGCAAAAGCAGTCCCATCTGGTGCAACGTAGTCAATTAATCCTGCATCATGTGCTTCCGATGCAGTAAGCACCTTTCCTTCCCAAATCATTTGTTTAGCTTTGACGGTACCCACACGTTCCTTCATAAAGAAATGACCGCCACCATCAGGGATCAGTCCTATGCCTATGAAATTCATAGCGAGCTTACTATTTTCACATGCCACAACTATGTCTGCCCCTAGAGCCAGACTAAAGCCTAATCCAGCAGATGCTCCATGAACCGCTGCAATGACGATCATCGGTAGCTGGTAATATGCCTTAACAATACGTGTTAAATAGACCATTGCCTCATTAATATTAAGTGGCTTGTTTGGATCTAGCATCGCTTTAATATCGCCACCTGCTGAAAAGACTTTTCCTTCCCCACGAATAACAAGAACTTGTATTTCTTGTTCCTGCTGTAGTGCCTCAAAACATTCTGCTAGTTCACGCATCATAACATCATCCATAGCATTCATGGCTTGAGGTCGATTTAATGTTAATGTTGCACGACGTTCTAATTTTTCTAATGTAATCGTTGAAAATTCCATCCTAACACCCCCATATATGAATAGTCATTCATTATGTACTATTCGTGTTTTTTTAGAAAACTCCTTCTATCCTACGCAATTTTGCCCTTGATATGCTATATTTAATGACGAATATTGATTTAAAGGTGGTTAAGTATTGTGACACAGCAAGACTATCGTGTATTACTTTATTATAAATATATCTCTATTGAGGATCCTGTGGCATTTGCAGAAGAGCATTTAGCAATTTGTAAAGAAATCGGGCTTCTTGGTCGTATTTTAGTTGGATACGAGGGAATTAATGGAACCGTTTCTGGTACAATCGAGCAAACCGAGGCTTACATGAATCATATGAAGGCAGACCCTCGTTTTAGTGATATTATGTGGAAAATAGATGAAGCAGAAAGACATACCTTTAAAAAAATGCATGTACGCCCTCGTCGAGAAATTGTACACCTTGGTTTAGAAGATGATATTAATCCTTTAGAAATAACAGGAGATTATCTATCACCAAAGGAATTTATGGAACGTATGCAGGAGGACAATACGGTAGTTATTGATGCACGTAATGATTATGAATATGACCTCGGACATTTCCGTGGCGCTATTCGTCCAGATATTGAAAGCTTCCGTGACCTACCAGCTTGGATGGAAGACCATAAAGAAGATTTTGCTGGCAAGAAAGTTTTAACTTACTGCACAGGTGGTATCCGCTGCGAAAAATTCTCTGGCTGGTTAAAACGTGAAGGCTATGGAGAAAGTGTTGGTCAATTACATGGTGGAATTGCCACGTATGCTAAAGACCCTGAGGTAAAAGGTCAACTATGGGATGGACAAATGTTCGTCTTTGATCGTCGTCGCAGTGTACCTATTAATCAGGTTGAGCATGTGATTGTTGGTAAGGATTTCTTCACTGGTGAACCGACAGAACGTTATACAAACTGCGCAAACCCTGAATGTCATAAGTTAATGCTTTGCGAGGAAAAGCATGAGGCCTTTTATATGCGTAGCTGTTCTGACGAATGCCGCCGCGCAAAACGTAACTTCTTTGTTGAGGAAAATGGTTGGACAGAAGAGCAAATCGAGGAACAAATCGCTAAAATCGCTCAGGTTCAAAATTCTTCTTTATAAGAAAAAAGGAGCATCATCCATTTTGTGGTGATGCTCTTTCATATTTGTTGAGTATCTCTTCCTTGTCTGTAACGGGGTTCTCTTTTTCACCTGAGTGATTGCACGTTTACCTGAGCAGATATTTTGGTACCTGAGCAGTTTTCCATGGTACACGATCACTTTCTCGGCTTACCTGAGCGGTTTCACATCTAAACCGAGCATTTCCCCTCTCACTAGGGCTTTCTAAATCCCGCCTTAATTTTTCTTCATTCTCCTTTTGCCAAGTAACGCCCTACCTGCCGTCCACTAAATAAACAGCCTCCAACAAATGTCCCTTCTAAAGCACGGTAACCATGCACACCCCCACCGCCAAAACCACTAACTTCCCCAGCGGCAAATAAACCCGGTATAGGCTGACCATCCATTCCCAACACAGCACCATCCAAATTTGTCTGTAAGCCTCCTAATGTTTTACGCGTTAAAATATTTAATCGTACCGCAATAAGTGGCCAATTTTTGGGATCTAATATTTTATGGGGCTTTGCAACGCGCACAAATTTATCACCAATATAGTTTCTTGCACCATGAATAGCATTGACCTGTAAGTCCTTTGTAAACTTATTGTCCATTTCACGATCCCTTGCTAAAATTTGCTCCTTTATTTTCATAAAATCAAGGAGCTCATTGCCAGCTAATTTGTTCATTCCATCAACTAGCTCCTTTAAATCATTCGCAATAACAAAATCTTCACCATGATTTTTAAATGCCTGGATTGGAGCTGGTGGACCTGGCAAAACACGTTTCATAACATCACTAATGCTTCTATTTGTTAAATCAGGATTTTGCTCAGAGCCAGATAATGCAAATTCTTTTTCAATAATTTTTTCAGTTAAAATAAACCACGAGTAATCATAGCCTGTTTTTTGAATTGCTTCTAATGTACTTAACGTATCAAAACCTGGAAAATTCGGCGCACCAAATCGATTACCTTCCGCATCAAACCATAATGATGAAGGGCCAGGCAAAATTCGAATACCATGATTTGGCCAAATAGGGTCCCAATTTTTCAAGCCTTCCGTATAATGCCACATGCGGTCTCGATTAACGATACGTCCCCCCGCATGCTCAGTAATTTCTAACATTCTGCCATCTACATAAGCAGGTACACCACTAACCATATTTTCTGGTGGTGTACCAAGTCGCGCTGGCCAATTTTCTCTAACTAAATCAAAATTTGCACCTATTCCACCACTGGCCACAATAACGGCTCCAGCTTCATATGAAAATTCGCCAATGCCAAGCCTGGAGCTTTTCTCACCTCGATTTGCATAGCTTTGGGCCAAAACTGTCCCACTAATCCCTGTAATTCTTCCATCTTGTTGAATAAACTCATCCACACGATGTCTTGGCTTAAAATCTATATATCCATCCTTTATGGCCTTTTTCACTTTTTCAGCAAAAGGCTTTACAATGCCTGGTCCCGTTCCCCAAACAATATGAAATCTAGGTACCGAATTTCCATGGCCACCCGCTAATGAGCCCCCACGTTCTGCCCAACCGACGACAGGAAAAAACTTAATACCTATAGACTTTAACCATTCATATTTTTCACCAGCTGCAAAATCTACATAAGCTCTGGCCCATTTATACGCCCAAGAATCCTCATCCTCCAAGCGATCGAAGCCAGCCGTCCCTTGCCAATCCTGCCATGCAAGCTCTTTACTATCCTTAATACCAAGCCTTCTTTGCTCTGGTGAATTCACTAAAAATATACCACCAAAAGACCAAAATGCCTGTCCCCCCATTGAATTTTCAGGTTCTTGATCTACTAAAAGAATTTTTTTCTTTGCATCCGCTAACTCACAGGCTGCTACTAAACCTGCAAGCCCTGCACCGACAATTGCTACATCATACATCATTCTGCACCCCCTAAAAATCAATCTTACTTTACTTAGATTCTTCTTTAATTGATAGTTTACCTTCTACACATCGTATTCTTGACGAAAATGTGACAAGAAAAAAATGTTCGCTTTCCTCCTCTAAACAAGGAAAGTTTTATTCAGATTATCTATTTAATCCCAATTAACTCCCATATAATTTCCGACCTCTAATATTTATTAAACGCCCATGTATTCTGACTTAACACATATCGATAGCGCTTTCATTGTCCTCTCTAAAAACACGAACTATTTTACCGATAAAACATTTAAATATTCGTATTTAGCTATTTTCCAGACTTCTGAAGTCAACATTTTTAATCTTTTTCAGAAATATCATTGACAAAGGTGAACAATAAGGATTATGATGTTAACAAATTTAATCACACAAAAATATATCGACGGAGACACGCTAGTCGTAAGAAAATCCAAAGAGAGCTGATGGTTGGTGTAAATCAGTGATTTCTACGATAATAGTTCCACTCCTGAATAGATAAGCCGAACATCTCCAAAGTAAGCTTATCCGTCACATGCACGTTACGCATATAGCTAAGACTGCAAGAAATCTTTCAAGCAGTGATTAAGGGTGGTACCGCGAACCAATTGTTTATTTCAGCCTTTCGCCCCTTACAACACAATATCTGTGTTTGTAAGGCGCGGAAGGCTTTTTATATTTTTTTCGTCTGTAAGATGTACTCGTTTTACAAATTTCAGACTGCCGTATATAGAGGCCACTAACAATTTAAATTAAAAGGAGCTAATTACAAATGACTACTGCAACAAAAACAATTAACGTATTTATCGCTGATCCACTAAGTGAAGATGGTATTTTCCCACTACGACAAGAACAAGATTTAGACCTAAATATCATTGTTGATACTGGTCTTGCACCAGAAGAATTAATCGCAAAAATTGCGGATGTAGATGTTTTACTAGTACGTTCTCAAACAACGGTAACACGCGAAGTAATTGAAGCGGCTAAAAACTTAAAACTTATCGGACGTGCTGGTGTAGGTGTAGACAACATTGATCTAACTGCTGCAACTGAACATGGTATTATCGTTGTGAATGCACCAGACGGTAACACGAACTCTGCTGCTGAGCACACTATTGCCATGATGACTTCACTTGCTCGTCACATCCCACAAGCATTCAATACGCTAAAAAATGGTAAATGGGACCGTAAATCTTATGTTGGGGTTGAGCTTAAAAATAAAACTTTAGGTGTTGTAGGCTTCGGTCGTATCGGTGTTGAAGTTGCTTATCGTGCAAAAGGTCAACGCATGAACGTTATGGCATACGATCCATTCCTAACGGATGAACGTGCTAAAGAGTTAGGGGTAACAAAATCAACAGTTGAAGAAATTTGTGCAGCTGCAGATTTCATTACAGTACACACACCGCTTCTTCCTGAAACACGCAATCTTATTAACAAAGAAAAATTCGCTATGATGAAAGATGGCGTTCGTATCATTAACTGTGCACGTGGTGGTATTATCAATGAGGATGATTTATATGATGCAATCGTAGAAGGTAAAGTAGCAGGTGCTGCACTAGATGTATTCGTATCTGAGCCTGCAACAGATCATAAGCTACTTACTTTACCACAAGTAATCGCAACACCTCACCTAGGTGCATCTACTATTGAAGCACAAGAGTCTGTAGCTGTTGACGTATCAAACGATATCATTAAATTCTATAAAACAGGTACTGTAACTAACCCAGTGAACATGCCATCTATTCCAAAAGAGTTGCTTGCACAAGTTGAACCTTTCTTCGAATTAGCTGAAAAACTTGGTTCATTCTTATCTCAACTTACAACTGAGCCTGTGAAAGAAATCAACTTATCTTATGCGGGTGATGTAGCAAATTATGATGTACGTCCATTAACATCAAACGCGTTAAAAGGCCTATTATCTAAAAACCACGGTAATCATGTAAATGACGTAAATGCTCGCTACTTAGCTGAACGTATCGGCATGAAAATTAATGAGCATAAAACAACAACTGCCAAAGGCTTCACTAGCTTAATTACGATTGAAATTAAAACAGCAAACGAAACACACACTGTGGCTGGTACATTATTAAATGGTCTAGGTGCACGTATTGTCAAAGTAGAGGACTATGTTGTTGACGTTATTCCACAAGGTCACCTTCTTTACATTAAAAATACTGACAAACCAGGTGCAATCGGCCGCGTAGCAACAAAGCTAGCAGAAAAAGATATCAACATCGCAACAATGCAAGTTGGTCGTGCACAAGTTGGTGGAACAGCTGTCATGATGCTAACAATCGACAATGCTGTAACAGAAGAAGATCTGACATTCGTTGCACAGCTTGAAAATATTGATGAAGTAAGAGCGATTAACCTATAATATTGATAATTTGATATATTGTATTTACATGACCTGAGTTCAACAGCTCAGGTCATTTTTTATTCACCTCGCAAAAAAATTTTATGAAAATCAAAACTATTTAAAAGAACTTTTCGAATATATAAATGAGGCGATGAAAGTGATGTGATAATGGATGGATTTTGAAAGCCGATGGATTAGGCGTGTGCAGCAATCAGCTCATGAAGAAAGTGCTAATTTACTTGTTAAAAAATATTATAAAGAAATTTTCTCTTTTGTTTATAAGCAAGTTTTAGACGAACAATTAGCTTTAGATTTGACACAGGAAATTTTTATACGCATGCTGCAGGCTATTACTAATTTTAATAAGAAGAAAGCAGCTTTTCGCACGTGGCTTTATCGTATAGCTTCCAATCATTGCATCGATTATTTTCGCTCGAAATCGTATCAAGCTGGCCAGCTAACAAACTATGTAGAGGATCTTGAACTTATTGATGCAGTAGATATAGTAAGTTACCTTATTAAAAAGGAAGATTTAGAGGAAGTAAATCTTTTACTTTATAAGTATGAAGTACAGATCCAGCAAATTCTTCGTTACAAACTGTTTTTAGAGCTGACTTTTCAAGAGATTGCAGGGCTTTTAAATTTGTCAGAATCGACGGTCAAGACAAGATATTATGCAGTGTTAAAAAAACTAAGAGAGGAAATGGAGGCTAACTTAAATGGAAAACGAAAAATGGGAGATTCCGTATCCAACAGATGAAGAGATTGAACAGCACGTAGCTTTTATTATCAAGCAAGGGCTACCAGTAAAACAAAGCTTCATACATTTACTGCTTGACTTAAAGCGTCAAATTGGCTGGAAATATGTCTTCCTTAGCTATGGTGAGGCATTATTTAGTGGACTTATAACATTAATTATCTTCAGCTATATATGGCTAATAGCTGATGACATAACAACGGAGTCTTTTATGTTTAATGGTATGTTTTTTATGCTCTCACCACTTGTTTTCCTAAGCCTAACAGCATATGCATATTATCAAAAACGGTCGAATAATACGTTTGAATTAGAAATGACGATGAAATATACAGTCTTTCAGTTACTCATATGCCGTATGCTTTTCTTTAGTGGAATAGCTATTTTAGTTAATATGTCATTTATCTTAATCTTATCACTTAAGGTCGAGATTGATATATTCCGACTATTACTTATATCTTTAACAGGGTTATTTTTATTCTCAGCAGGTTTACTATTATCACTTTACAATGGACAGGTCTTCAAACGTAGTATGGTATTTATCATAGCTTGGATATTTGGAAATACACTTTTACTTATAACAGTAGGTCAACAATATGCACGAATTTTAGACAACTTACCAATTGCAGTGTACAGTGTCTTACTTATTGGTGTACTAGCACTATACCTTTATTCATTTAAACGTTTAATGACAAAAAATCAGGAAGGAGTTTTTGAATGTTAGTCGTACAAGATGTAGGAAAAAAGTACGGGGATTTTACAGCATTGCATAATATTAATTTACAGTTTGGCAACGGTATATTCGGTTTACTCGCTCCAAATGGGGCTGGCAAGACAACTCTTATCAAAATGCTTGTAACATTGATTAGTCCAACAACTGGCGACATTTTTTATCAAGGACAACCTATTAAAATGCTTGGTCAATCATATCGTGAGCAGGTTGGCTATTTACCTCAGCATTTTGGTTATTACAAACATTCTACTCCTAAACAATATTTAAGTTATTTGGCAGCATTAGAAGGGATGGACAAGCAAACCGTAGCCAGTCGAATTGATGAAGTACTCGATATGGTAGCACTTAGTGATGTGAAAAATAAAAAAATGCGGAAATTTTCAGGAGGGATGATTCAACGTGTTGGCATTGCACAAGCACTTTTAAGTGATCCAAAAATTATTGTACTCGATGAACCGACAGCAGGACTTGATCCAAAGGAGCGTGCTCGCTTTAGACATATGCTTTCAGAGCTTGCGCGTAACCGAATTATCATCATTTCGACTCATATTGTATCAGACATCGAATCTATCGCGAATGAAATTATCATGATAAAAAATAACGTTATTTCTTATAAAGATTCTGTGACTAATATTTGTGCAACACTTTCTGGAAAAGTGTTTGAAACAACAATGACATACGAAGACTTTATCGAATTCCGCAAGAGTTATGTGACACTGGCAGAAAAGCAAGAGCAAGGAAAGATGATTGTGCGCTTTGTCGCTGATGAAATAGCAGAGTCATTCTGGAAGTCAGTTGAACCACAGCTCGAGGATGTATTTCTAGTGGAATATGCACATGAAAATACGAGTGGTGGTAACAAATGAACATTACTTGGCTTGAAATGAAAAAAGCATTATATTCACCAACCATTCTAATACTACTCGTGTTGTTTTCTATTTTTAATATTTTCACGATTATTAGTAATTCTTATGTAAGAGACGAATTAAAAATAGCAAATGACATTATTGAAAAGTACGGTGAAACCTTTAATGATGATATTTTGGGTAAGATGCAGGAAGACTTGAATGTAGACGTTAAAAAACTTAATCCACAGTTTCAAGATGTAAATGCTTTTATCAATTCCATGAATGATGAAAAATATCAAAATTCTACTTTAGCTGAGCAACATGAAATTGATGGAATACATTTGATGCAATTATATATTAATCTTGGAAAGAGTTTAGATGAACGTTACGCTAAGCTTAATATCGAGACACTAAAGGAAGGGACAATTGCTGATTTCGGCTTAACAAACTGGTCGGCTGACGTTATCACAAAGGAGTTCGATAAATTAAATGATCGCTTCACAGAAATGAAGGAAACTAAGGAGTATAAAAAGTGGTTTTTCGCAAGTGCCTATCGAATGCATAGTGAATTATTTCAGAATCTTATAAGAAAAGTCGCTATGGAAGGTGTACTACTAGTCGTACTTCTCACAGCACTTATTACAAATTATGAATTCGAACATCGGACACAGCTTGTAACATACGCAACGAAAAAAGGACGTCTATTGATGCGGCATAAACTAATTGCAAGCGTTTTAACGACTCTCCTTATCTTATTGCCGTTGTTTGGAATATCATTAGTAACCTTTTTCACGGTATATGATTATTCTGGCGTATGGACAGCACCTATTACCAGTGGCTTGAACTGGGAATATAAGTGGCCCTATATAACATGGTGGCCAATCGAGCTGTGGAAGTATTTATTTTTAACAATTACTATACTTGTTATCGCTTTACTTATTATATCGCTTCTTACATTTTGCGTTAGTACATTTTTAAGAAATAGTTATCTCACTTGGATACTTTGTATATCAATTCTCGTAAGCATGTTTGTTGTACCTATGTTCTTCAATGGTATGCCTACACTATTGCTACTTATGCATTTTAATTTAACACTACTTTTACTCAACCCCCATCAGTATTTTTCAGGTGTGTCCAATTTGATGATGTTTGAATACCACGAGGTTTGGACATTAGTTTTATGGGGGCTCATTAGTTTACTTTGTGTTACATACGTTTTCAGACGATTTAATAGAAAGGATCTTGTGTAATATGCAGCTATTTTGGATGGAAATGAGAAAAATATTTTCGTGGAAGATTGTAGCGTTAATTGTTTTTGTGAATGTACTTCTCTATTGGGCATTGTTAGAGTTTAATATAACCTACTTTCCGAATGGTCGGCCTTCGGGAGATATATTTGCGATTGAGCAACAGCTTATTCCAAAATACGGGGCAGATATAGATGAAGAAGAGTATAAAGATTTGGTCTCTATGTACGAACAGGAAGTAAAAAAAGCTAATGATTTTTTAGCTCATGACCCTAAAGCCCAAGAGGTTGGTTTAACAACATATGAGGAATTTAGTAATGTTGATCATGAAAATGAATTGCAGTGGGAATATTATAGTTATCTAGTTTTTCATAGCAAAGAAGATTTCCCTTGGGTATTGCAAGCATGGGAAAGTTTTATCGAACGTTACCAATCAAAAGCACTTCAATCAGAAATTGAACACACATCTGGGGCACAACAGCAGCGCTTTAAGGAGTTATTGAATGACAGAAAGCATACGATATACTCTGGCATTGTATTAGACAATTTCCAGAGTATTACAGAAAATTTAGCTATTATTATATTATTCAGCATTGCTATTCTGCTATCTCCTATTTTTCTTAGAGACAAGGTAACATCTATTATTCCATTGCAATATACATCGAAAAAAGGACGAAAAACATTTTGGATAAAATGGCTTGCAGGGCTCGTCAGTGCAGTATTTATAACAATTGTATTAATGATTATTTATTTAACTATGTATGCTACAAATAACACTTATTCCCATTTCGACTTACCATTGTCTTCATTTAGCTGGTACTATTACTGGTATGATATGACATTTTTACAATACATCATTTTAACAATTGTAGCAATATTTATAGTATCTGTACTTTTAGGAATAGTATCGATGGCTATTTCGGTTTTTGTCCACAATACAATTGCAATGATTGGCATTCAAATTATTGTTATGTTTGGCATGATAGCTGGGGTTACAAAGTATATGATTACAGACATTATTTGGGTTTTGCATCCTAAATGGCTTGCACCAGCTGGATACATTCTTCTGATTAGTCTTACAGTAATATTTACGCTCTATGCTTGGCGACGTGAATCACATAAAGATATTTTATAAAAAATTGCGTACTTAGCCATTTTTGGCAAGTACGTTTTTTGGATAAAACGATACTTTTTGGCAAGTTATTCGTCTTTAAGAGAAAGGAGGTGCACATTTTGACGTTTGAAGAGCTATTTTACTTACATAATCAAACCATTTTTAAATACTTATATTACTTACTCAATGATGAGAAATTAGCGGAGGATTTCACACAGGAGACATTTGTCCGCTATTTCAAATATCAGCAGACAATCAAAGAAGGTGCAGAGCTCGCTTGGCTTAGGAGAACTGCACGCAATCTAGCCTACGATCATTACCGTCGGAAAAGGCTTATTCAATTTGTACCGTTTTTAAACTATCATGAGGAGCTTGAGCCTACCTCACCACACCAATGGCTAATTCAGCAAGAGGATGCAAAGATGCTTTATCTTGCAATCAGTAAACTTAAGATCGCCTATCGAGACGTCATTATTTTACGCAAAATCGAGGGCTTATCCATTCAGGAAACATGTGATGTACTCGGCTGGACTGAAGGAAAGGTAAAGAACACATTAAAACGTGCACTTGTTGCATTAAAAAAGCAGCTTGGAGGTGAATTTGATGAAGAACAATGAGGAATCCTGGCAACATTTACGTGACCTAAAGTTAACAAAGCAGCAGCAGGAAAAAATACTGCACCATATTACTACACCTAATCCAGTAGAAAAACGACCCATTAAAAAAGCTTGGAAAATACCTGCAGTGACTCTGCTTTTTATCACAGTTCTTTCTATTTTAATTTTGTCCTTTGTCCAAGGGCCAGCGAACTCTCCACTCACAGTAGATACAAACAAAACCATTACTAAAGTCTATGTATACAATAATGAAAACAAAGAAACGTTTATAGCAAAAGCTTCATGCCTTTATGTACCTCAGCAATGCTATACTAAAAAACAACTTTTAGCTCAGCTACAAGAACAAATGGAACATGCATCTTCAGTTTCAGTAACAGCTCAACAGTGGGAGGCTAATGGTTACTTTACACCTCAAGACGTGTTGATTGTCTATTCTGATGGTACTCAGGAGAAATGGAAGGAACTAAATGACGATACCTTCTTTAATGTCGTAACAGAGCAAGCAATTCAATTCGACACTTCATTTGATTCACTAGTGTATTACTACGATGATAAACGTTCAACCAAGATCATTTTAGCAAATATCTTTATATTACTTACAAAATTCACACTATGGCTGGCTAAAAAAAGAATGCCTCATACTGAACGACGCTTTTTTGCAGCTACAGTTGAGCATGCCATCGCAAATGCTATTATGTTAGTATTATTTGCAGGTATTTTATTTGCTATCTATTTACTGAAGCATTCCATACACGCGACAAGTATATACAGCTTATTTACGCTCTACTCTATTATGCAAATTTACTATCGTAAAAAAGCAGGTGAACCCCGAGGATACCTAATAGCTAGTGCCGTTGTTCAACTATGTATAGCAACAGCCTTTACACTTCTATATATTTCCTTATATTAAAGAAGCTGTCCAATAAGTTCTTGGACAGCTTTTTCACACCAAATAAAAAAAGTATCCCAGAAAAAATCTGAGATACCACCTCCGAATCAGGTACTGCTAGCCTTCATTTCAACGCAATACATATATTTTTTGCTTCTGTGAAAAATTCCAAGCTATGGTGACCTCCTTCACGTCCTATACCACTCTTTTTAAAGCCTCCAAACGGAGCACGTAAGTCGCGCACAAACCAGCAATTTACCCAAATTGTACCTGCTCGTACATCATGTGATATACGGTGTGCACGCTGTAAGTTTTCGGTCCAGACAACTGCATTTAATCCGTACTCTGTTCCGTTTGCTATCGCAAGTGCCTCTTCCTCCGTATCAAACGGGATAATTGTCACGATAGGGCCGAAAATCTCCTCTTGGCAAATGCGGGCTTGCGGATTTTCTTGTAAATAAATTGTCGGTTGCAAATAATAACCCGTACTTAAATGCGCTGGTAATTCAGGACGTTCACCGCCATAAATAAGCGTAGAATTTTCATATTCAGCTATACTTAAATAGCTTGTTACCTTGTTATAATGTGTTTCACTTACAACTGGCCCCATATTCGTTTTTGCGTTTTGCGGATCACCAACGACTAATGCAGCAGCCGCTTCTTTAAAACGCGTAAGGAATTCATCCAAGATCGTCCGTTGCACTAAAATGCGTGACCCCGCTAGACAAACTTGACCGGAATTCATAAATGCTGCTTGAATCGATACCGGGATGGCTTTTTCTAAATTCGCATCTTCAAAAATAATGTTTGCCGCCTTACCACCTAATTCAAAGGAAACTTTTTTCAATGAATCAGCACCGTTTTTCATTATTGCTTTCCCTGTCGATGTTTCCCCCGTAAAGGAAATTAAATCGACTTCAGGATGTGTCGTCATAAATTCCCCCGCTGATTGTACTCCAAAGCCATGAACAACATTAACCACGCCGTCTGGAATGCCCGCCTGTTGTGCAATCTCGCCAAGTAACGATACGGTTAATGGTGTAATTTCTGCTGGCTTTATGACCGCTGTATTCCCTGAAGCTAAGCATGGACCAAGCTTCCACGTTGTCAGCATAAACGGTAAATTCCAAGGGGTAATTAACGCAGCAACCCCAACTGGCTCATAGCGCGTATAATTTAAATAAGCATCATCCATCGGGTATACTTCGCCGCCTTGCTGTTCCATAAAATCAGCAAAAAACTTCAAATTTTCTGCGGCCCGTGGAATTTCACGTTCTAATGCTACTTGATAGGGCTTACCTACATCTAAAGCTTCTAGGCGCGCTAACTCCTCTTTGCGTTCTAGAATAATTTCTGCCATCCGACGAATTTTCGCCAAACGCTCAGATAAAGGCATTGTACGCCATGGCCCTTCTTCAAAAGCTTGCCGTGCTGCTTCACACGCCCGATCCACGTCTTCAAAGCTTGCTTCATGGACTTTTGCAATAATCTCTTGGGTCGCAGGATTTTTCACCTCGAACAATGTTTGAGAAGAAGATTCTACATATTCCCCATTAATAAATAGCTTAACTTCTTTCAATTTCGCTTGTGTATTCCCCATAGTAGACCACTCCTTATTATTCATTTTGTCGACGTTGGATGGACTTCCCTGCAATTCCCCAATGAGAGCTTGGGATTTCATTTAAGCACACACGAACCGATTCAAGTGGTGCGTCGAATACAGAAGAAACGGTTTTGCTTACTTCTTCAATTAACCGTTCCTTTTGTTCTGGTGTACGACCTTCAATAAATGTTACTTGAATAAATGGCATTTCACCTTCCTCCTTCTCTATTGGTCTACTTGAATTATTAACGACTCCATTCCGTCAAAGCTTACCGAAAAATTATCCCCTGCATGCATTGTTGCAGAGCCTGTTAACGCACCACTTAGCACAATATCTCCAGCTCGAACGTATTGTCCACGAGCGATTAATTTATTTGCCATCCATGCGATGGCGCGTGCTGGATGACCCATAACTGAACCTGCTGTACTCGTAGCAAAGATGTCATCATTTTGCGTGAAAATACAGCCCATATTCACAAGATCCACTTCGTTCACCGCATACTTTTCCGAACTCACTATGTAACGCGAAGAAGAAGAGTTATCAGCAATTACATCCGGTAAAGTAAAATTAAAATTTAAATAACGACTATCAATAATTTCCATTGCAGGTGCAATATACTCAGTTGCTGCCAATACTTGTGCGACGGTCACAATCGGACCAAATAAATCCTGCTTAAAGACAAAGGCAATCTCCGGCTCAATTTTCGGATGAATTAAAGATTTTAAGGAAATCGGCAGTTGTGCGTTTAACTCCATATTCGCTAACAGCACGCCGTAAGAAGGCTCATGTACACCCATCATTTGTTGTTTAGCCTTACTCGTTAAGCCAAGCTTTAACCCTGAAACGGTTGTTTGCTCATGCATGCACTTTAGTTCAATTAGTTTGTCTTGAATGTTATAGGCTGTTTCCACCGTCAGCTCTGGATATTGATCGACAAATTTCGTGACCTCAGACACATCTCGCTCTGCTTTATACAACTCATACGCAATTTGATCTAGCGTATCGGTTTTCATCATCGCTCGTTCCTCCGTTTCTAATATACTGTCTGATTATGATTGGCTATCTTACGAGCAATTTCTGCTATTAAATCCTCTTGCCCACCTACCGCTTTCATTTTGCCAAGTTCCACTAAAATTTCACGTTCATCTACGCTGTATTTTTTCGCTGCTTCCTGTGTAAATAATAAAAAGCTAGAGTAGACACCAGCGTAGCCCATCATTAAACTAGAGCCTGTTATCTCTTGCGGACGTGGCATAATTGGTGCAACTACTTCATTTGCAACATCGATTGCACTATATAAATCAATCCCTGTTTCATAGCCAAGACGATCGAAAACAGCAACCATTACTTCAGTTTGTGTATTACCACTACCAGCACCTAAACAGCGTAAACTACCATCCACATACGTAGCACCTGCTTCAACAGCAGCTATCGTATTTGCCATGGCAAGTGATAAATTATTATGAGCATGGAAACCAATTTCACAAGAAACATGCGACTTTAATGCAGCTACTCGTTCCTTGACCTCATGAGGTAGCATGGCACCTGCTGAATCCGTCACATAAATAATTTCAGCGCCGTAACTTTCAAATAACTTCGCCTGTTCTACTATTACAGACGTTGGTGCCATATGCGCCATCATTAAAAATCCAACTGTTTTCAATCCTAGCTCTCGACTTAAGTAAATATGTTGACCAGCAACATCTGCTTCGGTTACATGAGTTGCCACACGGGCCATTTTTGCTCCAGCCTTCACTGCATTTTTTAAATCTTCCTTTACGCCAATGCCAGGTAAAATTAAAACAGAAATAGCCGAATCACCACATTCTTCTTGCGCCGCTTCAATTAACTTCAGCTCATCTACTTTCGAAAAGCCATACTGTAGAGAAGAGCCCCCTAATCCATCTCCATGGGATACCTCAAAATATTTCACCTTTGCCTTCTTTAAACCACGAGCTACATCTCTCACTTGTTGCTCCGTAAATGCATGGCGCATTGAATGACTACCATCACGCAATGTCACATCTAAAACGGTTAATTTTTTCATTATATTCACCTCCGCTTAGTTCGCCTTCACTGTTTCCTGTAGCTGTTTAGCGATTTCATTCCCCACTTGTACGGCTGCTGCCGTCATAATATCGAGATTTCCTGAGTAGGTTGGGAAGAAATCCCCTGCTCCCTCCACTTCTAAAAAGATTGATACTTGTTGACTATTAAAAATAGGAGCACTTGTCATGCGATATCCAGGTACATATTGCTGAACAGCTAGCACTATATCTTCTATCGCTTTGATAATTTCTTGTTCCTTATTACCTTCATTCACTAAAACATGCACAGTATCACGCATGATAATCGGCGGATCGGCTGGATTTAAAATAATAATGGCCTTCCCCCTATTTGCTCCGCCCACGTCCTCTATTGCTTTTGCTGTTGTTCGTGTAAATTCATCAATATTAGCCCGTGTACCAGGTCCTGCGCTTTTACTTGCTACCGCTGCAACAATTTCCGCATATTCAACATCAGCTACTTGGTTAATAGCATAGACAATTGGAATAGTCGCTTGGCCACCACATGTCACCATATTGACATTATCGGCCGTCGCGAATTTTTCCAAATTAGCACATGGCACAACAAATGGGCCTATAGCAGCTGGCGTTAAATCAATGATCTTTTTGCCAAGAGCGAGCACTCTCTCACTGTGTATAGAATGTGCCTTTGCCGTTGTGGCATCAAACACAATATCAAAGAGCTCAGGACATACCACTAAGCCATCAATTCCATTCGTGATTGTATGATAGCCACGAGCCTTTGCACGTTGAATTCCCTCAGAATCAGGGTCAATTCCTACCATGACGCTCATTGTTAAATAATCGCTACGCTCAATTTTGTACATTAAATCTGTACCGATATTACCGGAGCCTAAAATCGCAACTTTCAATTTTGCCATCTTCATTTCTCCTCCTTCAGCCTAAACGTAGCGGACACAGCACCTAGATGGGCAAACTCTGCCGTAAACGTATCTCCATCCTCAATTGTGACTGCCGCTGTTAATGCGCCTGCTAACACAAATTCCCCCGCCTGCAAACCGATATGATATTTACTCAGTTTATTTGCTAACCATGCAACTGCACGTAATGGATCACCCATAACAGCGGCAGCGGCGGCACTATCAAACAACTCACCATTACGGTAAACATTCATGCCGATATGTGGTAAGTCTACATTTAGCAATTTTGTAGGCGTTCCACCAATAATCACCATGGCGGAGGAACCATTGTCTGCGACTGTATCTTCAAAACGAATTTTCCAATCCACTATACGACTATCAATTACTTCTAGTGCAGGGACAATGTAATCCGTCGCCTCAATAACATCCTCCACTGTAATATTTGGTCCATATAAGTCCTTCTTCAAAACAAACGCAATCTCAAATTCCAACTTTGGTTGAATGAAATGATTCAGTGAGATCGTTGCACCATCGACCTCTACCATATCCGATAAAATATGACCGTAATCTGGCTCTGAAACTTTAAATTGCTGCTGCATCGCCTTACTCGTTAAACCAATCTTCTTACCGACAATTTGTTTCCCCTCTTGTTGCTTTGCAGCAATTTGAAGTAATTGAATAGCATAAGCGTCATCTACAGTTATGTCTGGAACAGTAGATGATAGCGGATTGATCGGTTGCTTCGTTGCCTCAGCTTCCTGTAATTTCTCTGCATATAGTTGTCTATCCATATCTAACCTCCTAGACCTGTAGCGTTGTTTCTGCTGATAATGCACCGTATTGTCCATTAAAGAATAACAATGGCTCCCCGTCTTCTAGATGAATGTTTTTCACTCGTCCGATAAATAACGTATGATCCCCTTCCATATACGTGCTTGCGACCTCACAGCTTACTTGTGCAATAGCGCCTTCAATTGTTGGTGCACCTTGTAAATCACCGAATGCTACATGGCGCTTTTCTTTGATTTGTCCGGCAAATAGCATGGACAGCTCTTGCTGCTGTGCTGATAAAAAATTGACAGTAAATGTTCCACTATGCTGGATATGCTTAAGCATAGTGGCCTTTTCGCCAATAGAGATGACAACTAATTTTGGATCAAGAGAAACAGACATAAACGCATTTGCAGTCATACCATGAATACTGCCATTTACATTTGTTGTAATTACTGTGACACCTGTTGCAAATTTCCCCATCGCATTCCTAAACAAACGATCCTCCATTACATAACCTCCTTATGATTTAGTGCTGTCTCAAATACTCTGAAGTAGTATTTGAGACAGCGATGTAAATTTTTCGGGTCAAACTATTACTGGCTCATCATCATCACGTGGGTTGATTTCCGTTCCGACTAGACGCTTTCCCAAGGAGTCGCCCAGTCGTAACGAAGATCAACTTATATACACGACATACGTTTTTTAACAAATATTATCGCTAACTTTTGGCGATGAACTACTATTGTTTATTTCACAGGAACCTTTACTGATCGATCTGGTGTACCATATAAGAAATACTCATTCGGTAGTGGAGAACCATACCAAACAATCGCTTCATCTAACTCATTTTCACGCCATGTTATTGGCTTCCAATCAGGATCGAAAATTAAGTAGCCTGAATCGCCAAATAGTTCAACTCGGTTGCCACCAGGCTCCATCACGTACATGAAGTACGCTTGACTGACACCATGCTTACCAGGCCCTGCTTCTATTTGAATGCCGTTTTCTACAAAAATATCTGCTGTATCCATTAGGTGCTGTGGATAACCATACCAAAATGCAATATGATGGAAGCGGCCACTATTGCCAGTTTGGTCGTTCATTAACGCTACCTCATGTACAAGTGGGCTAACACTCATCCATGCACCGATTTCTTCATTATTGTTCAAGACAATTTGTTCACGTAACTTGAAGCCTAAATGCTCGGACATAAACTCACGGTTTTTTGCCACGTCTCTACACATTAAGTTGATATGATCTAAACGACGCGCTGGAACACCCATTAATGGACGTTTTTGTGGACGACTTTTTAATAATGTTTTTTGATCTTCAGCTGGTTGGAAATAATCTACTTCCCACAAAATTTCTTGATTGTGTCCATCTGGTGTGACGAATTGGTAGGCACGACCATGACCTAAATCACCATCGATCCACCCTTTACCATAGCCACTTTTTTCTAAAGATGCGACACGACGCTCTAGCGCTTCTGGTGAACTTGCACGCCATGCCGAATGTCCAAGACCAGCTTCTTTTCCTTCCGTAAGCTTTAGTGTGTGATGATAAAAGTCTTCATAGCCTCGTAAATAAACCGATTGCCCTTCACGTGCAGTAATTTGTAACCCCATATAATCTGTGAAAAACTTTAAAGATTCCTCTGGCTTTGGTGTAAAAAGCTCCACATGCGCTAATTGTGCTACATCAAAATTTGACATCAAACATTCCCCCTAATTGTTATCACTATTTATTTGTAAAATAATTCACATCATCTGGATTAACCCACGTAGGGTCTGTCCACCCTGTTAAATCGTAATCTGCCATACATTGCTCAGCAAACGCTATAAACTCATCTGTTTTACCGCTGCCTTGTGCCCCAAACAATGTCTGTAATCGAATATCTTCATGATTTCCAGCATAATTACGTTCGTATAATTCACCTCGACCACCAAATTCAGTACCAATCGCATCCCAAAGTAGCTTAATTGTTTTAATTTTTTCAAGGGCTTCAATACCATTTGAACCACGATAGAGCTTATCTAATGTCGGACGGAATTCTTCGTTTAAAAAATCTCTTGCACTAGATGGCTGAACGATTAAATTCCCTGCCACAATCTGCTGAATGATGCCTTTAATCTTCGGCCAACCTTCCTGTAAAAATACGCGATAGGCGAATCCACCACTTAAATTCGGAATAACGATGCCATTTTCTTTTTTCTCAGGATTCAGTGCCATCGCATCACTTAATGACCAGAACATATGACGCCAAGCTATAATTTCCCCGATATGCACCTGTACACCACGGAATTGATCAGTGCCCGCTGTCTTTAATGCTTTCAACAATACACCAATAATAAAATCTAATTTTACCGCTAAGCGAGTGACACCTTGGAAAGTAAAGCGATTAATGAAACCGCTTTCTACAAAGAATGAAGTGGTCTTTTGCATATCTTCATAAATTAAAATATTTTCCCATGGAATAAGTGCTTGCTCGAATACAAGTACTGCATCATTTTCATCGAAACGGCTACTTAGCGGATAATCAAATGGACTCCCCATAATTGCAGATGTCATTTCATACGATGCACGACTAATAAGCTTCACACCGGGTGCATCCATTGGTGCAATAAAGACAACAGCAAATTTTTTATCTTTGATTGGTAATCCATATGTGCCAACAAAATTGTAATTAGTAATAGCTGAACCAGTAGCCACCATCTTTGAACCACTAATAATCAAACCTTCGTCCGTTTCACGTTCCACTTGGATAAAAACATCGTCTACTTCATGGACATCTTTATGTCGATCTACAGGCGGATTCACAATTGCATGATTAAAGAACCAATTGCGCTCCTGTGATTCTTTGTACCAACGCTTTGCATTTTCTTGGTAAGGTGAATAGTATTCAGGATTCCCACCGAGAGTTGCAAGGAATGAAGCTTTGTAGTCTGGTGTCCGACCCATCTGCCCATATGTAAGGTGGGCCCAAGCAACAATAGCATCTCGTCCTTTAATTAAATCATCTGCGCTACGTGCTGCTCGGAAATAACTATGGGTATAACCACCACTACCCGTATCCGTTTCACAAGTTAAAATATCTTTGTATTTTGGGTCATGCATGGCATCATATAAACGTGAAATCGATCGTGCCGAATTTCGAAACGCTGGGTGGGTCGTGACATCCTTTACACGTTCACCATGTAACCAAATTTCCCGACTATCCTTTAAACTTTCTAAATATTCCTGCCCTGTCAATGGCTTCGTACCTTGCTTTACAACCATTCCCTTTCCCCCTACAACTATTTTTTCTTGTTTGACATGTCTATTTAAATGTAATAGTTTTTGAATTTTTAGATAATTTATAAAAAGTATGGTATTCTGTTTCCTTTCTTTAAAATTTGAAAGAAATATATGCGAGAAATAGAAAAAAGCCAGCAATTCCGCTGACTTTTCTTACTTCTTATTTTCTAACGTTTTAATTACATAATAGATTTTCAAGGCTAACTGACATCGGAAACGTCCATCTCCTGTACGTAAATCTTCTTGCAATAAAGCTTCAATTTTTTCCATTCGATAACGAAAACCAGGGATTGATAGACTCAAAGCCTTTGCTGTTTTATTGACATTACCACTGTGGTTTAAAAAAACCTCTAGCGTATGGACAAGTGTTGCATTATTTTGCTCATCATATTTTAATAGATGGCCCAGTACCACTTCATAAAACTGTAAAAGCTCCTTTGGGTTTGTCGTCTTTAAAAAAAGCATTATGTGCTGAAAGTTTTCGTAAATAGCAGATTGTGTCTGTCCAGGTGCGGCAGATTGTAGAAATTGACAAATCAGTCTTGCCTCGTTGTGACTGTTTCCTATTTCCTCTAACTTTTCGGCATTTTTCCCTACGCCAATTTGGAATATAGATTGTTTGAATTGCTCTTTTAATCGTTTCGATAATATGCTTACAAAGTCTGACATATATTCGATATTCTTTTCACAATCCTCTAGAATAAGCAGAACCTCTTGATTTTTAATAAAGCACTCCACATTTAAATACTCTGTCATTAAATAGCTATGCAAAGTTTCTGGTTCCTCATGCTCAGATGTTATCACGATGACACGATTATTTTTACTCGGATCAAAATAGAAAATACTACGTGCCTTTTTAATGAGTGCCTCTGTGGAAGATTGTCTAGTCATGACTTCATCTAAAAAATCGGACTTTCTTTGCCACTGCGATTGGGCAATTTGCATCTGTGTATATAAATAAATTGAGAAGACCGTCACTGCGCGTTCAATAATCATTTCCTGCTCTCGTGTTAAATCATTATAACTAAGAATCACTAAAGTCCCCAATTGTTTTTTCATAGTCATAATCTCATATTCATGTCGAAGTTCTTTTTTCTTACTACTTCTTTCTATATAGAGTTCCTCACCATCCTTCTGCATAAAATAATAGCCAACTGGTTTCATTAAATATCTACGTTCTATTGTTACACTACATTGCAACGCATCACTTAAAAGATGTAAAAGTTGATTCAATGTATAACCTTCAAGCATTGCATGTGTCATTTGTTTGTGGATGGTGTCAGAATGCAGGATAGAATTATTCAGCGTTTTTAATTCGTTATACGTAGCATCTAATTCGTCAGCTAAGGAAGTTTCTTGAAAATATCGTAATAAATCTAATTGCTCTGCTGTAGCATGTTCTTTGGTTCGAACGACAAATTTACAATAGTCATCACATTTACCACGACACTTTTCTTCAAAAACGACAATCTCCTTTGGATAGGTTTTTGCTAGAAAACCTGCTACGTAACCGATTAATGTCCAACATACGCTTTCGTCACTAAAGCCAAAATGGCGGACATGCTCCTCCGCCTCGTAAGAATGGAACCACTTACCTTCCATTTCAAATTTATCGTCGCTTATTTCCAATACATCAATTTCTACACTGACAACGCCCTCTAATGTATGAATCGCTGCGCCAGCTCTTATTAACTCTTTTAACTCTTTCCAATTGTACATCTTCTCAATAGAGTCACCAGCACTATAGCCGCATGCCCAACCATAGCGTAATAAAAACCCTTTTGCTCGCTCCATATTCAACGTTTGAATGATATCGCGCCTAAAAAACCCAAGAGCCTCAGCTGATTTTAAGATCATTCGATTCCCATTGAATTTTATGATGCCTGAGCGTGGATTAATATCAATGGCATTTTCAAACACTAAACGATTTGCTTTCATCATATACACCCCCATAAACATGTAATCCAATATATTTATTCTTACAACGACTAGGCTTGTACATTTTCTCTAAATCGATTTGAAGAAAGCGCTTTCTTAAATTGAAATCACTAGATTCAAAGTGTTTACTTTTATTATCAATATTAGTATAAATTATTTTTTCAGACAATTCATTTTATCCGAACAGCAAATGTTTCGACAAATTTTAAAAAACAAAAAAATGTACTGATCCTTTAATGAATCAGTACATTTCAGACTGTAGACAAACACTATTTTGTTTCAGCTCTTCTTCTCATACTAATGATGAGGAACCTTTGATTTTTCACGGAGAGTGGCGACTCCTGCGGGATGAGCTTGCGCGGAAAGCCCCGCAGGAACGTAGTGACGAGGAGAATCAACCCTTGTTTATTGATACGCCTTAATTTATATTTATCCTTTTGCTTACAGCTTAGTTACAAGTTCTAATAATGCAGTTAAAGAATCGACCTCATATGTTGGAGTAACAACGCCATTTGGTACATTGTTTTCACGATTGATCCAAACATTACGCATACCAACACGAGATGAGCCTAAAATATCAGTATTTAAGTTATCTCCAACCATGATCGCATCATCTGCTATAATGCCCACTTTCTCCATGACATGCTCGAAAATAGAGGCATCTGGTTTCCCTTTACCAAAGTCACCAGAGATAATAATATGGTCAAAATATGGCGCGATTTCTGGTGTTATTTCTAGCTTTAAATTTTGTAGACTTGGTGCTCCATTTGTCAGTAATACGAGTTGATACTTTCCTTTTAGTTCATCTAGCACGGCAAAAGTATCCTCATATAAGAATGGAGACACTTTACGTTCTGCCACAAAACGTTCCCCTAGCTCTGCTCCTAACTTCGCATCATCAATTCCAAGAGCTGCTAAGCCCTTTGTCCATGCTTCTGTACGATATCCTGGCACAATATCTTTCATTTTTTGGAAAGATTCCGTTGGATCATCAAATGTTCCCCAAAGTCCTTCGAATGGGTTAATACCGATTAACACCGTATAATCATATGTTTCATAGCCTTCGTAAAGCGTACGTGATTCTTTACGCACAGCTTCCTCTAGTTCAGCTGGATTCACATTATGTATTGTTGCTGCATATTCACATGTTTTTTCAAATGCTGTTTTGACAGATTTTTTATCCCATAATAGCGTATCATCTAAATCAAAAATAATTGTGTTAATGGACATTGTGTCAGCTCCTAGCTTCTTAATATAATTATTTTAGCATATATTCAAAATATTTAGCATAGCGTTTTAGGCTTTTCTCATCCCATAACGTACGGTTGATTTCCGTTGCGGCTGGGCGCTTTCCTGGGGGCGTCCGATGAGCCGCTTCACTCGCGTTGCTCGCTCCAGGGTCTCATCTGTGACGCTGATCCCCAAGGAGTCGCCCAGCCTCCACTACAATCAACATATTACAAGGTATCCATTTTAACAAATGCCATCCGCCACTTTTAGTGATTAGCCTAATCCCAGCCTATTCTTCATTCTATAACTATTGATTTTTCTTACGTAATCTATCCATTAAGCTTTGTATTTCAGCCTTTTTCTGCTCAGTTTCTTCTTTTAAAATTTCAATTTGATAGATGCCATCAATTTCTTCAATAAGCACACGATCGCCCACCTGTACTGGCTTATTCATGGCGGACTGTAAGATAATAATTTGCTCCTCTTCCTCTGGGTACTTCAAGAAAACTGCATATCCATCTTCAATACGGTCTAAGGTGTATTTAGTCGAGCTCACTGACAATATCCCCTTTCGCATTACGTAATTGTGCAGCATCCCCATCATTCAGCCAAATCTGTTTTTTTGTCCACTTTAAATAGTTTTGACCTTCCCGTGCATTTGTACCACTTGTGACATAAATTGTTTTCCCTGGCTGCAATGATACATTTGGGAAGTTAAAAACTTGATACCCTTCAATTGATATAAGCTGCCAATCTTTTAAGGACACTGCTTCACTACCATTATTTTTAATGCCTACAATTTCTTCTATTAAGTCCTTACTAACAATCTCAACGCTCGCACTAGTTGATGGTGCTTTGACACTTGTTCCTGACATTTCTTTCGAATTCACGTCATAGTTTACCCCATCTGTTGATACGATAACAGTCCCAGCGTCTGCGGTTGCGTAAATTTTACTGCCAATTGCTTGTAGACGCTCAACCACTTCCGTATGAGGGTGACCATACTTATTTCCCTCTCCATAGCTTAAAATTGTCACCTCAGGATGTACTGCCTGTATAAACTCCGCCGAGCTACTCGTGTTAGAACCGTGATGCCCCGCCTTTAGCACAGTCGACTTCACATCGTACTGTAGCATCTCTTTTTCCAACGCAACACCCGCATCACCTGTTAATAAAAACGATACATTACCATATGCAATTTTTAAGACAATGGAAGCATCATTATTATCTGTTGCATTTTCATTGGCGTTTAACACCTTCACATTAAGATCATCATCAAACGCTATGCTATCGCCTGTTTTTGGAACATTATAAGGAATATTCTTCGTATCAATAAGTGTCAGCATCTCTTCAAAGGTTTGAGATGTATGTACTTTCCCTGAATCATAAAATTGTCCAATATCTATCGAATTTAACACAGGAATTAAACCACCGATATGGTCTGCATCAGGATGTGTAGCGACCACTATATCGAGCTTGTTCACACCAAGTTCCTTCAAATACGAAACAACCTGTTGACCAGCTCCTTTAACACCTCCGTCAACAAGCATCGTCTTGCCGTTTGGCGACTCAATAAAAATCGAATCTCCTTGTCCTACATTAATAAAATGGACACGCATTTCATGTCCCGCAGTGACGGATACTTTCTCCGTATTTAATGTCTCCGTACAGCCTGCTAATAAAAAAATACAAAGGAGCATTACTATTAATTTTTTCATCTACTAACTTCCTTTCTACTTTTCTATTATACAAAAAAGAGAGCTAACCATGGCTGCTCTCTATTTCAATTAAACTAAAATCCATAACAGGAGGGTGATTCTATAAGTTGCTACGTTAATAAACGTCATCCCCAGCTCCGAATTTACATCCATTTTGTATATAATTCTCAAGCATTTTCTTAGTTTTCATGCGAATAAAATAATAAGGTTCTTGCATTGCCTGCTGAACACTAATATTTTCATCTACTAATGATTCAACAACAGTAAAATATTCGAGTAATTCAGGTTTATCATTTTTATCTATTGCCCCTGACAATAAGACAGTCTGTGCATTCGCTAATTTCGCAGCCTTCGCCACTCCTAATGGTGCTTTCCCATGTAATGTTTGACGATCTGATTTGCCTTCACCTGTCATAACAAACCCGGCACCTTCTAAATGTTTTTTTAGCTGTACGGCGTCGATCACAATATCAATACCTGCATGAAAACTGCCGTTTAAAAAAGCTATTAATGCACCTCCCATTCCACCTGCAGCGCCTGCACCTTTATAGTCGTGCAGGCGGATGTCAAATTGCTGTTCAACAATGTCTGCAAACTGCTTTAAGCAGCTATCAAAATAAGCCATTTGATGCTCTTTTACACCTTTTTGAGGTCCAAAAATAGTTGTTGCCCCCCGCTCTCCAATCAATGGATTATCAACATCACATGCAACAATAAATTTTACTTCAGCCAATCTGGAATCTAACTGACTAGTATCAATTGACGCTAAATCTAATAATGCCGACACCCCATCAGCAATTAAAGTGCCATCTTCTTTTTTTAATTGCAGTCCAAGCGCATTTAACATGCCAATACCAGCATCATTTGTAGCACTACCCCCAATTCCGATAATAAACTTCCTAAACCCTTTATCAAGAGCAGCCTTGATTAACTGCCCCGTCCCGTACGTTGATGCTAGCTCAGGATTTTTTTCACTGTCCTTTAACAGCATAATACCGGATGCCTGAGCCATTTCAATAACACATGTTTCATTATCACCGAGCACACCATATCTCGCTTCAATTTCTCTGCCCAATGGGTCAAGCACATGTTGTAAAATATATTGACCATCTGTTGAGGCAACAAGTGATTCTAATGTACCTTCTCCTCCGTCTGCAACTGGTAGAATAATTGTTTCAATCGATTGATTAACATCTAAGATTCCTGCTTGCATTGCATCAGCCACCTCGATGGCCGACAAAGTCCCCTTATAGGAATCTGGACTAATAATGACTTTCATATTTTATACCCCCAATCATTGAAGTTAAGCTTTTATAATCATTATAATTCAGACTTAAAACATTCCTGAGATTTTATCGGAACATTATGTGGATTTATCGGAATGTTTTCCATTTTTATCGGAACAATATACGAATTTATCGGAACGTTTTCGAGTTTTATCGAACAAAAAGGCAATCTGAACACACGTCAGATTGCCATCATTTTTTATGCCTTATACAATTCATCTAAAAACTCGATTTTTTTACCGATTGCATCTTCGAACGTCATGATGTAGGCAGCAGGATCCTTTGGATTATGGAACTGCGTAATCTTCCCTGTTTCGGGATGAACAAATTTAGAGGAAGCTCCACACCCAATCCCTAAGATTGTCTGTACTTCTTCCATTATGACAATATTATAGATGCTTTCTTCGCCAACTTTACTGTAGCCGACATTTTCTAAATTGCCTAAAATATTTTTTTGACGATATAAATAGTATGGTACATAATCATTTTCCTTCGTCCATACTTGTGCCATATGCATCATTTGTGCAACAGTATCACGGTCTGCTACCTTATATTTAGCCTTGTTACGTGTCATTTCCGATGCACGCTTAAATGACAAAGTGTGTACCGTTAGCGATTCTGGCTGCATTTTTGCAGATTCCTCTAACGAATGCTGGAATTCCTCAACCCCTTCATTCGGTAAACCAATAATTAAATCCATATTAATATTATTCATGCCCGATTCACGTGCTAGCCAAAACTTATCAATCGTTTCCTGTACTGTGTGATGACGACCAATTGCTTTCAGTGTTTCGTCTGTATAAGATTGTGGATTGACACTTATTCGGTCAATACCCCATTTTTTTAACACTTCTAGTTTTTCAGGCGTAATCGTATCAGGTCTGCCCGCTTCAACTGTTACTTCACGGATTGTTTCAGGATGTGGGAAGCATTCATTCATCGTCTGATACAATGCATCCATTTCATGTGCCTCAATAGATGTCGGTGTACCCCCACCCCAATAAATGGACGTGATTTTCATGTCATTTTCCTTCAGCCATTTCCCCATTTCACGTAATTCAATATGCAGCCCATCTAAAAATGTAGCGACACGCCCCTGCTTTCTATTGCTGCCAATCGCATAAGCTGGGAACGTGCAATAGGCACATTTAGTCGGGCAAAAAGGAATGCCGATATAGATACTTATTTCTTTACCGATTTTATCTATGTCAGGGATCGTCACTAACTGACGAGCAACTATTTCTTTTAGTAGCGTCACCTTGTCCTCTGACAGACGGAAATCACGAATAAGGATATCCGCAATTTCTTCCTCGCTCTTCCCGGCCATTCGAAATTTATGGTAAAGCTTAGTCGGACGCACACCTGTTAAAATCCCCCATTGCTGATGCATTCCCGTATGTTGCTCTAGCACATCTAAAAATACGTGAGACAAAGCACGCTTCATACGAATATTTAGTTCACGTCCTTCAGCCCCAGATTCGTATTGAATACGGTAATCATTCGTATAACGCTTACCATCTACCTTTAGAACTGCTTTGGTCGACAGTGAGAAATCATCGCCAACGTTATATTCGAAAGACACTGCCATATCCGTTTCTTCAGGCTCTACTTTTAGCTTGGAATCCTCAAAAAATAAATTCGCAATATGATTTAATACGCGAATCCAATCCTCAGGATATTTTTGATCTATGTGAATGATTTTCATTTTCTTCGCTCTTTTCTCTCATAAATTATAGTACCAATAGTTTAACAAATTTTTATAACGTTAAGCAAAACCACAAATAATAACAGAATATTTTGCTTATAATACAAAAAATCCATTTTGAAAAAATTAATCAAAATGGATTCTCATCTTTTATCTAGCAATATCCGCATTTGTTTTGAAATTTTCTTCTTTCAGTTCAAGAATATTTCTTAATTTCATGCTTACTTTCTCCAAGCTTTCCATATCGGGTATATAATAAGAAACATTATTTATATACTGATCTTCCCCTTGTATGTCTAACGTTTTTACAGATAAGTTCTTGGAATTCAAATATTGTTTTTGGAGTGCGTAAATTTCTTTAGGGTTTAAATCTGTTTCTACGTTTTTTCCTAAAATATCTGCAATTTGACCAATTTTAAATATTGTATTCGTCGATTTTGCTTGATTAATTGTTGCAGTCAAAAATTGTCTTTGTCTCTCTTCGCGTGAGTATGTAGCATTAACAGGTCTGTATCTCATTCTTACAAATGCAAGTGCCTCTTCCCCGTTTAAATGTGCTTCACCTTTATGAAACTCTATCCTTTTTTTATCGTAAATATTGTCTTCCCAGAAATCCTCTTTTACATCTATTATTACTCCACCTAAAGCATCGACAATATCCCTAAAACCATCAAAGTTTACTGCAATAAAGTTGTCTATCGGTATATTAAGAAATTTTTCAACTGTCTCTAATTGAAGTTTAATTGCCCCATAGCCTGTAATTGATCCGTAATTATAAGCGGCATTGATCTTATGTATACCCGTATATTCCCCAGCATTTTCTATATTAACTCTTGCATCTCGAGGCACTGTAATTAAGTTAATTTCAGATGTATCCGGGTCTAAAGTAATAACCATTTGAGTATCTGCTCGACCATTCTCCGCCTTACTAGAATAATCTTCAACACCTAATAATAGAATTGAGATAGGATCTTTTGTAAATGAAACATCCTCTTCTCTAAGGTCTGATTTATTTCCTTCTCTATCTAAATCGACCTTTGAACTATCATAGGCATTTTTAAATTTAACAAACGCATAAGCTCCATAACTAGTTACGGTTAAGAGTAACATCGAAATAACTAATAAGGAGATTTTCAATATTTTATTCTTTGGTTTCGTTCTTTTAGATCTACTTGATTTCCTTTGCATATAAAATCCTCTCTTATGTTTGAATTCCTGAAGTAAAATCATTTTCTTCATAAAGTAAGACGATAACTGTTCTTTCAAGTTTCCTATAACAATTAAATTTGGGAATTTTTTATATAGAAAGTGTTTTTCGGCATTTATTAAACATTCTTCACAAAACACAAAAAACCCCATAAAGGCATACTTACCTTTACAGAGTTTTTTCGAATTATTTTAAGTATTCCTCTACAAATTCAACTGGCACATACGTTTTATTCGCTTCTAACAAAGCAGGTGCTGCATTAAGTGGGCGTAATGCTTTGTTATAACCAAACATTTTTTCTCCAAGAGTAATTGTGTAAGATAAATTACCTTTTGAAATTATTGCACCTTTACCCGTTGACTTTACTGTATAGCCAAGCTTTTCAGCAATCAAGCGTAACGGAACCATCTTTGTTCCATCTACCTCATAATAATCTGCCGCGATGATTGCTGCTATTTCCGCTTCTACAGTATTTTCTGGAGTATTTTTAGATTCGTCATCAAGAACAAATACTTTCGAAGGTGTTGTTTGAGCTGGGATACTTTTTGTTGAAGCCGTATAGAAAACAGCTAAGTGTTTCTCCGCTAAATCTTTTGCTGCAACTTTCTCTCCCTTTGCATTTAAAAGCTCAGTATTTTCACCAATGTTTAATTTTAAAATATCATAAGTATTTGTTAAGTTTTCAAAGAAGTAATCAACTTCAACAAATCCAGCTTCCTCCGTTTCAACAATGACAACATCAGGGTCGAATTGTGGTGGATAAATTAATTTTTGTGGCTTGTTTGCAAGTGTATAAGCTACTATTTTATCGCCTTCTTTAAGTTCCACTTTTTTACCTGTATTATCGAAAACAAGTGTATCTTTAGTTACCTCTAAAATGTTTGTTTGATCTCCATCTTTTACTGTGAAATATGTAATACTTTCACCAACATTAACTTTCTCAACTGTTCCATGCGTATTGTTGAAAATGTGAACAGGTTGAATTTGTGGAACTTGTTGTTCTGCCTCTGTAGGATTTTCATTTGCTGAAGCGACTGGTACTACTACACTTCCAAATAATAATGCTGTCATTGCTGCTGGAGCAAATTTTTTCATGTTCATAATATCTCTCCTTATTATTGGATTCATAGTAGTAGTAGTTTTATAATGGTAAAAGTTTCATCAAAAACAGGAAAATTTATGATGGGTGATATTTCCAGTCAATACTTTTGTAAAAGCTGTTATGAATGGAGTAATTAGGGATCATCACCATAACGTGTGGTTGATTTCCGTTCCGACTAGGGTCCATTGGGAATGAATGCTTTAGAATAGTTTAGAAGTTAAAAACCACCAGTTCGAAAAAACTGGTGGTTTTATTTTGATTGTCTCACAGAAGTGAGCTTCAGGAAGCCCACTTCTTCAGAGGTGGGAGGAATGAAGTGCTTTTTTGTGTAAATAAGAAAGTCTTATGGAACAGAAGATAAATCAAAGATGTTGTACACAGGACATGGCAACACCATCTGTGGAGAGCTTTGTAACGCTTCTCTTAAGTATATAAGAACCCCACTGCTTTAGCTGTGGGAGTAGTCAGGTCCATAATTATTCCTTTACAATTTCCTTTAACCCAGTGATATCTATACCGTTTAATGCTTGAGTTGCAAGGCGATCGGTTTCAGAATTTTCTTTACGTGATATAAGTTTGTACTCTGGCTGGATACTGAGCTCTTTCAGCTTTACATCAATTTTATCTGCCCAGCTCGATAAATCCTTTTCAAGTGCTGGCCATTCCCCGCTCAATTGATTGATGACTACTTGGGAATCACCAGTGAAACAAACGGGCAAATGGTGAACGTTTAATAGTTCAAGCTCAACTACCCCCAAATAAAGCGCAGCATATTCTGCCTCATTATTCGTTTTAAGCTCCGACGAAAAAGCATTTTTTCTTAATCGATATGGCTTGCCATTTTGTTCATAATAAATAGCACAGCCTAGCCCCGATTGTTTTGTTGCACGATCAAAGCCGCCATCAAAATAGACTGTAATATTGTGTGGCTCAGTGTCAATTTCCTTTAAATATGCCTTTAGTTCCTTTAAAGACCAACTTGTATCCTGTCGATCGATACAATGCAGTGATTTTACTCTCCCTGTCCGCTCCATGTCCTCTGCTAGTAGTAATGCTTGAGCTGCAGGCATTTCTTCTGAACGCAGAACAGTTTCTGCACCCTTTTGCGTTTTATAGGTCCATTCAATGATTACATGCATAGTATAACCTCCGATATTGAGCCTTAAAGTGAAAACGTGCTCCGGCTTGCGGAAACACGTTTTCTTTCTTACTTGTTATATGTGCAACTATTGGTATATTTATTCCTAAAGGAGCTATTTGATAAGATCGATGAGAGAATCTGCTTTTCTGCCGGTTGGGCTCTTGATTGCGCCGGTAGATTATGCTCTACCGCCGCTTGGACTCTTAATAGCGCCGGTAAATCCTACCCTTCCGCCGCTTGGACATTTAACATCGCCGCTAGGCCAACTATTGCGTAGGTTAAAGTAATATTCCTACTAAAAAACGCTGTTAAATTTCTTCATACAATGCTTGTATAGGTTTTATTAAAATGCGGTTTACCTCTTCAATTAGTTTACTCAGCTTCATTTCTGCCTCAAGCATTGAGGAAATTTTTTCATTTTGCTGTGCTAGCTGTAAAGCTTTTTGTGCATATATAAGCTCATCTTCCAGCATATCCTCGCCAGCTAATTGCTTTTTCTGTAGTTCAATTTGAATCTTACGGAAATTTTTGAATAGATTTAATGCCTCTTCATCTTCCTTAACAACTGCCACCGCTTCTTTCAACACTTCAAATTCAGGTGTCTTACGGAAAGTTGCCTCTAACTCATTAATGTCATTGTAAATATTAATCATAAACATATTCTCCTTTTTAAATAAAGTAGACAATCAACCCTTGCACAATCCCAATCAACCCACCAAGAACTGCACCAAGTACTGTAATCATTTTAAACTCTCGTTTTGAAATACCTAGTACAAGCTCCTCTAATTTCGATACAGGGAAAGAATCAACCTGCTCACGTACTACTTCTTGTAAATTTAAGCGTTTCAAAACATCTTCTAATTTGTCTTCAGCTTTTACAAACGCTTTTTCGATAGCTTGTGGAATTACTGTTTCCTTCATCCATGTATTACCTTCTGGCCAGTAATGCGAAATAGGTTGATTCAAGCGCTCTTCAACTGCTAATTGTTCTTTTACGTAAGTTTGCAATTTCGATAAAATGGGTTCAAAACGAATATCCTGTAAGAAATCCATCGCTGGGCGCTCTTTTAATTTCTCCAATTCCTGAGTAAAAATTTTCGTTAGTAATTCTGATGTTCCTGGTGACTGCATAAATTTTATAAGCTCACGCTGAACCTTTGCCACGAGCGAAGAAGAATCACCTAAAAACATATTAATCATTCCACCAAGCGATCCTTTTGACGATAAGAAGTCATCAATCATTGCCTTAATCGTCAGTTCGCCCTCAGGTGATAAAAAGTAATCCTCACCCTTTTCTAAAATATGGTTAACGGCTACTGGAATCTTTGCATCAATTGTATTTTGAATATCTGCTGATAATAGTGTACGAATTGATTTCGTTGATAGTGTATTCTTAATTGATTCAAATTGTCCCTCAACAATTGCTTCTACCTTCTGTTCAATTGTTGCTGGCATATTGGAAAATCCAGCTAATGTTAGCCAATCCTGAATCGTTTTATCATTTGTAAAAATCGTTTCTTCTACCTTTGTTTGTACAAACTCTTCAACCTTTTCCTGAATATCCTTTGAGAAAAATTTCTTTCTAAAGGTTTCAGGTGTTAATAAATAATTCACAACCGTTAGTCCAAGTTGCCTTGCTAATTCGTCACGTCGTTTGGGAATAAGACCTGGTGTAAAAGGCATTCGCCAATTTTTTATATAGATAGCTTCATGTGGTCGGAAAAGCATTTTAATGGCTAAATGATTTGTTACACCACCAATTGCAGCTCCAATGATTGCCATAAATATTAATGTCACTAGAAAATTATCCATTAGTATCCTCTCATTTCAATTGTATTCACTATTGGCGTATTTTGTCGCCTGCTGCACTCATTATAGCAGAGCAATGATTTTCTACGAAAGAAATACCCTCTATTAAGTATGTTGTTTAACTATTTTTATCCATCTTCATTATTTTGAAGATGCTGATTTACGCTACGGGCTACGTATTAAGTTGATCTTCGTTCCGACTGGGCGACTCCTTGGGGATCACAGCGTCACAGATGAGACCCTGTAGCGGCTCATCAGACGCTCCCGGAAGCTTTGCTCTGTGCGAAAGCGAAGCGGCAGCAATTGTTTTATCTGTAGCGAAAGCAAAGCGGCAGCTACAATTGTTTTATCTGTGCGAAAGCGAAGCGACAGCAACAAAGCGCCCAGGCGGAACTGAAATCAACCACATGTTATGATTATGTCTAAGCATATTCACTACTCGCAAAGTGAATAGTTGCAAAATTACCACTATCCTTGAATAATATTAACTACATATATAAGAAATGGGGTTTGGTTATGATTCAGCATTTCAGCTTTAAGCCGTTATTTGAAAATTCTCAGCTCCCAGGCTGGACTATTTCTTTCTTCTATCAACGTGAACGATACACAGCAGAGTACTTAAAAGATGGCGTTATACAATGGAGTGGACCTGTCCCTCCAAACGAAGAGGATGTTAAAAAAATGATTCATGAACTTATGTTGTACCATGTTTACGACTGAAAAAAGTAATATTTTTCCGCACTCATACTGTATAAACATACCTATTTTTTACTATTTTTAGCACTGCTATTATCTTAAAATTGTTTAAGTATATTGAAATTCCCTTATTTTTCTTATACATTTATGTTATCAAGTATTAAATGTTTTTTTATGCAGGAGGCTATTTCAATGAGTAAAGTCACTCTTTCAGATGACTTAAACAGTTATAATTCAAAAGCATTAATTCGTGCAAAAGTAAAAGAAGTTTTTTCCGAGTTTTCCGCTAAAATTTTCGAGTTAGCGAATGAAGCTGAAGCTATTGATAGTAAAAAATTCGAGGCTCTTTCGGGCTTTAAAAGTGATTTCTATAATGAATACTGTAGTCAATTAAAAGGCTTTTTTAATTCATCTACTACTACTTTCGGAAAAAGACCTGTAAAAAATATGTATTTAACGTATAACGGCAAAAATTATATTTTTACACAGCAAGGTTTAACAGAAAAAGCACCTGTTACAATTTCACTTTATTCAGGTGAAATTCCGTTAAAAGAAACGCTACACGATGTGGAAAAAGCGTGCTTGAAATTACGTTTTCAACAACAATAAATAATTCAAACAAAGAGGAGCCATCTCATACGAATGAGATGGCTCCTTTTTGTTGCTATGAAAAAATAATTCATTTAAAAAAATCCGCGAGTAAAGATCTCTTGAGATTTTTGACGTGTCGTTTTATATGAGATGCAAATGCTTCTTTCTCTAAACAAACTATCTTCTTTGCTCTATTAAAGTTAGCATAACGAATTTTTATTTTCAATCCTTTAGGTGTTTGGAAATATATAATTTTTCCAATTTACGGATTGAAAATCAAGTAAAAAAGATTGTTGTCAATATTTGTGTTTTGCATGTAAATATTTTATGATTAAAACATCCAACAATTTTTTAAATCATAGGAGGTGTACACTTTGTTTACTTCCCTCATTTGGGCGGGGACAAAGGAATTATTTGGACGGAGACATATTGGGAATAACCATAAGGTTGGCGGCATTCGCCCTACTAATAATAATGACAGGATTTTTCGTTGCAACTGAGTTTGCAATCGTTAAAGTAAGATCTACACGCATTGATCAATTGCTTGCAGAAGGGAATAAAAAAGCAAAAAATGCAAAACGTGTTATTTCAGATTTAGATGAATACTTATCTGCATGTCAGTTAGGTATTACTATCACTGCTTTAGGCCTAGGTTGGCTTGGTGAGCCTACATTTAAGATTATCTTGAATCCAGTGTTTGAATTTCTAAATTTGAGTGAAAGTTTTACTACTGTCCTTTCATTCATACTTGCATTCTCAATTGTAACGTTTATGCATGTAGTTATGGGAGAATTGGCGCCAAAAACATTAGCCATCCAAAAAGCAGAATTTGTCACATTAAATCTTTCTGGCCCATTAATTTTATTCCACAATGTTACTTATCCAATCATTAAGCTGTTGAATGGATCTGCACGTGGCTTAACTGGTCTTTTCGGCTTGAAAATGATGTCAGAATCAGAAGTAGCCCATACAGAAGAAGAGTTACGAATGATTTTGTCAGATAGTTTAAAGGGTGGAGAAATTAATACTTCAGAATATGAATATGTTAACAGTATTTTTGAGTTCTCTGATCGTCTTGCAAAAGAAATCATGGTACCACGTACTGAAATCGTGGGAATTGAAAAAGAGCTTACGATTAAAGAAGTTTTTGATTTAATGGGTGTTGAGCAATATACCCGTTACCCAATTATCGATGGTGACAAGGACCATATTATCGGCTTAGTCAATATGAAGCACTTATTAACCGCTTACATTAAAGACCCAGCAAATGGCGATAAACTAGTGATTGATTATATGCAGCCAATTATTCGCGTAATGGAAACAACGCAAATTAACGAATTGTTACTAAAAATACAGCGTGAACGCATTCATATGGCTATTTTAATGGATGAATATGGCGGAACATCTGGTCTAGTTACGATTGAAGATATTATTGAGGAAATTGTCGGCGACATTCAAGATGAATTCGATGAAGATGAAATTCCAGAGGTTCAGGAAATTGCCGAAGATCACTTTATTTTAGATGCGAAGATGCTAGTTGAAAGCGTTAATGATATGCTAGGTACTGACATAGAAGATGATGATATTGATACAATCGGTGGTTGGTTCATGACGAAGCAATTTGATGCGGTCGAAGGAGACAGTATTGAAGAACAAGGTTATGAATTTATCGCAAAAGAATTAGATGGTCACCATATTTTATACTTAGAAATTCTGAAAGTACCTGAAAGTGATTTATCAAATGAAAACGATGAAGACTAAAATTAAATTGCCTTATCGGTATTTACCATGGTACGATTAAAATCGTGCTTATAAAATTCAGGCGATAAAAATAATATTTTGCTCACAACCTATAATGGTGGGAGCTTCTACTGAAATAAAGTTAATAAATACGCAAAAACGACTCCCTTACACGATTAAGGGAGTCGTTTTATAATGCCCGAAAGTTTTGCGAGGAGGAAACAAAATGGAGCTCTATACAAATTTACGTCAAGGGGAAAAAGGTGCCTGGTTATCCATTGGTACATATTTAATACTGAGTTCAATAAAACTGACGATTGGCTATATCGGAACATCGGAAGCACTAAAAGCAGATGGACTTAACAATACCACTGATATTATCGCATCCATTGCAGTATTAATTGGATTGCGGATTGCCCAAATACCACCTGACTCTAATCACCAATACGGGCATTTACGTGCAGAAACAGTTGCGTCACTTGTTGCATCGTTCATTATGCTAATTGTTGGCTTACAGGTACTTATTAATTCGATAAAAAGCCTTTGGGAGCCAACTGGCACAGCGCCATCACTAGTAACAGCCTACGTGGCAATCGGCAGTGCAGTAGTGATGTATATCGTTTATCGCTATAATTTGGCACTATCAAAAAAAGTAAAAAGCGCTGCTGTTAAGGCTGCCGCCTATGATAATCGTTCAGATGCCCTTGTAAGTATAGGGACAGCGATCGGGATTTTTGGAGCAATTTTCGGCTTCCCTATTATCGATACATTAACAGCACTTCTCGTCGCACTTCTTATTATTAAAACAGCTGTAGAAATTTTTTGGGAAGCGGTTCAAAGTCTGACAGATGCCTTTGATATCGAAGAGGTTGAGACATTATCCGTATTAATTCGCAATGTTGACGGAGTGATCGAACTCATAGACTTTAAGGGTCGTGCACATGGCAATATGCACTTTATTGACGTAACAGTAACCGTCGATCCTTACTTAAACGTCTTTGAAAGTCACCGTATTACAGAGGAGATTGAGAAAACCGTTACTCGTGAAAATCGCTTTTGTCAGGTGCTCGTGCATATTGAGCCAGAAATAGAAGTTCCTCCAGCAAATGATGACAAGTCTCCTACCAATTGATTGGTTAGAGGCTTGTTTTATCAATTATGCCTCGGCATAATTGCGTCCGGAATCGGCTTTGTGCTTGCACATACAAAAACACTTGCCAAAAGTAGTTAAACGCGTAAACAAGCAGGCCTCCTATCAATTATCGATAGGAGGCCTAAAAATGACTTTTTATTTAATCGCAATATAAATATCGACTTGTGCTTCTTGTGGGTTGGCACATCGTTCATCGTACATTTCAAAGTCACCAGTGTATGTTCGTTCTACCCCTGAGTTTGAGAACCAAGCCCAAACGTCCTGCCAAGCCTTCACGACAACTTCTTCAAATGGACCTTTGTCAGAAGTAAAAACTAAATATTTAGCAGCTGGCACTGTTTTTAAGACCATACCTTCCGGAACTTCATCCGCAGTTGAAACTTCCACGCCAAGTGTAATTGAATACTCTCCATTAACATCCGTTTCATAGTCAGAATACAGACCGTATGTTACTTGATTGACTGGATTAAGTATTTGTCCCACTACATCTTGCTGATAAAAGTTTGTCCATAATTGCGGTATTTTTGCTTGAGGAGTTATTTCATTGGCATTACTTGTTCGTGCCGAGATTCCTACGATTTGAAATAATTCTTTCTTCATCACAACGGGTTCTTTCATTTCATGCTTTCTCCATCTCTTTAAGCTTGGTAAAAAAGAAGCTAACATTTGGCGTGCTTCTTCTTCCGCCATTCCGTCTTCCTTTAAATGCGGCACACACATTTCGACCATTTCTTCGACCGTTAGACTTGGCTGCTTGAACTCTCCTAATTCATAACAATATGTGCAATAATCCTGACTTTTGTGTCCTTCTTTTTCTGTACCAAATAATGACTCATCCACTAACGGCATTCCACAGCTTTGACAATAACTTTGCATCATTCATTCCACCCTTCGTTCTATTTGTAATGACTATAACAAAGGAAACCTGACATCTGTATGTCATCAATTAGGTAGAAGTTAATCTTTTTTATACAACTCCACAATTTCCTGTGCTCGTTTTAGCACAATCTCACTTATATGAGGTGGTTCTAAAACTTTTACGCGGTGACCAAAGCTAAGAAGAAAGCCATATAGCCATTCATCCTCCGGCAAAGGAATTTTAATAGTTGAACTCTCATGATCTACATGCTCGGCGCCAAATGATTCTTCAACAAGTGTCGTTACTGCAGAATCGAAAGACAACGTCAGGTTTACTATATTTTGAGGGCGATGCCACTCTTTATCCCATGGGAGTTCAGATAAGTTGACTTCTTTGCGCTGGAAGGTTGTCATCTCTTCTTTTAAATTCTTCATCCTTGAAATTTTAAATAAGCGAAAATCTTCTCTCAATGTGCAATAGCCGTAAACATACCAAACCTTCCCTTTTTGTACTAACGTGTGCGGCTCCAATAGTCGATTTGTTATGCGACCATGCGTAGTGGAATAGGTGAAACTTATACAATACGCGTGTTCAATTGCTTTTTTTATTAATGTAATTTGTTCCTTAAAAATAGCATTTGGTCCCCAAGGGCTAAGGTCAATAAATAGTTGATCAATAGATTGTTTTACTTTCTCATCCGCTACGCCTGTTAACTTTTCAAGCACTGCTTCTGCATGTGAATCTTCATATGTTGTCAGTGCACTTTTGATGGCAATAGAAAGTGAAGTAAGTTCCTCCTGCGTTAATACTTGCTTATCGACACGATAGCCATCAATTAAACTAATTCCACCATTAACACCCTGTTGGCTAATGACAGGAACCCCAGCACAGCTCAACGTTTCAATATCCCGGTAAATAGTACGGACTGACACATTAAATAAATCGGCTAGCTCCTGGGCCTTCACCTTTTTACGATTTATTAAAATCATTGTCATCGTTAAAAGTCGCTCTAATTTCATATTTGTACTCCTTTACTATAAGTCCTATTTTTTCTATGTTAATTGTGTTTTAATTACTATTTCGCCATTTATTTTAAGTATTTTTTAAGTACTTTTTGAGTTTTATTTAAGTCGAATGTACTATAATAACGCCTAATAAATCATTACATTCATTCTACTATTTTTACAATATAAGAAAAAAACAACTTCAATACCTATAATCGGCGCTATTAAACGGTTTTTCTACTATAACAAAGTTGTTTTCCGTTTTTTAAAAGAATAGTTTGATCATAAACGCTTATACAATTATTTCAATTCTCTTAACACAAAATATAAAACTTCTATCCTCTATATAAAGGCTCTGAAAAACTACTTTATAGTAACTATTTGTGGAAGTCCAAATTTCTAATGTAAAAGTTTTAACGCGGCGTTACGAGACTCCTGCGGGAACAAGCTAAACATAATCCTGTACGAGACGATAGCGTAGGAGGCTCGATGCTCGCTCATGGAAAACGGAATACAGAGCGCTAAATCTTAGTGTCAAATTTTTAATTTTATGTGAAATTCACTTTTTAGTGCCCTCCCTATATGCGGGAAGCCTTTTCAAACACAATCAACTAGAGTTTAATGTTTTCAATTTAATTGTAAAAAGGAGATTTTGATGTGATTCGAGCAGTTTTAATAGACAATGAACCTTTAGCTTTACACTATTTTCAAAATAAACTACAAGCATTTCAGCAAATAGAGGTAATCCAAACTTTTACAAGTGTAAGAGTATTTTTAAATGAGCTATCAACAATAGAATTTGACGTCATTTTTTTAGAGGCAAAGTTGAATGAACTAACTGGGCTTGAATTAGCTGATATTATCAAAACTGATCGTCCACATGTTAGTGTTATTTTTATAACCTCATATCAGGAATTTGCTTTACAGGCATATGAAATCGGGGGGCTTGACTACTTACTTAAACCAATTAGCCATGCTCGTTTAGAAAAGACTATTTCTCGTATTGAGCATGAATATTCCATTCAACAAATGATTCAGCAAGCTTCGAGAACTATGTTAAATGTACAATGCTTTAATCAATTTGCCGCATATAGTAACAACAGCTTAGTGGCCTTCAAAACGGAGAAAACAAAGGAGTTATTTGTATATTTTATTTTACATCCAAATATTCCAATTCATCGCGACTATTTAATCGAAATTCTATGGCCTGATTTAGAGTATGTTCGAGCAAAATCGAACCTTCATACCGCTCTTTCTTATTTAAGAAAAACCTTAAATAATATAGGTTATGTAAACTGTATTATCTTTTCAAATAAATACTATATCTTTGAGAAACCGAACATTCTTTGTGATTTATATGATTTCCAAAGATATTATGATGATTTCACAAAGTTAGAATTTCCACCAATTTCATTAATCAATCAATGTCTCTCTATTTATAAAAATGGACTGCTCATATTTGATGATTATGAATGGGCTACTGCCTATAAAGATAAGCTGACTAAATCATACATAGATTTATTAGAAAAAGGTTTTCAAGCAACTGTACTAACGGATACTGATAAGGCCTTTAATTTTTTAAACGGCCTTTTAGAGTTTGATCCATATAATGAGCAAAAACTTGAGCACTATTTACACATGTTAATAAATGCAGGACTTCATGATCATGCATACAAAATATTTCTCGCCTATGAGCAAAAACTAAAAGATGAACTAGCACTTTCACCAAGCTCTACTTTAATAGATATTTCCAACAAATTTTTTATTCAAAAATAAATAAAGGTTTCAACGACGGGCTCCTATGAACTCGTCGTTTACATATTTTTGCATATTTTTCAATAATCCATTCTCATTACCATAACGTGGGGTTGATTTCCATTCCGACTAGGCGTTTTCCTGTGGGCGTCCGATGAGCCGCTTGGGCCAACACGATGTTTTTTTGTGCGAAAGCGTAGCGACAGCAGCGTGTTTTGTCTGTGCGAAAGCGTAGCGACAGCAGCATGTTTTGTCTGTGCGAAAGCGTAGCGACAGCAACAGCACGATGTTGGTCACGAAGGCGTTATCACAGAACGTGATGTTTTTAGCCTTTGTTCCCCTACTGGCTCCAGGGTCTCATCTGTGACACTGAACCCCCAAGGAGTCGCCAAGCCTCCACTCCAATCAACTTATATGCATGGCATATGTTTTAACAAATAGCATCCCCTGTTTTTGGTCATGAGCCATAATCTGTACTAATAATTAATTAGCTTTTACATACCACTACCCTCTGTCAGCCCGTGCTTTACAGCATAAAGAGCCGCCTGAGTACGATCCTGTACTTGTAGCTTCGTGAAAATATTAGAAATATGGGTTTTCACTGTTTTTTCTGTGACGAATAAGGAGGACGCAATTTCGCGATTACTTTTCCCTTTTGTGAGCTCTGCAAGCACATCCTGTTCACGAGGTGTTAGTGGATTTAATGCATGAGGCGCATTTTTAGATTCTTGACGGTCCATTTCAAGAGTCGTTGTTGCTTCTGGGTGTAATGTATTTTCGCCTCGCATAATACGGCGAATGGACAATACCAATTCATCAGGCTCAATATCTTTCAACTGATAGCCTGCTGCTCCAGCCTCCATAGCTGGCACCACATGATCACGGTCTGAAAAGCTTGTAAGCATTAAAATTTCTATTTGCGGAAACTTAGCTTTGATGCGCTTCGTTGCCTGTATACCATCCATTTCAGGCATTACTAAGTCCATGAGTATGATATCTGGCTGTATACTTTCCGCTAAAGCTACTGCCTCCAGTCCATTTTTCGCTTCTCCTACAACTTCAATATCTTTCTGTGTTTTTAAGAAAAATAATAATCCACGACGCACTACATGATGATCGTCTGCGATTAATACACGTATCATTCTCTTCCCCCCTTAATATGGCAAGCGAATTAACAGCTCTGTTCCTCTGCCAATTTCACTAACCCAGTCAGCTGTACCACCAACTGATTTCGCACGATCCTTTATCGATTGCAAGCCTATTGAAAGTAGCTTAGTGTTGTTATCGATGACGAAGCCTCGTCCATCATCTCGAATAACAAGTAAAATATCTGTAGAAGTGACCGTAATATAAAGTGCCGCTTCTAGCACACCAGCATGACGACGAACATTATTAAGTGCTTCTTGTGCTACTCGAAATAAAGTTTCTTCAATACGTGATGGGAATTGTAGTACACCTGAGACCGTTACATGAAGCTTTAAGCCAAGCATTTCAGCATACACCTTTATCGCTTCAAGTAAACCATTTTCTAATCCTTTTGGACGGAGCTGCCAAATGAGAGCACGCATTTCTGTTAAGGCATCCTGTGTTAAATGCTGAATCTCCTTAAACGTCTCCTTCACATCACTATCGTTTGTCATTTCAATACCAGCTCTCGCCGTTAACGTAACGGAAAACAAGAGTTGATTAACAGAATCATGTAAATCTCGCGCTAACCTGTTGCGCTCTTTTACGAGTGCCATTTCTTGCTCTTGCTTTGTTAGTAAAATACGCTTTATAGCAGAACCCATCTGAAATGCTACTGATTCTAATAATGCTAGCTCCTCCTCTGAAAAACGTACGGTATCCTTTGATGCAACATTTAAGACACCAAAACGCTCTTGTCCCGATTGAAGCGGCACTGTTGCATGATGTGTAATGCCTTCGTGATCGCCAACATTAGCTGCTATTGCACTTTCAATTCGTTGACATTCAATAATATTAGAAGCTTTTTTTAATTCCTCATTACGATAGCGGGAAACACACCAACAGCCTCCCTTTTTTAAATAATGGCAATTTTTATACTCCAATGCTTCTGGTAAATTTTCATGGACAACAAGCTCTGAACGCCCTTTTTCATCGATAAAAAAAATCCAGCCAGTTTCAAAATTTGTACCATTTAAAAAATTTACAAGCGCTCCCTTTAACATCGTCACTATTTCAGTTTCCTCATTTAATAACTCTGCAATCTCTTTTAAAATACTGATATTGGAATGCTCATTCTCCTTCACAAAAACACCTCTTCTTTGGCATTACTAATTTTAATGATAACATTTCAAAGTCTGGAACGTCTGCCTTAGCCATTCATACTTTAGACCGAAATTCTTGATAAAACTATACCTTATTTTGGGTAAGTTAATTTACATATAAAACTAGAACAACTATAATCGAACAAGTACATGGTTATATTAAGGAGAGAATTTAAATGTCTAAAAAAGAGGAAAATGGCTTATTATTTATTTGGATAGTTTCTGTCGTTGCAACACTAGGTTCCTTATACTTTTCTGAAATCCGTCAATATGAGCCGTGTAAAATGTGTTGGATTCAACGTATTTTCATGTATCCAATTGTCATTATGACAACTATTGCCTTTATCCAAAAAAATGCACGTATTGCTGTAACAACAGCTGTTTTTGCCATTATGGGTGGCAGTGTATCACTTTACCATTATGGAATTCAAAAGCTTAGTTTTTTAGCTGAAACTGCTCCTTCTTGTGGTCTTGTTTCATGTACTGGTCAATATATAAACTGGTTAGGCTTTATCACAATCCCATTTTTAGCGCTAACTGCATTTATTTTAATTGCAGGGGCAAGCTTCTATGTAATGAAGGCTGCTAAAACAGCAAATTGATTAAGAGACCGTGTTCTACAATAGGAATACGGTCTTTTCTACGGAGGAAGATATATGTTTCATTATGAAATAAATACAAATAATTTGACAGTCGAGGAACTATTACGCAATCATTGGCGACTCGGCAAAAAGCTAGTCCATGAACTGCGTATGGCAAAGGCTATCACAACAGTTGACGGAGAGCCTATTCAATGGAAAGATCCACTACAGGCAGGAACTATCATAAAATTTACATTCCCTATTCCGCCATCCAATTATCAACCGACACCGGTGTGTGCAATAGATGTCGTTTATGAAGATGACCACTGCTTGATTGTCTCTAAACCAAAAGGCATGTCGACACATCCAAATGATGCACGTGATACCCACACTTGTATGAATCATGTTATGGCACATATTCAAGAGCAAGGTGGCACTTATGCAGAGCATGTCCATCGATTAGATAGAGGAACACAGGGTTTATTACTTGTAGCAAAGCACCCATTAGCAAAATCAATCTTTGACCGTATGATTGAGGAAAAATCCATTATTCGAACATACGCTGCAGAGGTACAAGGAAATTTACGTTCTTCATCTGGCACAATTGCCGAAGCTATTGGGAAAGACCGACATCATGCAACAAGACGTGTCGTTTCTAAAACTGGACAGCATGCAGTTACACACTATGAAGTTGTAGCTCGCTATAAAAGCTCTTGTGTCGTCCATCTAATTCTTGAAACAGGGAGAACACATCAAATTCGCGTACATTTAGCACATATCGGTCATCCGATTATTGGAGATACAATGTACGGAGCAAGAGAAACGGCAAGTGATGATTACGAGCTCCATGCTATTCAATTGGAATTCGAGCATCCATTTTTAAATAAGCAAATCGTTGTAAAGGATCAGTAATAATTATTACACTGCACTTCCAGCTAACAATTGGGGGTGCAGTTTTTTATGCCTTTTTATATAAGTTGACTGAAGTGGAGACTGGGCGACTCCTTGGGGATTAGTGTCACAGATGAGACCCCTGTAGCGAAGCGAGTAGAGGAACGAAAGCTAAGAGCATCACGTCCTGTGATAACGCCTTCGTGACCAACCTCGTGCCACTGACGCTACGTTAACACTACACTTTCGCACAGCAAACACTTGTTGGCCCAACGCCCCCAGGAAGCTCTGCTCTGCGCGAAAGCGAAGCGGCAGCGGCAAATGTTTTATCTGTGCGAAAGCGAAGCGACAGCAACAACAAATGTTTTCTGTAGCGAAAGCAAAGCGGCAGCTACAAAGCGCCAAGTCGGAACGGAAATCAACCCCACGTTATGGTGATGAGCCTTTACTTCAATCTATTTACTTATAATTCTAAAAAAGTATAAATATATTATTTACAATTTCTTCATCTATTTTTTACAGTAAATTTAATATACATTTTCCATTATTGGTAATGACGGTAGATTTTTTTCATGATAGAATAAGATTAAATTGTCAGTCATCTGACATATTATGAGGGGGAATTCATTGATGAAATGGGTTAAAAGTATTGCAGCAACAACTCTAGTTGCGAGTTTACTAGCTACACCTGGTTTTGCTGCACATGCAGCGGAAGCAACACCTACAGCTACGAAAGACGGTTTTAAATTAACAATTCTACACTCAAATGACACGCATGCACACGTTGAGGATGCTCCAAAGCGTGCAACAAAAGTAAAAGAACTTCGTGCTGCAAATGCAAACTCACTTCTTTTAGATGCTGGTGATGTTTTCTCTGGTACTTTATACTTCAACGAATTTGCTGGAGAGACTGATATGAAGTTAATGAACTTAATGGGTTATGATGCCATGGTATTTGGTAACCATGAATTCGATTTAGGTTCAAGCCCAGAAGGACATGCTGCACTTGCGAAATTTGTTAAGGGAGCAGACTTCCCATTATTAGGAACAAACTTAGATTTTTCAAAGGATTCTCTATTTGATGGCTTACAATTCAAAACAGTCACAAAAGACTTTGAAAAAGGTAAAATTTATAACGGCATTATTAAAGAAATCGATGGAGAACAAGTAGGTATTTTTGGCTTAACAACAGAAGAAACTCCTTCCATTTCAAGCGTTGCTAACGTCCAGTTTGCAAACTATATCGACTCTGCGAAAAAAGCAGTAGCAGATTTTGAAAAACAAGGTGTTAACAAAATTGTCGCATTAACACACATAGGCTTCGATGACTCAGTAGATTGGGATAATGACCAATTACTAGCGAAGGCTGTAGAGGGCATTGATGTGATCGTAGGTGGTCATACACATACAAAATTAGACAAGCCTGTGAAAGCAGAAACGCCATTTAAGAACCCTACAATTATCGTTCAAACTGGCCAATATAGCGAAAATTTAGGTGAATTAGACCTAACATTCGACGATAACGGTGCCGTTGTTGATTACTTCGGTCAATTACACGCTTTAACTGATAAAGAAAAACCTGTAGAGGCTGATGCTGAAGCTACAGCACTTTTAGCACCATATAAAGAACAAATTTCAAAAATCTTAAATCAATCAACAGGCAATACAGCTGTTTCACCACTAAATGGCGGTCGTAATCTTTGGGGCGTTCGTGCTGGTGAAACAAACCTTGGTAACTTAATTGCTGATGGTATGCTTGCTGGTGCTAAGAAAATTGACCCAGAAGTACAATTTGCCTTCCAAAATGGTGGGGGTATCCGAGCTGGTATTGACGCTGGAGATATCACTGTTGGCGAAGTTATGACAGTAATGCCATTCGGTAATGCACTTGGTATCGCAAAATTAACAGGTGCTGAAATCTATGAAATTGCTGAACATAGTGTGAAAGAATTCCCGAAAGAATCAGGTGGCTTCCTACACTTCTCTGGTTTACAAGTAGAGTTTGACGGAAAAGCACCAGCTGGTAAACGTGTGAAATCTATTAAATTAAATGGTAAAGAACTTGATAAAGCAGCCTATTATAAAGCGGCAACAAATACATTCACTGCTAAAGGCGGAGACGGCTACGATACACTGAAAAAAGTTTATGAGGACGGCCGTGTAAGTGAACCTGGTACGATTGACTATGAAATGTTTATCGAACACTTAGATACACTGAAAAAAGTTGATCCAAAAGTAGAAGGACGTATTATCGCAACCATTCCATTTACAGATATCGCAAAAGGATCAGAAACAGAAGGCTATGTTCGTGATCTTTATTACCGTGATTTAACAAACGGTATTTCTGCAACAACATATTCACCAAACGCAAACTTAACTCGTGCACAAGCTGCATCATTTATCGCACGTGCCTTAAAGCTTGAAGCTAAAGGCCAAGCAACATTCTCGGATATTGCGAATGTAAATGCTGCAACACAAAAAGAAATTGTAGCACTTGCTGAAGCTGGAATTGTTCAAGGTACAGATGGTAAATTTAATCCAAATGCGAAAGTAAAACGTTATGAACTTGCATTAATGTTTACTCGTGCATATAATTTACAACATGATGCTAAATCTGGTTTAAAAGCTGATTTCAGTGATATTTCACAATACAATGCTGAAACACAAAATGCAATTGCATTGATGCAGGACTTAAAAATCGTTAGCGGTGCAAACGGCAAATTTATGCCTGGTAACAACGCTACACGTGCGCACATGGCAAAAATGCTTTCTAACTATATTCCTTTTGTAAAGGAATCTAAATAATTTAACATGAAAATCCCGCTTCTCTAAGTAGAGAGCGGGATTTCTATTTCACTGAGTACTTAAAAATTAAATTTAAAATTATCTGGGTCCTGCCCAAATCGTTCATTGCGATTTAACACAGCTATTTTATCCATTTGAGCTAATGTTAATTCAAAATCAAAAATCTGTGCGTTTTCCTCAATACGACTAGGTGTTACAGATTTCGGAATAATAAGTGTATCATTTTGTAAATGCCAGCGAAGCACTACTTGAGCAGCTGTCTTCCCTATTTCGCGACCAATTTCCATAATCGTTGGATTATCAAGCACACCACCACGACCTAGTGGAGACCATGCAGTAACAGCAATTCCATGCTCACTACAAAATGCTCTTAATGCGTCTTGCTGTAAATATGGATGCACCTCTACTTGATTAACCATTGGTGCAATATTTGCTTTGCCTAATAGCTTTTGCAGATGATGCTCATGGTGATTCGAGACACCTGTTGCACGAATTAATTTTTCATCATATAAACGTTCAATTGCTCTATATGTTTCTTCGAATGTTTCAGGTACTGCCCAATGGGTTAAATATAGATCTAAATAATCCATATTTAACTTTTTCAATGATACTTCAAAGGCACGTAATGTTTCATCATAGCCTTGGTCATTATTCCAAACCTTCGTCGTAACAAAAATATCCTGACGTTTAACGCCAGAATGACGAATAGCTTCCCCCACCTCAACCTCATTACCATAAAGCGAAGCCGTATCTATAGCTCGGTAGCCATATTTAACAGCTTTATCAATAGCCTGCAAAGTCTCATCACGCTCTGTCATTTTATAAACACCTAAGCCAAAGCGAGGCATTTCCACACCGTTTGCTAATGTTTTTGTTGCTTGTAAATTCAAGAATAACAACCCCTTTCTTTTCCTAGTTCCATTATACAAAAAATTGGTTTTAAGAAACATAAGGAAAATTTTCGGGGTCATTTCTTATTGTTCTGTTGCTTCCTCTTCATAATCATCTACTTGGATAGGGTCTGGAATTCGGTCGTCTTCTACAAGCTCTTGACCATCACGCAAATGCTCCATCTGCTTACCTAAATCCTGCAAATCCTTAAAATTTCTAGCCATTGTACCGTTTTCGATATTCGGAACCTTTTTTTCCATTTTCATCACCTCTCTTACAGTTTTCCCGAAATAGTTATTTCTGAACCATTTCTGACATATTTTATTCCGCTATGTCGTTTCATTTTTATAGTAGATAGGCTATACTAAAAAAAGATGTCTTTATAAACATGAGGAGGGTTCTTCCATGAGTTTACTATTAATTATTGGTGTAACTGTTGCATTCTTAGCTGCTATTTTCACTGCTGGTTATGAAGGCGACTACAGATCAGAGAAATAATACCTCAAGAAAATCACTAAGCATATATTCATGCTTAGTGATTTTCTTATTGTTGAATAACTATTAAATTAAGGAGTGTGTCCGCTTATATTGTTGTTCTGCTCTGTGCGAAAGCGAAGCGTCAGCAACAATGTTTTATCTGTGCGAAAGCGAAGCGTCAGCAACAATGTTTTATCTGTGCGAAAGCGAAGCGTCAGCAACAATGTTTTATCTGTGCGAAAGCGAAGCGTCAGCAACAATGTTTTATCTGTGCGAAAGCGAAGCGTCAGCAACAATGTTTTATCTGTGCGAAAGCGAAGCGTCAGCAACAATGTTTTATCTGTGCGAAAGCGAAGCGTCAGCAACAATGTTTTATCTGTGCGAAAGCGAAGCGTCAGCAACAATGTTTTATCTGTGCGAAAGCGAAGCGTCAGCAACAATGTTTTATCTGTGCGAAAGCGAAGCGTCAGCAACAATGTTTTATCTGTGCGAAAGCGAAGCGTCAGCAACAATGTTTTATCTGTGCGAAAGCGAAGCGTCAGCAACAATGTTTTATCTGTGCGAAAGCGAAGCGTCAGCAACAATGTTTTATCTGTGCGAAAGCGAAGCGTCAGCAACAATGTTTTATCTGTGCGAAAGCGAAGCGTCAGCAACAATGTTTTATCTGTGCGAAAGCGAAGCGTCAGCAACAATGTTTTATCTGTGCGAAAGCGAAGCGTCAGCAACAATGTTTTATCTGTGCGAAAGCGAAGCGTCAGCAACAATGTTTTATCTGTGCGAAAGCGAAGCGTCAGCAACAATGTTTTATCTGCGCGAAAGCGAAGCGTCAGCGGCAAAACGCCCAGTCGGAACGGAAATCAACCCCTCGTTTTGCCGAAGGACACCCTCAGTTAAAACGTCTCAACATTCATAAGGATTTCCTTGATTTTTTAGAGAAGAACCTCGTTGGTTACTTCTCTATTTTTTTGGAACAATATAATTACTTGACTTTCTGCACTTTATAAAATACACTTACTTACATAAAGTAAGTTGATGATTAAAGATAACTAATATTCGGAGGTAATTTACTATGCATTTTCATGAAAAACCTAACACATATGTCACAAATGTTGAAATTAAAGTGAGTGATCTACAGCGTTCATTAACTTATTATCAAGAGGTAATTGGCTTTACAGTTTTACATCAGGAATCTCATAAAGCAACTTTAACAGCAGATGGCAAAACAGCTTTACTGACAATCGTCCAACCCGAAACAGTAGAAGAAAAAACGAGCTTAACAACTGGACTTTATCATTTTGCAATCTTATTGCCTACTCGTCGTGATTTAGCAAATATTATTACTCATTTCCATAACAATGGCGTGTACTTCGGTGCATCTGACCATGATGTAAGTGAAGCACTTTATTTAAGTGATCCTGATAAAAACGGCATCGAGGTTTATGCTGATCGCCCTGAAAGTGAATGGACATGGCATTTTGATCAAGTGCATATGGTTACTGAACCTCTTAAAGTTCATTCTATATTAGAGGAAGGTGATGGTAGATGGGATGGTCTACCTACTGATACGGTTATGGGGCATATTCATTTATCAGTTTCTAATTTAGCTGCCGCAGAGGAATTTTATACAAAAGGATTAGGATTTGAGATTGTCACTCGCTATGGTGCACAAGCTTTATTTATCTCAACTGGCCGCTATCACCATCATATCGGTTTAAACACTTGGTACTCTGAGAACGCACCAAAACTTGGTGAAAATCAGGTTGGCTTAAAAACTTTTTCACTACGTCTAGATAATGAAGAGCAAGCAGCAACAATGAAAGAAAATCTCCGTGCAATCGGTACACCAGTTACTGATATAGATGGGGGATTCCAAACTGAGGACCCAGCAGGTAACGTTGTTTTATTGAAATTTTAAAGTGATGTGACGTACTATCCGTCGGTTTGAGGGGGTATATCCGTCGCTTGTCGGGTTTTATCCGGCGCTTGTGGTGTTCTTTCCGGCGCTTGCCGGACTATCCGGTGCTTGCGGAGCTCTTTCCGGCGCTTGCCGGGCTATCCGGTGCTTGCGGAGCTCTTTCCGGCGCTTGCCGGGCTATCCGTCGCTTGTCGGGTGCTTTCCTTCTCTTGCCGAATCCCTTCACGTCTAACGAAAAACAAAAGCAGTTCCCCTCTATGGGAGAACTGCTTTTTTAATGTAATCCAGGATATCCTTGTTGTCGTAATGCCTCATAAATAACTATGGCAGCTGTATTCGATAGATTGAGTGAACGAACATGCTCACTCTGTGGAATTCGTAAGCACATATCTTTACGCTCATACGCAAAATCCTTTGGCAAGCCAGTCGTTTCTTTTCCAAACATAAAGTAAATATCACGATCTTTATCACTAAAATCATGTGTCGTAAATGGCTCTTCACTATATGTCTCAATTAAATAAACGTCGCCATTTTTGGATGTCTCTAAAAAATCCTCTAGCGAATCGTGATACACGACATTGACACTATGCCAATAATCTAAGCCGGCACGTTTTAGCATTTTATCGTCTGTGGAAAAGCCAAGAGGACGAATTAAATGTAGCGAGGTATTTGTTCCTGCACATGTGCGTGCAATATTTCCTGTATTCGCTGGAATTTCTGGTTGATATAAAACGATATGCAATGGCATAACGGTACACTTCCTTAACTAAAAAATTGTAAACCTTTATTAATTTCTACGAGTACTTCCTCGTCTTGTTCTTTTACTTTTGCTTCAAGTAATGCAGATTGAGCCTGTTCCCCACCTATTTTACCTAAAGCCCATGCTGCAGTTCCTCGAATAACAGGTCGTGTATCCTTTTCAAGAAGTGCTACTAAATCTGGTATGGCAGCTTCTTCTTTAAAATGGGCAAGTGCCAAAATAGCATTGCGTTGAATTGGCTTTTTCCCCCGCCATGAACCAGAAACATGTCCAAACTTTTCTTTAAAGTCACGATTTGAAATTGTTAAAAGTGGTACAAGTAATGGCTTTGCAAGCTCTGGATCAGGCTTAAATTCCTCATGTATCCAGTTAATCTTCCCCTTATTCTTTGGACATACGGTCTGGCATGTATCACAGCCATACAAACGATTACCAATATGGGTACGAAACTCATCAGGTAGCATTCCTTTAGTTTGCGTTAAAAAGGCTATACAACGCTGAGAGTCTAGCTGTCCTCCCTCGATTAACGCGCCAGTTGGACAAACATCTAAACATAAACGGCAATCCCCGCATTCATCCTCCATAGGCTTATCAGGGGCAAATGGGATATTCGTAATAAGCTCTCCTAAATATACATAAGAACCGAACTCAGGCGTAATAATCGAGCAGTTTTTCCCGCTCCAGCCTATCCCTGCACGTTCTGCAACTGCCCTATCTACAAGTGCACCCGTATCAACCATTGATTCAATACGTACACCTTCTACTCGCTCTTCAAGCCAAGCAGATAATAACTTCAATCGTCCGCGTATTGCTGTATGATAATCGACACCCCAGGAAGCACGACAAAAAATCCCGCGTCTTGCTCCCTTTTTGCCTACAGGTGCATCTTGCATACGCGACGGATAGGCTACAGCGATCGCCACAATACTTTCTGCTCCCTCTAACAATTGTAAGGGTTCTGTACGTTTTTTTATATCACTTTCTTCAAAGCCAGACTGATAACCAAGTTCTTGCTGGCGGCGCAGTCTATTTTTCATTTCAGTAAAAGGAGCTGCTGTTGTAAAGCCAATTTTGTCTACACCAATGGACATTGCATACGCCACAAATTCACGTTGTAGGTCATGTATGTTCATTTTATTTCCAACTCCTTACATGGTACAATAATAGAAATAGATAAAGTAGGTGATGTTTTATGGAAATTTCAATTAATCAGTCTCTATTGACACAACATCCCGAGCTAAAAATCGGCATTATCCATTATACCAAAATTGTCGTTGCAGAATCTCCTCAAATGATTAAAGGTCGCATGCAATTGTATCAGGAGAACCTCTTTTTAGAAATGCAAGATAATCCTGTAACGCAACGAGAGGGTATCGCAGAATGGCGACAACTATGGAAAAAGCTTGGTGCAGATCCGAACCGCTATCGTCACTCAGCAGAAAGCTTAATGCGCCGAATTAGTAAGCAAAATTATTTAACACCCCTTCACTCTGGTGTTGATTTAAATAATTTTTTCTCCCTCCAATATGAAATTCCAGTAGGCTTATATGACGTAGCTAAACTACAAGGAAATATAGAAATCGCACTTGGCAACGAGGAAACTGGCTATGAGGGCTTAAATGGTCGTTTTAATGCATTAAAAAATATCCTTTATAGCTGTGATACCGAAGGAGCATTTGGGTCACCATTTGTCGATTCTAAACGTACGTCTGTTTCAGAGGAAACGACCGAGGCTCTACATATTTTCTACCTCCGCCCAGCATTGTCAGAAGAAAGTGCGGAAGAGCTTCTTGCATCTGCTGGTAAGATGTTTAACCAAATTCATGGCGGCGATTATAAAATGGCCCTATTAACAAACGCAGCACCATCTACTACACTGTAAAAGGACGTGTTTTCATGATTAATCTTGCAGAAGCTGTTAAGCTAAAAAGTATTTTAGCCAAAAAAGTTCAAGAGCTCGTTAGCGAATTACATCGTAGCGCTTTTGTAACCGTTGAAAAAGGGCAAGCTCCTAAAACGAGTAATCGTGCAATGAAAGTAATTGAAGCTGAGTTAGCTCAAGTACGTCTTGATATCCGTACTTTAGATCGTTTAGTATATGAAGCAAATATAAAAAACTTAGTAGACTTTAAAGGCGAAAAGCTAGCATTGGTTGAAGCTATTGAGCTCGCAACACAACTCCGCGCTGATGCCGAGCTTTGCAAACAGTTTAGTATGCATGAAAAAGAAAGTGTACGCATGGGTTATGGTGAAAATACAATGCTTTATGAAATTGCTATGTATGAGCCAGATGAGTATCGTGAACGTGCCATTACACTAGAAAAAGATGCACATAAATTATCAAATCTTATCAATGCAAAGAATTATAGTGTTGAAATTAACTTCGATGATTCTCGTTATTTCTAATCTCGGGGCGGTGAGACTCCAAACCGAGTTGGATGTGCTGTTTTCAAAACTAGCTTTTTGAAGCTAACTTAACTAAACCAATGACAAGTTACCTGTTACTGTATGACCAATGACTAATAACCAACTATAAGCAATGGCCATACTCAAACAACTTGACAATTATTTGAAAACGCCATCCAATAGCTCTCTTACACCTTGTGTAGGAGAGCTTTTTAATGTATTTTAGCAATATGTAGAATTGACCTTTTCGTGAAATTACTTCCTCATCTAGGTTAGGATTCTGAAACTCTCAACATATACCGAATTAAATTTCAGACTAATCAGATAAAAGACAAAGAGGATGTGGACTATACTATGTTAAGAAAAGGAATGCGTTTTCAAATGTCATTGATGTATTGGATTATACTATTAGCGATATTTATAATTGTTAGTTATAAAAACTTATTCTTTGATTGGTCGATACAAAACTATTTAACAAATGAATTTGAATTTGAAATTTTCGGCCGCTATGCATTTATATTATTTACAAGCTTTCTAGAATCATTTATTTATATTTTAATGATTCGATTTTCTATTTTCTTACTCAATAAAGCTTTTGCAAAAACCACAGCAGCCAAAAGTGAGTAATCGGCTCACTTTTGGCTCTTCTAAATTAGAAAGGCATTTAATTACCTCATCTTGATTTTACAAATAAAGACGCAATACAGATTATAAAACCTGTTACAAAGGCAATTAGTTGATCTACTAATAATTCATCATGAAGAAACCACCTTAACAAAAAGATTCCACCGAAAATTAACATGATTAATAATCCAACATATTTTAATCCATTATGTAACATTTTCTATCTCCTTCTTTAAGTAATTTTTTTTAGCATAGATGATATGTACTTTTATATTGCAATTTATAACCCAGAGAGAGATAAGGATTATGGTCCTTATCAAGAAAAGAGTTAGAAAAAGAGAAGAGATTCATCTTGCTAAAAGGCAAATAAAAAAGAGTGTTAATTTTCACTCTTTTTTATTATATCATTTAACTCTTTTATTTCTTTTTCTAATTGCACTAGCTTTTTCTTTAAAACATCAAATTGTGAAGCTGTATAAGTTGCTAAACCTAATCCCATCATAGCAATTGAAAATACAAATATTGTCGACATAATTTACACCTCATAAAAGTGATCATAAAAATATTGAGCAACTAAAGAGCATAATGTAACAGTAATCCTATAATCTCCAATTCCTATAAAACTTGAAATCCGTATAGGAAAATATAAAACAAAAAGAATTGGAAGTCGAAAAGCGATAGCTGCAACAGCATCGATTCCTACAAAAATTTCTTTGGTAACTAGGTTAACGCAGTGCATCTTTTTTATTAGTTGTTCAGAAGACACCTCTATAAAATCAATATCTTCTCTAATTGTTTGAAATTCAATTAAATGAAACCAATCTAAACGTTGAATATTTTTTTTATTTTAATGCACAAAGGACACCAACTATCGTAGAGAACTAGTAATTTACTCATGGTTAATCATCTCCTCTTTATAATAAATTAAAGTCATCCCTCGCTTTTAAAATTAATTTTAATCAAAATGAAAAGTGTTAATAGTACGAAAATCCCCACAACGAAAAACCATCAGCAATGATCACCATGAAGCCCTTATCCCAAACTTGTTAATAACCGTAACATTAATTTCGGAATTTTCAAAATAACCTTTCGCAGGTTTATAAACATATTTTGATAATCCACTTAAAATGAATGAACAAACAAACTTCATTAAAGATTAATCTGTTTCTAACAATAAAAAGAGAGATGTATCGCTTACTTGATACATCTCCCTGACTGGCTTGCATTATTCTATACCCATGCAACCATATATCTATTTTTAAAAATACTAATACCAATATCAAAATAGTCAAAATCAACATTTTCAAATTTTTGAGCATATATTGATAATTCACTTTCGTTGACTCTAACTCACCTCGTATGCAGAAGGTTTTTTCATGTCTAGTTCTCCCCTAATATGGACACAATGGCTATATCAAAGAAAGGGGTTATACAATGACAAAACAACATGATTCAACAGACGAGCATGACATGACATTGACAAATCGACAGGGGCATCCTATTACTAACAATCAAAATATACGAACTGTCAGTAATCGAGGACCTGCAACCCTTGAAAACTATGATTTTATAGAGAAAATAAGTCACTTTGACCGCGAAAGAGCTCCTGAGCGCGTTGTTCATGCTCGAGGTGCAGGGGCACATGGCTATTTTGAGACATATGGTGTAGTCGGGGATGAGCCTATTTCTAAGTATACGAGAGCAAAAGTATTTCAGGAAAAGGGGAAACAGACGCCTGTTTTTGTGCGATTCTCAACTGTTATTCATGGTGGACATTCGCCAGAAACTTTACGTGATCCACGAGGCTTTGCTGTAAAATTTTATACTGAGGATGGTAACTGGGATTTAGTCGGCAATAATTTAAAAATCTTCTTTATCCGCGATGCTATGAAGTTCCCTGATATGATTCACGCCTTTAAGCCTGATCCGATTACAAATATTCAGGATGTTGAACGCTTTTTTGATTTCTGTGCAAGCTCTCCAGAATCCTTCCATATGGTGACATTCATTTATTCACCTTGGGGTATTCCCGCTAGTTATCGAATGATGCAAGGCTCTGGCGTCAATACGTATAAATGGGTCAATGGCGAAGGTAAAGCCGTCCTTGTAAAATATCATTGGGAACCTTTACAGGGCATTAAAAACTTAACACAAAAAGAAGCGGAAGAAATCCAAAAGAAAAACTTCAATCATGCTACACAGGATTTATATGATGCGATTGAAAATGGGGATTATCCTGAATGGGAGCTTAACGTTCAAATTATGGAGGATGGTCCACATCCAGAGCTTGATTTTGATCCATTGGATGATACGAAGCTTTGGCCTAATGATCAGTTCCCATGGTATCCAGTAGGTAAGATGGTGTTAAATAAAAACCCAGAAGATTATTTTGCTGAGGTCGAACAGGCCACTTTCGGTACAGGTGTACTTGTGGATGGATTGGATTTCTCGGACGATAAAATGCTACAGGGTCGTACCTTCTCTTACTCTGATACACAGCGTCATCGTGTAGGTGCAAACTATTTACAGCTCCCTATCAATGCTCCTAAAAAACGGGTAGCAACCAATCAAAACGGTGGTCAAATGCTGTATAAGCGTGATTTAGCTCCAGGGCAGAATCCTCATATAAACTATGAGCCTTCGATGTTAAATGGTTTAAAAGAAGCTACTCAACCGGGTAAAGAATATACACCACTCGTGGAAGGCAATCTCGTTCGGGAAACCATTGATCGTCAAAGTAATACGAAGCAAGCTGGAGAAACATATCGCAATTTTGAGCAGTGGGAGCGAGATGAGCTTCTCGAAAATTTAATTCGCGATTTATCAGTCTGTAATACTGCTATTCAAGAGGCGATGATTGCATTAGCGGAGGAAGCAGATGAGGAATATGGTCGCTTGTTAAAAGAAGGATTACAAAAAGCTCAAAAGGATTCATCTTCATCAAAGCCGCTCGGTAATATTGATGGTGATGAAGCGCCTAAAGATGCAGTAGATAAGGGGCATGATGCAGAGCCTTATTAAATCAAAAAGACATTACATATTTTTACACCAAATATGTAATGTCTTTTTTAAGTAGCAAAAGTTATTCCTCATTACAATAGATAAAAACCATTTTAATTATTTTTCGTATGCTTTATACCAATGATATGGTTGTATTTCTTTCAGCGTTTTAAATATCAATTCACCATTCGGATTAGTGATAGCCGCTTTTACATTTTCACCCCAATAAAAAAGCCTTTCTTGACATACACCACAAGGAGTTAACACAGTCAATACAGAATTTTCGTTTTCTCTGGCAACACAAATACTATGAGTAACCTTCGTATTAAGTTTATGCGCTTCAAGTATTGCACCAGTTTCCATGCACAATTCAGTAGATGCATTAATAACGTCTGGTGCTACGCTCGTTAAAATCTGATCATCTTCAGTATACATTGCTGCAGCACCACCCCAACCAGAAGGGTATCTTTTTTCGATCAATTCTACCGCCGACTGATATAGTTTTTGCTCAATATCCATCTTCTCCCCCCCTATTTTTAATCAATTTAACATAACATAGAATGCTTGTTTTTAATGCACACCAGGCAAAATCTTCAGTACCTTTTCCTGTGCATCTAAAACAGCATCTACCCCTAATGGAATAGCAATATTCGTTGAATCATGGCCAATTTTAAAGCCTGCTACAACTGGAACGCCTAAATCCGCAAAGTATTCCTTCATTAAAGTATGTAGTGCCGCTTCATCCGCTCCTGTTTGCGTAAAGGAACCGATCATAACACCTGCTAATTGCTCAAGCTTTCTCGCTTGCTTTAATTGCTGCAGCATCGAATCAATATGTGAAATCGTCTCAGCAAGCTCCTCTATCAGTAAAATTCTACCTTCTGTGCGAACTTCAAATTTTGTGCCTAATGTGCTGACAAGGCGACGTAAATTCCCTCCAATAATCTGACCACGAGCTACACCAGGTGCAATCATTGTTAATGGGGAAATATCCTCCGTATACTGTATTTCCATCGGTGAAAATAGCTGTAAAAACATTTTCTTTGATACATCATCTAGTCTTCCTACAGACATAAGTAGCGGTCCATGAAACGTTACTAAATTAGCATATTCATTAATAGCGCAATGTAAATATGTAAGATCTGAAAAGCCCCAGAATATTTTTGGGTTTTCCTCGAGAAGTCCGTAGTCAATCTTTTCCGCAATCCGTGCAGAGCCATAGCCACCTTTAACACAAAAAATTGCCTTTACCTCTGGATTGCTAACCATCTCATGAAAATCAGCCAGACGCTCCTCGTCACTGCCTGCTAGATAATCGTGCTGTGCCTGAATGGTATCCCCAATAATATATTTAAGACCTAAATCGTCTAGAAAGGACATTGCATCCCCTAGCATTTCAGGCTTCACTAGACTTGATAAAGCCACAAGACCAACTGTATCACCTTTTTGTAAATATGGTACGGTGCTTTTCACCCTAATCCCTCCTTTTGTTTTCCTTATTCTAGCATATAGATAATATTGTAGCATTGATTAATAACGAAGTTAGTGCCTATAATTGACAATAATAGTCTATCTTTAAAGGAGTTATTGCTTCATGAAAATACCACCATACGCATTATTATTGCTCGCCACTCTTTTATGGGGTGGTAATTTTGTTATTGGTCGTGCAGTTAGTGGTGATATCCCACCTTTGACCCTAGCATTTCTACGTTGGTGCGTCGCCTTTATCGTATTTTTCCCGATTGCTTATCGGAATTTAAAGAGTGAATGGCGTATGCTAAAGGAGAATTGGCCAATCGTCATTATTTTAGCCTTAACAGGTGTTGCAGCATTTAATACACTTGTTTATATTGGATTACATTACACAACTTCAATTAATGCATCTTTAATGAACTCATCCACGCCTATTATGATTTACATACTGTCTTTCATTTTTTTGAAGGAAAAACTATCAAAATTTCAGCTACTCGGAACAGCCTTATCACTTAGTGGTGTCGTGTTTATTATTTCGGGGGGCTCATTTGCAAGTTTAGTCGATTTTACTTTCAATAAAGGGGATCTAATTGTTATAGTGGCAGTTTTCTGTTGGAGTATTTATTCGCTTCTAGTAAAGCATTACGCCAATCGTTTACCTGGTCAATCGACATTCCTCGTAACAATCTTGATCGGGGCAATTATGCTTTTACCCTTTTACATCTACGAAACAATGACACTTTCTGAACCGATTCACTGGCAATGGTCAACGATAGCAGCCATTCTATATGTTGGTATTTTTGCATCAATTATTGCCTTTCTAAGCTGGAATAGCGGCGTGGTACAGCTTGGCGCGAATAAGGCTAGTATTTACTTAAACTTTATCCCAGTTTTTGCTTCCATTTTTGCGGTACTATTTCTTGATGAAAAGCTACACGCTTTCCAAATTATCGGTGGGCTTGCCGTTGTTGCCGGTGTTATCGTATCAGGCAGAAAATAAAAATTCTATATATTAAGCGTCCGGGAGAATGCCCCTCCCTTTTTGACGTTCTATCCGTCGCTTTGGTGGTTCAATCCGTCGCTTCGGCTCTTCTATCCGTCGTTTCGCTGGCTCTATCCGTCGCTTCGCTAGTTCTATCCATAGCTTTGCCTAGTTCTATCCGTCACTTTGATAGCTCTATCCGTCGCTTCGGCTCTTCTCTCCGTCATTTCGATAGCTCTATCCGTCGCTTCGGCTCTTCTCTCCGTCATTTCGATGGCTCTCTCCGTCGCTTCGCTAGTTCTATCCATCCCTTTGCTAGCTCTATCCGTCACTTTAAATTCAAAATAAATAAGCGCAGGCTTTAAATAATACAAAGTCTGCGCTTATATTTTCTATTTTGTTCCGCCGTAAATAACCGTTACATTGGGATGATTTAATAATTTACTTGCTGGGAAATCTTCTGTCACGATCCCACTTTTTAATCTTTCGATAGCCTCTAGTTTTTTCTCGCCAAATGCAATTAACACGATTTCTTTGGCATTCATAATAGATTGAATACCCATTGTGATAGCATGTGTTGGTACATCTTTAAAGTCATCAAAATAAATTGCATTTTCTGTGCGTGTAGATTCAGTTAGCTTTACAATATTAGTTTTTGAATCGAAAGGTGTGCCTGGTTCGTTAAAGCCAATATGTCCGTTAACACCAATGCCTAAAAGCTGTACATCAATTCCTCCCGCTTCCTTAATTCGAGCATCATACGCCACACACTCAGCATCTAAATTCTCTGCCTTACCATTTGGTAAATGTATATTTTCTTCCTTAATATCTACATGATTGAATAAATTCTCATGCATAAATGTCCAATAGCTTGCCGGACTTGATTGATCGAGACCAACATATTCGTCTAGGTTAAAGGTATTTACATCGCTAAAGGATATTTTTCCGGCTTGTTGACGTTTCACTAATTCCTTATACATCCCTACAGGAGAACCACCTGTTGCTAATCCTAAAATACTAGCCGGTTTTACTTGTAATTGCTTAGTGAAAATATCCGCCGCTACTTCGCTCATTTCATCGTATGAATTTACTTCTATCCATTTCATTTCGCTTGTCATTCGTATACCTTCCTTACAATCATTATTATTAACTAAAATTGGAAGTATTTCTCTTTATAGTAGCTAATATTTTCATTTTACAAGTTATTTGACTACTTTTCTATTATTTTCTTTCTAATATTATACGTGTATTCTTAAGCCATTTCGGTTATGTTATTTAATAAGGAAGTGAGGCGATTTTATGAATTCACAAATACAGCAATATTTAAAGCTCATTCAATTTCAAGGATCTTTAGAGCCTTCTATTAAGCTCCTTGGCCAGCTCCAAACAAGACATCTACATACCATTCCCTATGAGAACCTAGATGTTGCCTTGAAACATAGCATCTCCTTCGCTATCCCTGACCTTTTTCAAAAAATCATTATTCAACATCGCGGAGGCAATTGCTTTGAACTAAATATTTTATTTAGTTGGCTACTTCGTGAGCTCGGCTTTTCAGTGACCAATCGCTATGCACAGTTTTGGCGTAACCATGAAGCAGATACTCCTATCGAAGATATACCTATGCATCAGCTACTACTTGTCACTTTCGCTGGACAATCATATATTTCCGATGTTGGCGTAGGCGCACTAGCTCCATGTAAGCCAGTTCCACTAATAGCTGGGCATCAACACCGTGAAGGCAATGAACTTTATAAAATTGAACAAGATGATGCGAACGGTTGGATGCTGTATGAACAAACAAAACATAATTGGCGTTTGCTCTATAGTTTTTTTGATGACGCTAATGATGCAAAGTTCGCTCCAAGACTTTCTAAACAAAAAAATAAAATCGCTATGATTCGTACCCTCTACGGTCGATATACAATGCTAAACGACGAATTCCGAATATACGAGGGACAATCCCTAACCACCTATACAACTCATAACGAAAAGGAATGGCTACAAGCACTTCATCGTTTTTTTCATATTTCATTATATTAAATGCTTCGCTATTTATATAGCCATGACAAAAGCAAGCCTCCTCATTTATTGGAGACTTGCTTTTCTTGTGCTAATATTTAATTGGCTGTACGATCGAGTAACTCATAAACAACAACATCATTGTAAAGTTCCTTAACTAAACCAATCTCATCGACAAAGTAATATGTTGAAACTCCATCACTGTATATGGACTTTTCTTCTAGAACAATTACATTATTATAATCGACTCCACCTGCTTGGACAGTACCATCTGTTGCTTTAACAGTAAGACGGACTCCTGAAATTACCCCGCCATCATCCTCATGTTGAATCACGCCAATTCTAAGGGGTAATCCGAAGAATAAATCGTAAAATAAATCATAATCACGATCAACGCCTTGACCAAAAACAACACCATCGCTAAATAAAAGCTCACTATTAAATACTTTATTAGAATTCAAATCTCTTACTTCCCACACATCACTCTTACCGTCATAATGACTATACTGATATTTTAATGTATACTGTTTTTTGTCTTCCAACGAATAATGCGCATACGTATAGTCATACGCCGTATCTTTTAATAGATTCGGATTCGATAACGTTAATGCACGAGCTAAAAATGCTGAAAAATGAGCTCGCGTTAAAGGTAAATTTGGTTTAAATGAACCATCATCATATCCTCTTGTTATATTATTATTATAAATTATCGAGATTTCCTTATAGCCCCTTGTCTTCTCTGAAACATCTGTAAAATAGCTTGTCTCAGATCCCTTTATTTTAAATGCTCTTTGCAGCACAATCGCCATGTCCCCTCTTGAAAGAGTTGCATTCGGATTAAATTTCTGTGCCGCATCGAAGATCCCAGCATTTTGCACTGCCGCAATTTCTTTATAATAGGTATGTGTAGTAGGTACATCGTGATACTTTGGATCTTTGACATTCGTCGTTTGCAACCCTAAAGCACGTGTTAGCATGACAGCTACCTGCGCTCTCGTTACATATGTATCTGGTTTAAATAGGTTATTAGGATAGCCATTAATAATTCCTTTTTCCACTAAGTAATCAATTTCCGTTATCAATGTATTATCCTTGGACACATCTTTGAAGCTCGCTGCATGTACGCCTTCAATTGGTATTAACCAAACAGCCATTAATACCACACATACTACTTTCAAAATTTGTTTCATGTCATTCCCTCTCTTTCTCTACTATTAATAATATACTTTTTTAGATATTATATCCAATACAGTTTATTACTCTCCCATGTAATTCCCCTTCTGATTTTGAAGCATAATATATAGTTCAACAATTTGATGGATATTTCCTCCATTAGTTTCATCACCATAACGTAGGGTTGATTTCCGTTCCGACTGAGCGCTTTCCTGGGGGCGTCCGAATGTAACCGATTACAAAAGTGTGGAACATGTCATTACAAATGTATATGAGGAGTTCCAAAGATTAGATTATTTATTTAATAATGCTGGTAGAGCTATGTATGGTGAAATTTATGATATATCGATGGACGAATGGAAAAACATCGTGGATATCAATTTATGGGGCGTTGTGTATGGTACTCAAGTTGGCGATCAAATTACGAAAGAACAAGGTTTTGGACATATCATCAATACCTCATCAGCGGTAGGGTTTGGACCATCTCCTATATCCGCGGCATACTCAACTACGAAGCATGCTGTTGTGGGCCTAACGACATCACTACACTAGGAGGCTGAGGAATTTGGCATCAAGGCGACTTTTGTTGATACACCTATTTTTGATAGGCAACAGCTATTAATATCGATAAATCGGCGATGTCCAAACAATTGAAAAAGCAAAAAATGATGTCTCCACAGCAACTAGCGAAAATCACTATTGCAGGCGTACACAAAAATAAGCCTATTATTTGTCCAATGCCAATGCATAAAACAATGGATGCTGTCTTTACCATCTTCCCTTCTTTACACAGGGCATTAATGAGAATCGTTTGTAAAGTAGGCCGAAAAGCTCGATTAACATAAACATTTCAATTAAAAAGGCTGTCTTCTTAAATGGTAAAAAACCGCTATGTTTACTGCCAGCAAGGCACGAGCCGCGCAGCGACAGCACAGGTGTTTACGAGGGCGTATGGCTCCTTCTCTACATTTCATTTACTTCATTGAAAAAACAATTCGCAGGAGTCTCGCGGCTTTTTACCTTTATATTAAAGATAATGAACTGATTATCCCCTTAAGAGACATTTAGCGATCTTCTTCCTTATTTTTATAAATACCTAAGAGTAATATAATAAGCCCTATGACAAAAATCAGCGGGAATAAAAACATCATAATCGTTGCTGTCCAACCATTTCTAACCGTCATTCCATACGTTAAGCCAATTAAGAAAGATAAGAATGGTGCAAATGCAATCATTGTAATAATACCCCAAACTATATATCTCCCTTTCTCCGACCTTCCTTCGCTTAATTGGAATGCCGCTATTAAACCTACTAATACAATCAATAAGGCAACGACAAACGCCATTTCAAATCACCCCCCCTTTCTTTCTACAATATGCTTCATTAGTTTAATGATTTGGTAACTTAACACTAAGTTTATTAAAAAATCCATAATTACACCTTGTCATTAATTTAATGCCGTTGTTTAATGGCTCATCCTCAAAAGAGGGAATGACATACACCATGTATATAAGTTAATTGGAGTGTAGGCTTGGGGGATCGGTGTCACAGATGAGACCTTGGAGCGCAAACGAAGTGCCTCATTGGACGTGCGCCCAGTCAGAACGTAAATAATCAACTCCACGTTATGGTAATGAGCCTGTCTAATCAAAAAAATACCACAACCATCAAAAGTGTGGTTGTGGCTTTTTACTGCTCGATCTAAATGACATCTTACAAAATGACACCATCGCTCATTTTAATAATACGATCCGTATAAGCAAGCATCTCTTCATCGTGTGTCACCATTAATGTAGTAATATTTAAGGTTTTAGTCAAATCTCTAATTAATAACATAACCTCTTTGGATCTTTGTGAATCTAAACTTGCGGTTGGCTCATCCGCGAAGAGAACTTTCGGTTTATGAATGATTGCCCGTGCAATAGCAACACGTTGCTTCTCTCCACCTGACAATGAAGAAGGATAAGCATTTTTCCGATGGTTCATCCCTACTAATTTTAGAATTCGATCAACTTCATTTTTTTGTTCCGACTTCTTTAATTTTGATTCAGAAACATCTAGCATCAGTAGCAATTGTTCTTCAACTGTAAGAAAAGGTACAAGGTGTGCAAACTGAAAGACAAACCCAAATTTACTTGCTCGTACTTTTCGAACCTCTTCAGAGCTCATGTTAGACATGTTTTTTTCCTCAAATATAACATGCCCATCTGATGCAGGCTGAAGTCCCGCAGCTATTGTCAGAAGTGTACTTTTACCAGAGCCTGATGCACCTACCAATGCTGTTATTTCTCCTTCTTTTAGAGAAAGATCGATCCCTTTAAGTATTTCTTCCTCTACCTCGCCATTCGTAAACGTTTTTCTAACTTCATCGATTTTAAATAAAGTCATATTAAGCCTCTCCTTGCTGTATCGCTTGTAATGGTTCGATTTTTTTAATTTGGAGTCCTGAAATTGTAGCGCCAATAAATCCGATAATTAGGAATACGATCGATAATTGTGTTGTTGTCGCGATTGTTAAAGTGAAAGGCATTCCTTCTGGCGCTATCAGATTAAATACTTGGCTAAATGTTACGGATAAAATAAGTGAAATAACTGTAATGATGGCCATCTGAGTCCATATCATTTTGAACAACTTACTTGTTTTCAAACCAATAGCTTTTAAAATTCCGTATAAACCAATTTTTTGAACGTTCATCATATAGAAGAAGATGGCAAACAGCATCCCACTAATAACCACTAAAAACCAAACAATCATATTTAAAGACATTTGTTCTGCGTTATAGCTTGGAATTGTATTAAGAAACGCTTTATTTGAAAATGATTGTAATCCAGCAAATTCTTTTGAAGAATCTCCGTCTGGTACGAAAATCATCTGCATTTCATCCACACGGTAAATTTCTTTATAATCCTCTTTATTAATATAGGCAACAGGAGCATGACTATATTTCTTTTGGTCAACAAATCCCTTTACTACAAACTTGCCACTAAATTGATTATTCGTTAATGTATCTCCTACTTTAATTCCTTTATCTTTCATTGAGCTGTCTAATATAACTTCCTCATGTTTCACATTTTCAAATAAATCTGAAGCGGTAGATGTAACAAAGGCAACGCTTTGCTGCTTATTGTCCTGATCATTTAAAAAGCCCATTTGTAATGAAAAAGCTACAGCATTCTTTTCTTTGCTCAATATTTCATTTTGAGTACCGCTATCTATTTTTGACAGATTATAAGTTTGATCTGCATCCTCATTCATATAAAATTGTCCTTGTGGTAAATCCTTAATTAAGGCGGCATTATCCTGTGATAATCCATTCGCCAAACCAGAAATAATAAAAGTTAAAAAACTAACAAGAAAAACAATTGAACCTAATATTAAAAATCTTACTTTATTTTTCTTAATTTCTTTCCACGCAAGATTCATAGTTGACTCCTCCATTCCTTTTTACATCCTTAGCATAAAATCCTTAAATGAACGGAAGATGAACTAATCATTAAAAATGATATCTTTTTAACAAAAAAGCTCATAAACCTTTTCTTTTTAAGGTTTACGAGCTGATTGTAATATTATTGGCCATCTAAACGAATAACAGCCTTTTTATGATATTTTGGGGTTTCCTCTAACTTTGATTCGTACAAAATCACTTCTTCCACTAGAAATTTTGGAAGCTGAAAATTTTCCTCCATCAATGCCTCGAACGGAATTTTCCCGCATGCTTCATCCCATTTTCTTGCAACAGTTATATGGGGGACAAAGGGCTTCTTATCTAATTCAAATCCAGCCTTCATACAATCTCGGTATACTATTTCTTGCACAACATTTAATTGCTGCGATTCGAGCAGATCAACCCATAAAACTCTTGGATATTCTTTTCTCCCAAAAGTATTAAACCCTTGAATTTTTAATTCGAATGGAGGAACATTCAGAAGATTTTTCCTCGTCTCATCCATTACATCCTGTAATTGCTCTTCATCCGCATGACCTAAAAAAGCCAATGTGATGTGATAATCTTCCTGATGAACCCATCGTTTAAAATGAAAATCCATCTTCATTTTTTCACATCTCACTTGAAGAGCTGCTTTAATGTCTGAAGGAAGTGGAACTGCAATAAAAAAATGTCTGTTCATGCTTATACCCTCTCTATTCATCGTAAATACTACTTAACAGGCATTATGTCTTTTCCTACTATAATTTAATCATTCTTTACTACTCACGCTCCTAAGGAACATACTAAAAGCAAAAAAATAATGACTAATGTTTCAGGAATGACCATAGATTATGAAATTTTTTATGGAGATACTAGAGAAATCATTGAAAAAGAGTATGGATTATATGAACTGGTGACGCTATCGAAATTGAGACTTTTTATTTACGCTACATGTTTTATTTAAATATATGTTGCATTAAAGTTCTTTTGGTCTTTAATTTTGGGAATTATACTAATTATTATTCCTTATTCGCTTACAAGTGTTGAAGCAAGCGAAATTAACACATTTCCGGAAAATGATAATTTAACAGCCGAACAGATTCATGAACGATTTGAACAAATAAATTCATCATATGAAATGGAAGAACCTTTTAATGAATCGGATACAGATTTTATTAAAAAGTATGCTACTCCAGTAGATGAATCTTCTGATAACTCTTCTGTTGATAATCCGGAAATTTCTTCATTTGCAATTCAATGGTTACCTGGTGGTACAGGAAGTAAATCATTTAACACAAGTAAAACAAATGTTAATGGAATTAGAGTATCGTTTTCTCGTAAAGTATCTGGTTCAATCGGAATACTAAACCATTGGTATCGTGGAAATATAGTTGCTACAGTAACTTCAGGTGAATCTAAAGTTAGTAAAGTCAAAGTCGCAACAACTCAAAAAGGTGACGGACTTCTGGGAACTAGTGGAACATATTTAGGGATTGTCCATAGTAGTGAGATTTCTACATCCAAATCAGGAACTTCTGCATCAATGGATAAAACAAAAGGTTGGGGTGCAGTAGGTGTTGTATATACGTATACAAATGCTTATGTAAATGTAACTACAACAGGAAGTAACCAAGATTTCAATCTATACGCTTTTTAAGAAGGTGAACCTATTTGATAAGTGTTAGTATATTATTGCTAGCTGCTTTAATAAGTATTATTTATCTAATAATCAAGATTGTTAAAAAAATTATAAAATAAATAAAAATCGTGTAAGAGAGGGTGAATAGGCCCCGACCTCTCACAACCATCGTACGTACGGTTCCAGGAAGTCTGACGGCCAGCAATTTTGTATCTCCTTGTCGTTATGCTTTTTCTGTCTCTCTTTGCCACTTGTATTCTCAGCCTCTTAGTGTCTTCTATGGGATTCACCATTTCTTCCACTAAGTAAGTCCATCTTTGGATTGTCTGCTTCATCGATCAAGTGAAATTCGAGTCCACACTCCNGTCCTTCCCATTTATGGTACTATGACCTCTGCTGACTTCTGATGGTTCAGCTACTTGTCACCAAATAGGTTATGAAGGGTACTTCACGTTTCCATCAGACCTCCCCGGGTAAGCGCATTCACTTTCACACCATCTATCCGCCTCATTTACTCGATATGACCTTCGACAGAATGGACTTTGTTTTGTTATGCAAACTCATCCAATCATACCTAGCCTTCTATAAGATTCGTGTTCCTCGGACCGGTGTTTTGCCTCCAGCTTCCTTCAGATTCCGCGTCACCACAGACACCCTTGCTCTTGGCTAACCTCTACTTCTGTCTTCGGGGTTCGGGACTTTCACCCTATAGTTCATGCGTATGCCGGCGCACATAAAAAAAGAATCCTTGAAATAACAAGGATTCTTCACTGTAATAGATACCGGTGGTCGGGATCGAACCGACACTCCAAAGGAACACGATTTTGAGTCGTGCGCGTCTGCCAATTCCGCCACACCGGCATAATGGAGATAAAAAAAATCGGATAAACCGATTATGTAATAAATTATGGAGGCGGCAACCGGATTTGAACCGGTGATAAAGGTGTTGCAGACCTGTGCCTTACCACTTGGCTATGCCGCCATAAAATAATTGGAGCGGAAGACGAGGTTCGAACTCGCGACCCCCACCTTGGCAAGGTGGTGTTCTACCACTGAACTACTTCCGCAAAAAATGGCTGGGGTACCTGGATTCGAACCAGGGCGTGACGGAATCAAAATCCGTTGCCTTACCGCTTGGCTATACCCCAAAATTTAAATATATATAAATGGGGCGACTGATGGGAATCGAACCCACGAATGCCTGAACCACAATCAGGTGCGTTAACCACTTCGCCACAACCGCCATATTACTATATTTTATTATTTTAAATTAAATGGGGCGACTGATGGGAATCGAACCCACGAATGCCTGAACCACAATCAGGTGCGTTAACCACTTCGCCACAACCGCCATGAAATTAATTGGCAGGGGCAGTAGGAATCGAACCCACACCAAAGGTTTTGGAGACCTCTATTCTACCGTTGAACTATGCCCCTATGAATAAAAAAACTGGTGGAGGGGGACGGATTCGAACCGCCGAACCCTAAGGAGCGGATTTACAGTCCGCCGCGTTTAGCCACTTCGCTACCCCTCCGGGAATACATGGTGCCGGCGATAGGAGTCGAACCCACGACCTACTGATTACAAGTCAGTTGCTCTACCAACTGAGCTACACCGGCAAAAAATATGGTGGGTCAGGACGGAATCGAACCGCCGACACTTAGAGCTTCAATCTAATGCTCTACCAACTGAGCTACTGACCCATATTTTTTAAAAAAATGGCGGTCCCGACCGGGATCGAACCGGCGATCTCCTGCGTGACAGGCAGGCATGTTAACCGCTACACCACGGGACCATTTTGGTTGCGGGGGCCGGATTTGAACCAACGACCTTCGGGTTATGAGCCCGACGAGCTACCACTGCTCCACCCCGCGATAATAAGGTAATTTATTTTAATAATGGTGGAGGATGACGGGCTCGAACCGCCGACCCTCTGCTTGTAAGGCAGATGCTCTCCCAGCTGAGCTAATCCTCCATCTGGGTATTGAATGAATGGTGACCCCTACGGGATTCGAACCCGTGTTACCGCCGTGAAAGGGCGGTGTCTTAACCACTTGACCAAGGGGCCATCGTTTGGAATAGAAAATCCTTTTAGTGCTGGCGGAGAGTAAGGGATTTGAACCCTTGAGACAGTGTTAACCGCCTACACGATTTCCAATCGTGCTCCTTCGGCCACTCGGACAACTCTCCAAGAATGGCTCCGAAGGCAGGACTCGAACCTGCGACAACCTGATTAACAGTCAGGTGCTACTACCAACTGAGCTACTTCGGAATAATTTTATTGTATAGCCTAGCGACGTCCTACTCTCACAGGGGGAAGCCCCCAACTACCATCGGCGCTAAAGAGCTTAACTTCCGTGTTCGGTATGGGAACGGGTGTGACCTCTTTGCCATCATCACTAGACTATTTGAAAGACAATACCTATTATAACATATCTTATTATAATTACAAGTATCTTATTAATAGTTTTTATTCTTTCAAAACTGGATAAACGGTGCATTGAATGTTCAAACAATTTGGTTAAGTCCTCGATCGATTAGTATTCGTCAGCTCCATGTGTCACCACACTTCCACCTCGAACCTATCTACCTCNTTTGGTTAAGTCCTCGATCGATTAGTATTCGTCAGCTCCATGTGTCACCACACTTCCACCTCGAACCTATCTACCTCATCGTCTTTGAGGGATCTTACTTACTTGCGTAATGGGAAATCTCATCTTGAGGGGGGCTTCATGCTTAGATGCTTTCAGCACTTATCCCGTCCACACATAGCTACCCAGCGATGCCTTTGGCAAGACAACTGGTACACCAGCGGTGTGTCCATCCCGGTCCTCTCGTACTAAGGACAGCTCCTCTCAAATTTCCTACGCCCACGACGGATAGGGACCGAACTGTCTCACGACGTTCTGAACCCAGCTCGCGTACCGCTTTAATGGGCGAACAGCCCAACCCTTGGGACCGACTACAGCCCCAGGATGCGATGAGCCGACATCGAGGTGCCAAACCTCCCCGTCGATGTGGACTCTTGGGGGAGATAAGCCTGTTATCCCCGGGGTAGCTTTTATCCGTTGAGCGATGGCCCTTCCATGCGGAACCACCGGATCACTAAGCCCGTCTTTCGACCCTGCTCGACTTGTAGGTCTCGCAGTCAAGCTCCCTTGTGCCTTTACACTCTACGAATGATTTCCAACCATTCTGAGGGAACCTTTGGGCGCCTCCGTTACCTTTTAGGAGGCGACCGCCCCAGTCAAACTGTCCGCCTGACACTGTCTCCTGCCCCGCTAAGGGGCATGGGTTAGAATTTCAATACAACCAGGGTAGTATCCCACCGACGCCTCCTTCGAAGCTGGCGCTCCGAGATCTCTGGCTCCTACCTATCCTGTACAAGTTGTACCAAAATTCAATATCAGGCTACAGTAAAGCTCCACGGGGTCTTTCCGTCCTGTCGCGGGTAACCTGCATCTTCACAGGTACTATAATTTCACCGAGTCTCTCGTTGAGACAGTGCCCAGATCGTTACGCCTTTCGTGCGGGTCGGAACTTACCCGACAAGGAATTTCGCTACCTTAGGACCGTTATAGTTACGGCCGCCGTTTACTGGGGCTTCAATTCGCAGCTTCGCTTGCGCTAACCACTCCTCTTAACCTTCCAGCACCGGGCAGGCGTCAGCCCCTATACGTCACCTTACGGTTTTGCAGAGACCTGTGTTTTTGCTAAACAGTCGCCTGGGCCTATTCACTGCGGCTCTCATGCGCTTGCACGCTCAAGAGCACCCCTTCTCCCGAAGTTACGGGGTCATTTTGCCGAGTTCCTTAACGAGAGTTCTCTCGCACACCTTAGGATTCTCTCCTCGACTACCTGTGTCGGTTTGCGGTACGGGCACCTCTCACCTCGATAGAGGCTTTTCTTGGCAGTGTGAAATCAGGAACTTCGTCCATACGGACTCGCCATCACAGCTCAACGTTACAGTGTGCGGATTTGCCTACACACACGCCTTACTGCTTGGACGCGCATAACCAACANCATACGGACTCGCCATCACAGCTCAACGTTATAGTGTGCGGATTTGCCTACACACACGCCTTACTGCTTGGACGCGCACAACCAACGGCGCGCTTACCCTATCCTACTGCGTCCCCCCATTTC
>NZ_LIYL01000010.1:2926-255426 GCF_001278875.1 Lysinibacillus sp. FJAT-14222 | reverse complement strand
GTATGGAAACCTTATTTGGAAATATGATTACATATGAAGTTGGCATAAAATTAGTTATTGCAGCCACATTAAGTTTAGTAATCGGCATTGAAAGGGAATTAAAAAAGAAGCCTGTAGGGTTAAAAACGAGCTTAGTCATTGCTACATTTAGCTGTTTATTAACCATTATTTCGATTGAAACTGCGTACTCAACACCCCCAAGATCAGATATTAATATTACAATGGATCCTCTTCGCTTAGCTGCGCAGGTCGTGAGTGGTATTGGATTTCTTGGAGCAGGTGTTATTTTAAGACGGGGAAATGATAGTATTTCAGGTTTAACAACTGCTGCCATGATTTGGGGAGCTGCGGGGATAGGAATTGCAGTCGGCGCAGGCTTCTATATGGACGCAACATTAGCTGTTATTATCATCGTTTTTGGAATTGAGGTTTTATCTCCGTTCCTAATGAAAATAGGACCAAAACGAATTCGTATGCGAGAAATATCATTGAAAGTTCAGATTAACGATGATGAAAATAGTGAATCCTTTCTACAATTTCTAAAGGAGAACAATATTATAATCGAAAACATTCGCATTCAAGATGTTCAAAATAACGATAAAGTTTTACATGAATTAGATTTACGCTTATCATTAATTGTCTCTGATAACTTGCTGTCATTTTATCGCTCATTACGAGCACTATCTTATATAGAAAAAATCGAGATGGAAATTTTAAATTAGATGGAGGATTCTTTCGTGGCAGAAATATTGAAACTATTAAAAGACGGTAATAAACCCTCTCTTTTGGCAGCGGGTGTAAATGCCTTTTTAGGAATTATTAAAGGTGCCGCCTTCTTCTTTACAGGTAATGTTGCCATGTTTGCAGAAATGATGCACTCTTTAGGGGATGCAGCAAACCAATTATTCGTTTATGTCGGCTCAGCACTTTCGAAAAAAGCACCGACAAAACAATTCCCTGGAGGCTTTGGCCGAATTGTAAATTTAGTTTGTCTTTTTGCTGTTATTATTGTAGCTATCCTTTCTTATGAAACTATAAAAGAAGGCTGGCATCATTTTATGCACCCCGCTGGAGTATCTAAAGGGATGCTCATTGCACTGGGAGTATTATTTATCGGTATTGTTTTAGAAGGATCAGTTCTTACAAAAGCTGCCGTAGAAATTCTACATGATGCTGGGCAGGAAAAAGCAGGAATATTAACAGCAATCCCTAAGGCATTTGGCTATTTACATCGTGCAAAACCAGCAACAAAATTAGTATTTATGGAAGATCTAGTTGCTACAGTGGGGAATGTCTTAGCCTTCGCTGCTATTTTAATTGCACATTTTACAGGCTGGGCAAGAATTGAAGGACTTGTTTCGATGATTATCGGCTGTATGATGTTCTATGTAGTAGCTAAAGTGTTCCTTGATAATGCACGTGGAGTTATTGGTGAAACAGATGAAGAAATGCTCAACCATATTGCTCATCTTGTCATGGATGATCCAAGCATTCAAGATATTGTACGTTTAGAGGTTATTAAAGAAGGTGAATTTTTACATGTGGAATTAGTTGCAGAAGCAGATGCAAACTTATCACTCGCTTATCTGGATGATGTACGTGACCATTTAACAGAGGTTATTTTAAGTCAGAAGGGCGTCTCAAAAGTAGCTATTTTATTTGATGAAGATGACGGAAAAATAAATTGGGTACATGTTGGCGAAAGACCTGAAAACTCTACATTAGAGCAATAATATCACCCGAAACATTTTTTCTACAATAAGATAAATAGCCAATTGCCATATTTCAGGCAGTTGGCTATTTTTTATACCAATACTAGATGATTCCGTTCTCGATTAATTGCATCTTCAATTAAGCAATCTGGAATTTCTTCATTACTTACAAAAACATGATTTGTGATCATAAAAGTTAATAGCATTTGTAATGCGATAATCTTTTTTACACCCTGCTGTTGAATAACTATTTTTGTGAATTTTAATGTTACTAAACGATTAGCTAATGCATATTCTTCAGCATTTGTAATCTCTCTTCCATCTGTATGACATCCTAAAATAAAATTACCAGCGTAAGAATTTTTCAATACATTGGGATGCATAGATTGGTAGTGTACCTCTGCAATTGAATCAGCATCGTTCATCATTTGATGAGCCACCAAATAATGTTTTAAAGCACCTTTTAAATCAATCGCGATAGCTGTATCTGCTAATATCGTTTTATAATAAGCTAGCACTATTTCAGCATTCCCTAAATAAGGCTTCACTTCTACAACGATTTCCCCAGAAGGACGTACAAATACTTGTACAATTGCTTTATTTACACCATCTGTAATAGTAATATTCGTTTGACCAAATCGTAAACTTTTAAAAAATATACTTTGATTGACGATGGATCCCATGACAATTTGGTCATTCTCAATTTGCAGTGATTTCGCTTCAATCCCCAATACTTCTACACAATTTTGTAATTTATAAACATGCTGTCGAAATGGTGTCTCTATGCAACGCAATGTGCCAATACGGTCTTCAAGCAATTGTTTCAACATTTGTTCCCTCTCCATCCCTGTTTAATATTGTCTTTATTTTAATAAACATAGCTGAACAAATTCTGAACAGCCTACATGGAACGAGTAATTGCGACAAAAACCGCTTCTTTTGCAACAACGATGTTATATCTACAAAGAAACTTTTATGACAAATTTCAACATTATTTCTTGCGATTTCTCAAAAAAAGTGAGGCTACGAAATGAGCCTCACTTTTACTATTTAAAGAGCGTTGTGCAAAATAGTACGGACATCTTCTTCCTGTAATTTGTTGAAGTTTCCAAAAGGTCCATTTTGCATAGCATGTTCTACAATTTGATGGAATTTCGAATCATCAATTTCATAATCTGCAAGGCGACTTGGAGCTCCTAATGAGGTCCAAAATGCCGATAAACGATCAATTCCTTCGTATGCAACTTCTTCTGGTGACTTCCCTGTAGCATCGACACCGAAAACGCGTGTTGCAATACCAGCAAAACGCTCCTGGTTCACCGGTACACTTAGACGCATCCAATGTGGTTGTAATATTGCTAAACCACCTGCGTGCGGAATATCGTATACTGCAGATACAGCGTGCTCAATATTATGTGACGCCCAATCACCGCGAGAGCCAATTGATAAGAATCCATTTAACCCAATTGTTCCAGCTAATAAAATCGTTTCACGTAACTGGATATTCTCCAAATCTTCAAGTAATTTAGGTGCTGTAGTAATGACAGTTCGTAATACACCTTCACACATTTCATCTGTAATCGGTGTATTCATCGTATTATGGAAATATTGTTCAAATACATGCGACATCATATCAACGATACCGTAAACTGTATGATTTTTTGGTACTGTCACTGTATACACAGGATTTAAAATCGAAAATTTCGGGAATACAGCAGGGCTACCCCAGCTTAGTTTTTCTTCTGTTGCCGCGTTTGTAATAACGGAGCCAGAGTTCATTTCGGAACCTGTTGCTGCTAGCGTTAAAACTGTTCCGAGTGGTAAAGCGTCCTGCACAAATACTTTACGCTTCACAATATCCCAAGCATCGCCATCATATTTTGCACCAGCAACTATTAACTTGGAACAGTCAATGACGGAACCGCCGCCAACAGCTAGCACTAAATCAATTCCTTCTGTTTTACAAAGATCAATACCAAGTCTTGCTGTTTCCACACGTGGATTTGGCTCAACACCGCTCAGCTCAAATATGGTTTTATCCGCTTCTCGCAATTTTTCGATGACAGCATTGTATACACCATTTTTCCTAATGCTGCCTCCTCCATATACTACTAACACCTTTTTACCATGCTGCCCTAGCTCATTTGGAAGCTTTTCCAGTGCATCCTCACCAAAATGTAACTTCACTGGGTTATAAAATGTAAATGAATCCATTCAATTCGCCCCTTTCTAGTTGGATTTTCTCATAATTCTGTTGGAGAAAGCAAAGATTAAACTTTGGCCATGTACTCGTTATAAATCTTATGAATCTTCTCGGGAACGGAGACACTTATTTCAGCTAATTTCTCCTGTATGTGCTCATAGCAATTTACACAATCTTGTTTTTTGTTTTGCTGGATTAAAAATTCTAATAGTAAAAACATATACTTCTCATTGAATTCATCTAATTCTAGTAACTTTTGTAGGCAGTTCAATTTTAATAGAGAATTAGTGGATAATGAATTCTCTATGTACATTTCAAGCACATGCATTGCACCCTGCTTTAAGCGTAGCTGTACTTGAATTGCCCACAGGTACTCTTCTTCCGCTAAAAAATCACCCTCATAGCAATTTAAAAGCTGCTGAATGGGCGTTTCATCATGATTTTCCTGTTCTAGTATTTGATTGAGCTCCTCGTAATCACTTTCTATGTCAACATTTAATTGGTAATGATAATTCACCAGTTGAATCGGATCTTTAATGCCATTTTCCTTTAGAAGCTTTCTTAATTGATAAATAGATGTATGTAAATTGCTTGCCGCTTTATCAAATTCTAAATCCGGCCATAGATCCTCGATGATCACGACATTTAGCATGGGCCTTTTTTGATGGAACCATAAATATAAAAATAGTTCCTTTACTTTCCTTGTACGCCACTTCATCACCTCATGCTGAGCGTCAAGTAAATAGAAGCTACCCAAAGTATGGGCATATAAGAGATTCTCTTTATTCTCTATTGGTGTCTCTACTTGCCACCTTTGTTGTGCTTTTGTCAACGCTTTAATTAGTCGTTTCTCATGAACAGGCTTTAACAAATAATCCGTTGCCTCAACCTCAAAAGCATCCACTGCAAATTGAGCATGGGCCGTTACAAATATAATTTGTAACGATGGTTGTTTGATGACTAGTTGTTTTGCCACCTGTAAGCCATGCATGTCGATCATTTCAATATCTAAAAAAACTATATCTACAGATTCTTTTTCAAGAAAGGCAAGGGCATCTGCCGCATTGGTAAATGCCCCCTTAATAGTAATCTGAAATTGTGTAAGTCGAGTTAACTTAATTCTTAAAACATCAATAGCCATTTTTTCATCATCCACAATGATTATATTCATGCTCCACCACCTTCAGGTAATAATAGTAGAATAGTTGTACCTTTTCCTTCTTCACTGTATAAACGAAGACTTGCATTTTTTATCAGTTTGAATTTTTTTAGTGGGTTTGTAAAACCAATGCGAGAACTTTCTTCATTCAATAATTGCTGCAGCTTGTCATCTGGAATACCTACACCATTGTCATATATTTTAATACGAACAAATTGTCCCTCTCGTTGTACACTTACCTCAATCGTACCGCCTTCTTGTTTCTTAGAGATACCATGAAAAACGGCATTCTCCACGAATGGCTGTATAGAAAGTGCAGGAATCATTAATTGTATGGATTCATCAATATCGTATTTAATAGTCAAGCGATCACCAAAACGCATCTTTTCAATATAAAGATATGCCTTTACTAGCTCTATTTCTTCTTCAATTGAAACAAAACTATTGCGATAGTGTACGTTTAGCTTTGCACGGAAATACGTCGCTAGGCAGTAGAGTGCTTCTCTCGTATTATCCATATCAGTGTAGCTCAAACCAATAATTGTATTGAGTGTATTATAGACAAAATGGGGTGTTACTTGTGAATACAAATAATTCATCTCCACTTCAATTGCATCAATGGACGATTGACGAACAGCAAGTAAAGATTCGATGCGAATAAATAATTCATCCATCGCAATAGGCTTTTGTAAATAATCATTGGCACCAACTTGCAATGTTAGCACTAAATCAGATTGCTTCATGATTGCTGTCAATATTATGATTGGCAGCTCTAGCATGTCATATTGTTTTCGCACCTGCTTACATAGTTCATAGCCTGACATACCATTCATCATTAAATCTATTAACATACAATCCACTTGATTGGTTTTAATATAATCCACTGCATCAAAGCCGTTATCAACAGCTATCACGGTATATCCCTTTAAGGACAAAGCGTCAGTTAAAACTTTAATGTTGACATGGTCATCATCTACAACCAGTATTCTTTTATCATTACCTTTATAGATCAATGGTAATTTAAGCTGTAGTACTTCCGTTGCCTTATGGGTAACCATTGCTAGTGATTTTTCATCGCTAAATTGCTCGTCTGTTGCGAGTGGCATCGTAAATGTAAATGTGGTTCCTTCTCCTAACAAGCTTTTTACGTGAATATCACCATTTAATTTTTCAACAATATTTTTGGCAATACTCAGCCCTAACCCAAGCCCTTCCTTTTTATGATTATTCTTTACTTGATAAAAGGCATTAAAGATGCGTTCTAATTCCTGTGGAGGAATACCCAACCCTGTATCACTTACTTGAATGACCATATGCTCATGATGAACATATGCCCTAACCGTGATTTCTCCAATTTCCGTATGCTGGATCGCATTGTGTAATAGACTGTAAAGAACCTGTTTAAAGCGCAATTCATCTGTTAACATGGCAGGCAATGCCAAGTCTACCTCATCAATTAAACGCACATGACCATTTTTAGGCATGACACTCCGAATTTCTTCTATCACTTCATTGATAACGGATATCGGTACTGCACGTGGTGAGACACGTACTTCTCCAGTCATGTAATTGGATGAAAATAACAAATCTTCTACTAAATGACCTAAACGTTGTGTTACATTATGAATTAAAATTACTTGCTCTTGTTGGGCACGCTTCAACGGTCCTTGTGCACCTTCCATTAGCAATTTTGATAGATTTAAAATACCATTCAACGGCGTCCTTAATTCATGTGAAGTTTTAAGTAAAAACTCATCCTTCATTTGATTGTGTGCAAGCAGTTCTTCTGATAATGCTTGTATTTTCATAAAGGCGATATTTGAACGGTAGTTTAATAATGAGGCAAAACCTAAAAGCACAAGTATAAATAACACGAATTCACTATAATCGATTGGTATTCCTGTTAAAAAGTTAAGAACTAATAAAATAGCATAACAGCAAATAGCTGCGAGAACGATTAAAATATAGCGAGCTTCTTCGAGTCTTTTCAACATCACACGAATTAGAATCCATACATTATATAAAACAACTGGAGCGGTAACCGCAATAAAAGCCAACTTCCTGATAATGAGTGCCTCTGTTGAAGTAGCCATTTGATTGTGAGTAAATGGATTATAAATACCATAAACAACAAAAACGATACCAAGCAAAATCATAATGGCGTAAATGATTCTTTTTTTCGTCAATTGTGGGTACATAAAATAAATAAAAAGTGTTAAACACATAAGAGCAATAGGTAAGATTCCTAGCTGTAAACGAACCTGACTTGAAGTTAGCATATTCGGAATTAATAAGAAAAACACTTTTTGATTAATAAATGACATATATAACCCTAATACTATCGTAAAGAGGCCAAAACATAATTCTTCTTTGCGCCTACGATTCTGTACATAAGCTAGGACATAAATAATTCCAAAAACAATATATCCGATACTTACAAATGTATCTGCCAACACTTTCAACCGATAATGATGCTGTATTTCCTGCATTGTACCAAATTCAATAGGATAAATAATCCCCGCCTGCGGATAATGAAAATTAGCTACATGTATAATAATATCGAGTTCTTTATTCTCACTTCGTGCAAAAACAGTATATTTATCATCATTTTCAGTTCGATAATCATTTAACGTTGTGCTAGGATTGCCCTTTGCCCCCACATCCACACCGTTAATAAAAACGCGATTTGATTGCCTAATCGTACGAATATACAAGCCATAATGTCCTTCAACGGGTACTTTTACTTTGATATGATAAGTCCCCACTGCGAGCCCTTCTACATTTGGCTGCACATATTCTTGCCAATTTGCTGGAACATCAATGGAAATACGCTTATTTTTATAGATATCAAGTGACTCCCAAGATGGTATCAGGACATTTGGATAAAAGGACCACTCACCTTCAAGTTTTACGGTCTTATTTAATTGCTCCGTAGTAATGGTAACAGCGCCATCTTCTACGATTTGAGGGTTTTTAGTGGAGAAATAATCCTGATTACCAATGAAAAAAGCAACGACAAATAGCATGATAATACTCACGATAATTTTGATATTTTTTTTCATTATCATGCCTCCTATTATTGAAATATTTTTACAATTTTTTATGTATGCTTACATCTTATTTCTTTCTCTTTTTTATATCAACTCCCATTGAAAATACTATCATAGTACGTTTGAACAAAATCTGAACAATGAACCATTTTACCTGAGTATCCTATCCGTCTCGATTGAAAAAGGCAGGCTAAGGATTTCCCCTAGCCTGCTTTTGCTATTTCTTATTTTGAAAGCTGCTCATTCTTATCTTCATCGATAAAGTAAGCATGTGATTTCGCTGCTTCCTCAATTTCTTTAAATGCCCAGTGTTTAGCTTTAACGTCTGGGAAGCTTGGTGTTGTCACGCCATTTAATGGGCCGCGTTCAAACATGCGGTTCATCATGACAACGGCTTGTGCACGTGTTAGGTGCTCGTTTGGTGCGAAGCTTCCGTCCTCACGACCGTTAATAATGCCAGCAGTACGATTCGCTTCAATAACCCATTGTGCCCAATGACCTTTTGTATCGTTGAAAGTAATCGTTACACTTTCTTCTATATAAAGCTGCTTATAGTTCGCAACCACTGTCGCCATTTGTGCACGTGTAATGTTCTCGCTTGCGCGGAAATTACCATTCATATCGCCATTCATAATGCCTCGCTCTTTCACAAAGGCAATAGCCCCTGCTGCGTAATGATTACTTGGAATATCCTTAAATGGTGCATAGTCTACCGTTTGGTCATCCGTGTAGCCTAAGATACGTGCGATCATCGTCGCTACTTGCGCACGTGTCACGTTTTTCTCAGGACCAAATGTACCATTCGAGAAGCCTTTAATATAAGCCTCATGCTTACCTACTGTTGGTTTCTCGAATTGAATAACCGTAAATGTGCCGAACTTGTCCACTGTGAAGCGTAAACCAAGTTCACCCTTCGCCATTGTTACCACTTCAGGGAATACTACTTTTTTCTTGCCATCTGATTGTTCAATAAACACCGCAAATTGCTCTAAAAATGCTTGGCGCTCTGCCGCTCCTGTTGGCACTTTCACACCTTTTAGTGGCAGTGTCAGTTGTACAGGACGGCTAGGCATATTCGTTTCAATCGTCATTGGACGTGCAACGACACGCACATCATTGCTTTGTAGGGTTTCACGTACTACTTTTTCAACTTTTGCACGTTCTTCAATGGCCTTGCGCTCGCTTTCCTTTTTCACTGGCACTAAGCGGAAGTAGAAATTATCATTCACTCCATCCATAGAGCTTAGTGGGATTGCAATATGCGCATTATTAGTTGAAATTTCTAAGGATAAGCCATTTTCACGTAGCGTTTGAATCGATTGTTTTGGCATTTCAACCATTACTTTATCCACTTCATCTTTGATATCTGGAATTACGATACGTGCAATATTGTTGCCAATTTGCTTGGCTTTCTCTACGGCTTCTTTCGCATTCGCTTCCGTTAATGCCACAAGGTCTGTGATTTCACCGTTTGCATGTTTTGTGCGCTCAATTTCCACCGTTGTTTTTTCCATCGGATTGTCACCATCAATTTCTAACTCGACTTTGATCTTTGTTGTCGTTGACCCTGTGTTCTCAGTCGGTGGTGTTGGTGTCCATGTACTTCCTCCGCCACCTGAGCCTGATGATGTATCATTCGCTCGATAAACTGTAATCACATACTGTTTCGTACCTGTTGCATCTGTCACAGTAATCACAACTTTGTTTTCTCCAACTGCTAGTGGGAATAAATCACCTATGTTAACAGCTTGTCCGTTGGCTGTCATTGTCACCTTCGCACCTGGATTAAGTGGTATCGCTGTGATTGATAGTTGAGATGTTACGTAATCAACATTCATTGTGTAGTTTGTGACTTCTGATGAGAAGCTTGGGCTTAATGTACCTGTTGATGGTGTTAGTGAGCCTAGTCCTGGTGTTTGCGTTGGCACAGTGATAAGTTTTCCTTGAGCCTTTGTTAATGCTACTAAGGCTGCATCAACTTCTGCTTGTGTTGCAATTGGATTAGTCAATACCAATTTTGCATTATCTAATGCTGTTTGGTAATCCAACCAGCTCTCTGGTGTGTAGTTTCCTGCTGTTAAACCGTTTGCTTCATTCACTTTTGCCTCCAGCTTAGACGTATCGACTACTACGTGTGTGCTGATTGTAAATGTTTTTTCTGTTGTAGCTGTTATAGTATCATCTGTAGCCGTTACTTTTAATGTATACGTTCCATTTGGTAACGGTAATAATTCTGATGGAGGTGTAAATGTCCACTCACCAGTTTTTTCATTCACTGTCGCTGTACCTGTAATTTCTATGCCATTTTCATCGGTAAGTACAACCGTAACCGTTGGAGGTGTTATCGAATCCACGACTAAAACCATTCCTCCAAATGTTGGATGAGAGTCATTCACAGTTGAAGTAGAAGGTTTTGTAATTTGTAGGGCTGCGCTAAACGGGTCTTCTGCGACCTTTGTAAAATCAACTACAGGCGCATCGTTTGTTCCTTTTAATGTTCCTGTACCATCATAAATCACTTTTACTTCTTTATTAGTTATATCTGTTCCAGCAGGTAAAGTAAGAATGACCTTTGTATTGTCTGATGGGTCCACTATAAATGTAGGTGTCACTGCTTTACCATCAACAGTCACTGTAAAACCTGTTAAATCAGTTAACGCTACTTCTTGGTCGAATGTTAGCGTCACTTTATTGCCATCTGCTACTGTTTGTTCAAGTGTTACACTTGTTGGTTCTGGAATTCGTAATGCATTTTTTGCATTGTTTAGAGCTGTTAATGCCGTATCTACTTCTTCCTGTGTTGTATCTGGATCACCCAATACTTCCTGTGCATCTTTTAATGCTGTCTCTAAGTCTGCCCAGCTCTTTAATGTGTAGTCCGTTGATGTTAAGCCAGTTACTTCTGTTACCGTTGTTTGTAGTAGTGATTTGTCTACTGATGTTATATCCTTGATAAATGGTCGTACAGGTAACGTGTTTTTACCGACTAAGTTTCCTGCACCATCATAAGCTACCTTTATCTTTTTACCTGTTACATCTGTTCCCGAAGGTAGTGTAAGAATTAGCTTTTTATTGTCTGTTGGGTCTACTTTAAATGTAGGTGATACTGCTTTACCATCAACAGTCACTGTGAAATTTGTTAAATCTGTTAACGCTACTTCTTGGTCAAATGTTAGCGTAATTCGATTACCATCAGTACCTATTTGTTCTAGCATAGCACCTACTAGTTCAGGTGCTGGTGCAGCAAATGTAAAGTATTGTCCATCTCTTAATGTTACTTTTGTTGTGTAATGAACTGTACCATTCAAAGTCATCTCACTTAATACATATGGATGCTCAGCTGCAGTTGTGAAATCTGTATCAATGTCACTTAAAAGTAATTCAGCGTTTTCTACCATTGCACTCTTCGGAATGGCAATTTGAACTTCGCCCACATTCTCTGAATTTTGTACTTTCCATACACGATTTGAATGATATTTATTAGTCGTGCCGACATGATTATCAAATGCCAATGTTTGACCATTGTCACCCCAAACTAGGTATTGCTTATCGATTAGTTCAGATTTGTTCAACGCATTCGTTTCTTTCAATTCATTAGAACCTATCGCTACTTGAGTATCCTCATTAATGCTACGGCTTTGTTTTTGATACAATCCTTCCGCATCATCACGACCAATACCTGCAATGTTATTTTTGTATGTACTATCGGCTGCCCATACGGTATTGCCGTTTGTCGCCACATAGTCCACTTCGCCATTATCTAATGTGATGCCGTACTTTACAGCTAAATACGTTTCAATTTTTGCACGGTCTTTCGCTGTACTTGCATTATATACAATGACCTCAGCAATATCACCGTTAAAATTCATATAATTCGAACCGCTATTTTTTGATAGTGTACTACCGATAATAGGAGTAATTGATAATGGAGTAAACGCTGCCTTTCCAGTAAGAGTTTGGTATTTACCATCAAACCGAACAGTATGGTCAGAGCCACCAATATCACTATTAGCCATTCCTGGTTGAGCAACATTAATTGGGTAATTAATAGTAGTATAAGTACTATTAGCCCCATTACCTGCACCATAGAATGTGTTTCCTTCTTTACTAAAGATAGCAGGCCCATAATTTAGACCACCTGTTATTGAACCCACAATCACCCCCGATGGATGATTAAATACTGCATATGCATCCGCATATGTGATTTCTTTATCTCCTACAAACTTTGTTTTTGCACCTTGTTCCAATTTGCCACTATTCCCAGAAATCGAAACAACAGGGTTGAAATTTATGCCATTTGCTGTAAGCTTCGGCGTTCCATATACAGTAAAGTTGTTTGTACCCGTCTGATCTACCCACTCAGTAATTGTTTCATCAGTATCGGTTACTGCTCCATCATTTGCTTTCAACCATAGCACAGGTTGATTACTCACATTGCCTGGAACTTTGTTACTAGCTGCTTGCACCTTCTCAGGTACTGCTCCCACAGAAAGGCTACTTGCAACTAGCATCGTGGAGAGCATTATGCCAAGCGAACGTTTCCACCATTTTTTTTGTTTGGTTATTGTTCCCACATTTTCTCCTCCAATCTTTTGTATTCATCGTTCTCTATTAATCTTTTTCTCTCCTTTCTATTCTTCAAATACCGACATACTTCAATTTACTATAGTCTGCCTGAACAACATCTGAACAAACTATGGGTGAACATGTGGCAAATCATATCTGACACTTTGAGAGTTCTATCCGTCTGATTACTCTTCGAACAATCTAAATTTGAAAGCTGTTCAGATTTTGTTTAGATAACCCCTGTATAGTAAGGCTTAGTACATAAAACTAAGGAATTTTGCTTATGCATATTATTGTGATTATTAGCAGTGTTGTTATCGTCGGAGGATTATTTCTTCTAAGATTTATACAAATACGCCAAGAGCGGAAAGAAAAAAAGATGTTCTTGGAGCAACGTCTTGAACACCTTATTCATGCGAATAAAAAAGAGGCACCAATAGAAAAAACGAGTCATCCCTTTAAATAGGAATGACTCGTTTTTATTTATATGTTGATTAAACCCATCCACGGAAGCGTGAAGCTTCTGAAGTGCGGCGAACACCTACCATATAAGCTGCTAAACGCATGTTAATGTTTCGTGTTGTCGCTGTTGTATAAACGTTTTCAAATGCATCAACCATTTTTTTGTATAGACGTTCTTCAACTTCTTCTTCTGTCCAGTAATAACCTTGGTTATTTTGTACCCATTCGAAGTAAGAAACTGTAACTCCACCAGCAGATGCTAATACGTCTGGTACAAGTAAAATGCCACGCTCAGTTAAAATTCTAGTCGCTTCAGCAGTCGTTGGACCGTTTGCTGCTTCTACTACGATATTTGCTTTAATGTTATGTGCATTGTCAGCAGTAATTTGGTTTTCGATAGCAGCTGGCACTAGAATATCACATTCAAGCTCTAATAATTCTTTGTTTGAAATTGTGTTTTCAAATAGTGTTGTTACTGTACCGAAGCTATCGCGACGATCTAATAAGTACTCGATATCTAAACCTTCAGGATCATGAAGTGCACCATAAGCATCTGAAATACCGATTACTTTTGCACCTAAATCATGCATGAATTTTGCAAGGAAGCTACCTGCGTTACCGAAGCCTTGAATAACAACGCGTGCACCTTTAATATCAATGCCACGTTTTTTCGCTGCTTCTTGGATAACGATTGTTACACCTTGTGCAGTTGCACGGTCACGACCTTGAGAACCACCAAGCACTAGTGGCTTACCTGTGATGAAACCTGGTGAGTTGAATTCATCCATACGGCTGTATTCATCCATCATCCAAGCCATAATTTGTGCATTCGTAAATACGTCTGGCGCAGGAATGTCTTTTGTTGGTCCTACGATTTGACTAACTGCACGTACATAACCACGGCTTAATCGTTCGATTTCATCCATAGACATTTGACGAGGGTCACAGATGACACCGCCTTTACCACCGCCATAAGGTAAATCCACGATACCACATTTCAATGTCATCCACATTGAAAGCGCTTTAACTTCCTCTTCGGATACGGCTGGATGGAAACGTACCCCACCTTTAGTTGGTCCTACAGCATCATTATGTTGTGCACGGTATCCAGTAAATACTTTTGTTGTACCATCATCCATTTTCACTGGAATGCGTACTTGTAGCATGCGAAGCGGTTCCTTTAATAATTCATACATTGCTTCGTCATAGCCAAGTTTATTTAGAGCTTCTTGAATAACTTCTTGAGTTGATGTGAACAGATTTAAGTTTTCAGACATATTAAATCGCCTCTTTGGTTTTTTTTAATGATAGTATATCGGCATCATTGTAACATACTTCCGAATTGAAATGTGAACATTTTGTTAAAGTTTAAATACTTTTTCGATTTGCTCGATTGACCAATCTAAATCTTCTTGTGAAATAACAAGTGGTGGTGCAAATCGAATAACTGTATCATGTGTTTCTTTACATAATAGGCCTAATTCTTTAAGTTTTTCACAGTATGGACGCGCTGCCTCTGTTAATTCCATTCCGATAAATAAACCGCGTCCACGAACATCTTTAATGACTGGGTTATTAATTTCTCTTAATTTACCTTTAAAGTATTCACCAAGTTCGTGTGAACGCTCTGCTAATTTTTCATCTAGTAATACTTTAATTGAAGCAATAGATACAGCACATGCTAAAGGATTACCACCGAAAGTTGAACCGTGTGATCCTGGATTGAATACACCTAAAATATCACGATTTGCAGCTACACAAGAAATCGGGAATACACCGCCACCTAAAGCTTTACCTAGGATGTACATATCAGGCTCTACTTCTTCCCAATCACATGCGAACATTTTACCTGTACGTGCTAAACCAGCTTGGATTTCATCTGCAATGAATAATACATTGTTTTCGCGACATAGCTCTCGAGCAGCTTTTAAGAAGCCTTCTGGTGGAATCACGATACCAGCTTCACCTTGGATTGGTTCAATTAAAAATGCTGCTGTATTTGGAGTAATTGCTGCTTTTAATGCTTCTAAGTTACCGTAATCTACTAGCTTAACATTCGGTAACATTGGACCGAATCCACGACGATATTCTTCGTCAGATGATAAAGATACTGCAAGCATTGTACGGCCATGGAAGTTACCATTACATGCAATGATTTCAGCCTTGCCATCTTCTACACCTTTTACATCGTATGCCCAACGACGAGCTGCTTTAAATGCAGTTTCTACCGCTTCTGCACCTGTATTCATTGGCAATACCATTTGTTTATTCGTTAGTTTACCAACAAGCTCATACCATTCACCAAGGTTTTCGCTATAGAATGCACGAGAAGTTAATGTAACTTTATCAGCTTGCTCTTTTAAAGCAGCGATAATTTTTGGGTGGCGATGCCCTTGGTTCACAGCAGAATAAGCTGATAGCATATCTAAGAATTTGTTGCCTTCTGGATCTATAACCCAAGCACCCTCAGCCTCAGAAATCACGATTGGTAGTGGGTGATAGTTTGCAGCACCAAAATTTTGAGTTTGTTCAATAACTTGTTGTGTTTTTGTCATATAGTATTCTCTCCTTACTTTCATGATGAAAAATCTACGGAATAAAGGGACTCTGTTCTTCTACAGTAATTTTAATAGAAATAACTTTTATTCATCAGTATTTTCTGAATAAACAAAACACAAGAATCTGCTGCTTCTCCTAGATAAGCCGCCTCGACGTTAGCACCTGGGTTCTTGCCAGGCTTACTTTACCAGGAGGAGTCTCGCAGATTCTTTTTAAAAATATTCCTATTACTTATGGAACAGCCCTATCATCAAAGTGGAATAATCTCCACTAAACTTGTTAAACATTAAAGCATTTCTGAAGTTGTTTTTGCTTGCATGTGAAGTTGTAGATAGTCAGGACCACCAGCTTTTGAATCTGTACCTGACATATTGAAGCCACCAAATGGTTGGTAACCAACGATTGCACCTGTACAACCACGGTTGAAGTATAAGTTACCTACATGGAAATCTTCACGTGCTTTTTCTAAGTTCGTACGATTATTTGTAATAACCGCACCAGTTAAACCGTATTCAGTATCGTTTGCAATATCAATTGCTTGATCGAAATCTTTAGCTTTTGCAATAGCTACAACTGGTCCAAAGATTTCTTCTTTCATAATACGTGCAGTAGGATCTACATCTGCAAATACTGTTGGCTGGATGAAGTAACCAACTGAATCATCAGCTGTACCGCCTGCAACAAGGCGACCTTCTCCTTTACCAATTTCAATGTACTCTGTCACTTTATTGAATGCTGCTTGGTCAATAACTGTTGCCATGAAGTTGTTGAAGTTCGTTGGATCACCAACTGTTAACGTGTTCGTAAGCTCAATTACACGATTAACAACTGTGTCATATACATCTTCAACGATAATCGCACGAGAACATGCTGAACATTTTTGACCAGAGAAGCCGAATGCTGATTTTACGATAGATTGTGCTGCAAGCTCTAGATCTGCTTCTTTATCAACAACGATTGTATCTTTACCGCCCATTTCAGCGATAACACGTTTAATCCAAATTTGACCATCATTTAATACAGATGCACGTTGGTTAATACGTAAACCTACATCACGAGAGCCAGTGAAGCTGATGAAACGTGTTTTTGGATGATCAACTAAGTAGTCACCTACTTCTGCACCAGAACCTGGTACAAAGTTTACAGCACCTGCCGGAAGACCAGCTTGCTCTAATACTTCGATAAATTTATAAGCAACTACAGGTGTTGTTGAAGCTGGTTTTAATAATACAGTGTTACCTGTTACTAAAGCTGCAACCGTTGTGCCTGCCATAATTGCGAATGGGAAGTTCCAAGGTGAAATAACAATACCAATCCCTAATGGAATATAGTCATAACGGTTGTATTCACCAGGACGGCTTTCTACAGGTTGGCCGTTTTTAATACGTAGCATTTGACGACCATAGTATTCTAAAAAGTCAATTGCTTCTGCAGTATCTGCATCAGCTTCAGCCCATGGTTTACCTGCTTCTTTTGTTAAAAGTGCAGAGAATTCATGTTTACGACGACGGATAATTGCTGCCGCTTTGAATAATACGTCTGCACGAATAGCTGGATCTACTTTTTTCCAAGTTTTAAATGTTGCGTCTGCAGCTTGCATCGCTTTTTCAGCTAGTTCTTTGTTTGCTTTTGATACGCGACCAATTACTTCTGTTTTCTTTGCAGGGTTATATGAAACGATTTTATCTTCTGTAGTAATGCGTTCGCCACCAATAATAAGTGGATAGTCTTGACCTAAATAACTCTCTACTTTGTTTAATGCCTCTACATATGCGTTGTAATTTGCCTCTTGAGTAAAATCTGTGAATGGTTCGTGTTTGTATGAAATCATACTTTAATCCTCCCTCGTGAGATGTATTTTAAATGTGCAAAAAACATTGACGCAAAATATTTTTGCGTATAAAATATTCTTACACTTATTATAATGCAAAATTTCGTTGCATATTTCAAGTAAAAAATTTTTGAGGTGCATATTTTATGAAAAATTCTGAACCCTTACTTCCTTTTTATGAGTTTATTGCAACAAATGTTTCTGTTGGTATACATGCTGTTGATCTTTCTGGCAAAACAATTATTTATAATACAAAGATGAAAGAAATTGAAGGTTTTCATTTTGATGAATTAGCAGATCGTTCTGTTATTGAAATGTTTTCCTTTCGCCAACATGAAAGTACTTTAATGCGTGTATTACAAACAGGTAAAAAGGAAATTAATGTAAAACAAACCTATTGGAATAAAAATGGCCATGAAATTACAACTATTAATGATACTTTTCCACTTTTTGTTGAAAATAAACTAATTGGAGCAATTGAATTTGCTCGTGACATTACATCACTCGAAAAGCTTGTTTATCAGCCCCTTCGTCGCTATGATGAACCGCTAACATTCGATATGATTACATCTGTTTCTGAATCGATGCAACAAGTGATCGCGAATGCCAAAAAAGCAGCAGCTGTGAAATTACCTGTTTTACTAATTGGTGAATCGGGTACAGGAAAGGATTTAGTTGCAGAGGGTATTCACCATGCAGCATCGTCTGATCCTGAAGCATTTATAACTCTAGTGAGTCGTCGTTCTGCTCAATCTGTTTTAGATAAATTACATGATCTCTTACAGGATGACAATGACAATGCATATACTTTTTTCTTTGAACGCATTGATTTTTTAAGCCTAGACATCCAAGAGCAACTATTAGAAGTATTACAATCGCTTCCACAGTCTAAGTACATGCTCATTGGCAGCGTCGGAAGTGATCCAATTACATTGATTGCGGAAAAGAAGCTTTCAAAATCACTGTATTATTTCTTTGCAACAATGGCCATTACTATCCCAAATCTAACAGATCGAAAAGAAGATATTCTTCCATTCGTAGACGATTACTTTAGCCGCCATCGAGAGCGATTTGCTTCAAATGTAGCGAACCTTGCACCTGATGTACAGGATTTATTCTTGCAATATGATTGGCCAGGAAATTTAAAGGAACTTGAACTATTACTAGATGAAATAGTGTCATTTATGACGACTGAGTCAACAGTTACCTCAGATTTACTTCCAATGCATTTCCGTTTCAAGATACAACAGCAGGACACATCCAATCACGAGCCGGAATTCTTTATGTTCCACCAACAAAATGATGTTATGCCGCTCGATGCTTATTTACGTGAAGCCGAATCATATTATGTGCAAAATGTTTTAAATTTATATGAAGGCAATATTACAAAGGCTGCAAGTGCACTTGGTATGAGTCGTCAAAACCTACAATATCGAATTCGAAAAATAAAAAATCAATAGCTTTACTTAAAGAAAAAAAACGAGGATACCTTCAAAATTGAAAGCATCCTCGTTTTTTTATCCCGCATTAACAGGCAGTAATTTTCTGTGCGAAAGCGAAGCGACAGCAACAAATGGTTTCTGTGCGAAAGCGAAGCGACAGCAACAAATGGTTTCTGTGCGAAAGCGAAGCGACAGCAACAAATGTTTTCTGTGCGAAAGCGAAGCGACAGCAACAAGACTCTCACCTCAAAATTCAGCAAAAGCAAAGAAGTTAGGTAAAATAACTGCCTGTAAACGCCCGATTGGTGAAGACTAATAATCAGTGGGGGATAAAGAACCCCCACTGATTAAAGTTTCACTTTATTGTCCTGACTGCTCAATCCAGTCCTGTAATTTATCTTTTAGGGAATTAAAACCATTCGCATCCGATTCATCTACACGGTCCTGCAATGATTTACGTGGTGGTGCATCTTTTTTACGTAATGTTGCTGGGCGCTCCTGCAAAGCTCGAATCGATAAACTAATTTTTTCGGCCTCTTCATCGATTTCAAGTATCTTCACTTCCACCTCTTGCCCAACTGATAAAAATTCACTAACGTCCTTTACAAAACCGTACGTAATTTCGGAAATATGCACAAGGCCTTGTGTTTCTTCATCAAGCGCAACAAATGCACCGTATGGCTGAATACCTGTAACTTTTCCGGTTAACACGTCTCCTAATTCATATTTTTTTACCATAACCTCTTGCCCACTTTCTTTTTGTTTACTACGTATATATCGCCTTAAATTATAACATACGTGTATTAGTGGGGCAAAAAATCTCCTTATTCGCTAATAGCATTAATTAGGTAACGCGCTGCACCATTTTCAGTTACTACAGAGGTTAACTCAAAGGATAATTGCTGTCCAATTACTCCATGCGCTGCACTTTTTACAGTGGCTCTAATATTTAGTTGCGAACTCCCCATTTCATGAAGAGCTGTGAAATTTTCCATTCCATTAAACTGTACAACTGTATTTATATTCACATCATCAGACAAAAGTCTTTGAGCAGTTTCTCGATCACCAATCCCATTAGCATATAAAAATAAACTAACGATGTTAATTGGATCTAATGTGTTAATAATTGTATCGTCTTTCGTTTTAACATACGCATTGTAAAGAGATTTAGTTTGTTCAATCCAAGCGTCATCAATTGCTATACTTGTTGTTCCATCCTCCGTCTGCATAAATGTATCTTCTCGCAAATGTAATATTCCCATCCATATATCGTATGTTGTTAACTGTTCTAGAGTTTTGGATTGTCCCGTTAACTTTATTTCACCTAGTATTAATTGCGCTGTTTCACGCATTGCCTCACCATATTCTCCATTCGCAATGATAGTTAATAAATCGATGTATTCAGGCTTGTATTGCCCAGTTTTTGTACGAATTGGATCGGTTTCATTTCCTTTAAAAATGGCAAGCCACGTATTTTCAAACTCTCCCTTTAATACGTTAAAATCATTCGTCTCAGAAAGATTATCCGCTACAAGTGTTTTTTCATAGAGACGCAGAATAGTTGCAGAATCCTCTATAGAATAGAGTAAATCCCCACCAACAAGTAATGAGCCTGTAGCCAAATATTTAAAATACCCTAACACCCTTGGATGAAGGCGTTCAATATAGTCGGGCGCGTCTTTCCCGAACACAGGATTAGGTCGAAAACTAAAGCTTTGTCCATTATATTGCAATTCAAAATATTGCTTTTCAGCCGAAGCAATTAATTTATTTAGGTCTGTAGGAAGACTTTGGGATTTTTGAGATAATACTTTTTCATACGGAGCAAGCTTATTAGAATAATAGCCTGCAATTTCTTCTACCGAGTGAGAATATCTACTATAAAAGAAATAAGATTCTTCAAATGACATAGGATCTTCATATGTTTCAATAAGCTGTATTAGCTCGCGGGGTGTTTGTAGATTATCCAATGCATCTTTTTCTAAACTTTTTAAAAAGTCATGATTGGTGTTCTGTATCTCTTGAAACATCTCTTTTCTTTTAGGTAAAGAATTGATTTCATTATCTGCCATTTGAACCTTCGATATTTCACTAAACTCTTTCTCTGGAATGTCGAGTTCTTTACGCATATGCTCACGCTTTTCTTGATATTTTTTTGTAAAGTTTGAAAGCCATTCGTCATATTCTTGGTTTTGTTCTTGTTCAGCTGTTTGAACAAAGGTCGACGGATTAATGACATACGACGAAACAAGAACACTTAATAAAAGTACACTTGCAACGCTTGCTATCCAAACAGCGGGCTTTTGCCATCTTGAGGGAGGCTTTTGAGTCGTTAATGTTTCTTGTGCTTGTTGTGTTGCATTTTCTGCCTCGATTTGTGCGAAAACGGCTTCTGGATCTAGCTGTGGTTCCATGCGATCATAGGATTTTTTTAGAAGCTCCATTCGTTTTTCAAATTGTTTATCATCCATTTTCAACACTCCCCTCTTGCATTAACAACGATTTAAGTTTTTCCTTTGCACGTAATATACGAACTTTGACAGTTGATAACGAGATATTTAGTACCTCCGCTATCTCTTCATACTTTAATTCATGGAAGTAAAATAAAATGAGAGGATAACGATATTTTTCATCAAGTGCTTTAATAGCATTATGTAATAGCCTATCCTCCTCAAAATTAAGGACATGTTTTTCTGCTGAAGATGAGGGCGTTTGTTGCTGAGCACTTAGCCTTTCTTCCTTCGCCTGTTCTCGTTGTTCTTTGCGATAATAATCACGTGTTGCATTTAGTGTGATTTTATAGAGCCATGTTGTAAAACGATCCTGCTTAAATTGATGTAAAAAACGATAGAGCTTCACAAATACCTCCTGTGAAACATCTGCTAAATCATTACTATGTACGCCGCATTGAAAGGCAAATTTTTCAACTGTTCGTTGATGTATTCGGATCAGCTCTATATAGGCGTCTTTGTCTCCTTGCTGAGCCCGTTCGATTAATTCAGTTTCTGTCACAGTTATCCCCCCTTTGTACATGTAACGAATCATTTCTCCTAATTGTTACATATTTAAATGGATTTTACTTATAGTGAATAAATCCATAACTTTACGGGTCGAACTACAAATATCGCCGGTAGAACCATATATTGCGCCGCCAGAACTACCTCTGTTGCATGACGAGCTTAATTTAAGAATATCTATATGCCATTTTCTGAAATTTGCTTGTGTTATGAAAATATTGCGGTAAAATAAAACTTTAGTATAAGGAGGATTTATTTTAAGTGTCTTCGAGAGATCAATTTTCAACTAAAATTGGGTTTATTTTAGCTGCCTCAGGAAGTGCTATAGGGTTAGGAGCTATTTGGAAGTTTCCTTACATGGCGGGTACTAACGGCGGTAGTGTCTTTATTTTATTATTCATCTTATGTACATTTTTCATCGGCTTGCCCGTGTTAATAGCAGAATTTATGATTGGTCGCCGTGGGCAAAAGGATGCCGTTACGTCGTTCAAGGAACAAGCACCAGGAAAACCGTGGTACTTGATAGGATGGGGTGGCATGATTATTGCCGGTCTCATACTTTCATTCTACAGTGTTGTTGGTGGCTGGATTTTAAGCTATTTAGGCCGAGCCTTTACATTACAGCTAAATACTGCTGGTTCAGATGCTAATTATGCAGATCTGTTTGGTACCGTTATTTCAAGCCCGTTCGAAGCCGTGCTTGTACAAGGGGTATTTATGCTATTAACGATAACAATTGTATCAGCAGGCATTAAAGGCGGCATTGAAAAAGCTAGTACATGGATGATGCCTCTATTATTCATTTTCTTCATTGTGTTAGTTATACGCTCTTTAACATTGGAAGGTGCAATGGAAGGCGTCAAATTTATGTTCGTCCCTGATTGGTCATACTTAAATGCGGAAACATTTTTAAAGGCGCTTGGACAAGCATTCTTCTCGTTAAGTGTTGGGATCGCGGTCATGATCACATATGCTTCCTATCTATCCAAAACTGAAAAAATTGGAAACTCGGCCATCAATGTTGCATCGATGAATATCATTATTTCTTTACTTGCAGGCCTAGTAATTTTCCCAGCAGTATTCGCACTTGGCTATACACCTGATCAAGGTCCTGGCCTTGTATTTATTATTTTACCTGCTGTTTTTGAGCAATTACCTCTTGGTGGACTGTTCTTAATAATTTTCTTTGTACTTTTACTATTTGCAACAGTAACTTCTTCCATTTCCATGTTAGAAATTGTCGTGGCAATCGCAATTGGAGATAAGCCTGAAAAGCGTAAAAAAATCGCTTGGATTGGTGGCATCATTATTTTCATCTTCGGTATTCCAAGTGCCCTTTCATTCGGCATCCTATCTGATGTGAAAATTTTAGACCGCTCAATTTTCGATTTTGTTGACTTTTTGACTAATAGTATTGGTATGCCAATTGGAGCCTTACTGATTTCCATCTTTGCAGGCTATTATTATACAAAGGACATTTCTCGTAAAGAGCTTGCCTCATCTAGTGTGATGTTCAATATTTGGTATTATTCAATTCGTTATGTTTCTCCGATAGCAATAGTAATTATTTTCATTCAGGGGATTTTACCGTTATTTAAATAAGAGAGTTAATTTTGTATGAACAATGCGTTAAAGCGCTCATTTACATCCGACAAGCGCTGGAGAGCCCGAAGTAAAAGTAAGCGCTCCTCCACTTTTGCCCGAGGGATTGAAGCGACCTCGAGGATGTAGCGCTTGAGCCTAGACGAAAACTATGCCCTTAGTTTTCCACAACTTAAAATCTAAAGTTTCCTTAACAGCTAAAAACGAGGTTGTCTCAAAATTGAATGACAACCTCGTTTTCTATAAAAAAGCAAAAGCATAGTTAAATAATACATTTTGCTTCAAATTTTATCGCAATAAGTTTGTACGAAATGGCTACACAATCTTCAAATGGAATCCATTCTTCAAACGAATGCTCATATGTTTCTTGAATAACCTTTGCAAGAACAGATGGATCATCAATACCTTGCAATGCTGCTACAACATCTGCGGTTTCAGTATCATAATGGTCTGGACCTAAGTGGAATGGATCCCACTCCTCTAGCAGATGTACGGCCGCTTGATTCATTTTAATATTTTCCAAAATACTCACCTATTATCCTTTTATCATACTCGTATGATACCATAGTAAATAAAAAAGAAAAGAGTGATTTGCTTGTCTATTTTCGATCAAACTATTAAACGTCGCTGTACAAACTCTGTAAAATGGGACGCAATGGAAAAAGTATATGGACTAAAAGATGCTTCAGACATACTACCAATGTGGGTAGCTGATATGGACTTTGCCGCTCCAGCAGCCGTATCAAAAGCGCTACAAGAGCATGCTGAAAAGACTGTTTTCGGCTACAGCTATGTTAGTGATGAAGCTATACAGGCGATAGTAGACTGGCAGAATACTCATCATGATTGGCACATTGACAAAGGTTCAATTGTTTTCTGTAACGGTGTTGTTGCAGCTATAGCGAATAGTATTATGGCACTGACAAATTCAGGAGATAAAGTACTTATTTCCTCACCTGTCTATCCCCCATTCTATAACATCCCGAAAAGTAATGCTCGAGAGATTGTGAATTGTCCTTTAGTAGAAAAAGATGGAACATTTGTCTATGACTTTGAAGCCTTTGAACAAGCACTCGCTCAAAATGTGAAAGCCTACATATTGTGTAATCCACATAATCCAGGTGGCTATGTATGGGATGAAGCTACATTAAAAGAAATCGTGCGACTTTGTGCAAAATATGATGTTGTGATTATTTCCGATGAAATTCATTCTGATTTGATGTTAGATGGTTCAAAACATACACCTCTAGCAAAAATCGCTGGTGATGAAACTGATCGTATTATTACATGCATGGCACCGACAAAAACCTTTAATTTAGCTGGTATTCAGGTTGCCTATACGATCGTGACGGATGAGAAAAAGCGTATGTTGCTTGAAGCAGTTAATATGGCTAGTGGTCAAGGCTCATTAAATACCTTTGCTTCTGTTGCAATTCAGGCTGCTTATACAGAGGGTTCTTCATGGTTAGAGGAAATGCTTACTTACATTTCAAATAATATGGACTATGTAATTGCTGAATTAGAACAATTACCTGGTATCCATATGACAAAACCTCAAGGCACTTATTTACTTTGGATTGATTATCGAGAATTAGGACTTGATGAAAAAGAAATTATGAAACGTTTGCTTGAAAATGGCAAGCTTGCAATAGAGCCAGGGTCAAAATACGGCGAAGAGGGTCGTGGATTCCTACGTATGAATGTTGCTTGCTCATTTGACACAGTAAAAGACGGTGTTCAACGCTTTAAGCAAGCATTTCAGCAATAATAAGTAAATTGTGAAGGATATCTCAAGTTTTTCTGAGATATCCTTTTTTGTTTAGAAATATATCTCAACTGGAGACTAAGCATCTGGGGGTTGGTGCAACGACAAAAAATACGCGGCTGACTATTAATGATCTGCTCCATTCTTCTGTAGCTTTGTAGTTTGATAAAAATCACCTCGTTAGTTTTTCTTAGAAGAGATTTTTTATTGGATATTTATGTTAAAATCATTTTAAAGAATTGTGAAGAAATGAAACTTAATAAGCATTTTAGAAAGTATTAAAATGGCATGATTACTACAAAGGGGGAAACTAAATTGGTACAGATTATTTTATCTATTATTCTAATAATTACACTTATTTTTTCTATATCAGTTTTGATTCAAAAAAGAAAAAAAGCTGGTATCACGGGGATTAAGAGTATTTTAACTTCAATTTGTTTATATTTAATTGCTGTAACAAATCTTCTTGCTTATTGGTTTGACTTTATGGGGCTATTGAATTGGTCTATTACTGTTATATTGTTGATTTTAGGTGCTTATTTCACAAAATATATGCCAGTGCCCGATAGATGATCATTGCACTAACAGGGGCGATTGTTCAATAGAGCAGTCGCTTTTTCACTAACTGCGTAGTTTTCTTTAATGAGCAGGAATGAGCTATTGCTAATCAAAATGGAATACTTATATTCTGTTTACCGTATTAGAGCAATATTCCGTAATAAGGTTTTATTAATTGGAATTAATATAAATGAAATCGTAGGGAGAATATTTCCCTACTTTTTTTATGAGAAAATGAAAATTATTTAAGCTAAAACATGAACTAAATTGTCTAATGTATAGAAGGGAGTGAGTTACATTATTCGATTAATTAAAAAAGCTCAAAAAGGAAATGAAAAAGCCTTTTTAAAACTTTTTCAGATGTATGAAGCAGATATATATCGAATGGCATTTGTTTATTTGAAGAATGAAGAGGAGGCTTTAGATATTGTACAAGAAACTGCTTATAAAGCGTTCGATAAAATTGAAAGCTTAAAAGAGCCTGCTTACATTAAAACATGGCTTATTAAGATTGCCATTAGTAGTTCACTGAATCGTTTAAAAAAGCTAGAAAAGATTGTGCCTATGCAAAATGAATACATAGACAAAATACAATTTGAACAGGGTGACCCAACCGTAAAAGTCTTGCTTCAACAGATACTAGAGGAATTAACAAGTGATGAAAAAGGAATTGTATTACTGAAATATTACGAGGGCTATACTTTTCAAGAAATTGCTGACACGCTCCATATCCCATTAGGAACAGTAAAGTCAATCCTATATCGTGCATTGAAAAAGTTACGTGTTCAAGTAGAGGAGGCAGATTTTTATGGATAAGTTAAAAGAATCAGTGCAGTCGATTCCATTGCCACAGGATTTACATAAAAGAGTGAAAATGGGTGTTAGCCAAGTAAAGAAAAAAAGAAAGAAAACATGGCTCATTCCATCTGTAGCTACCGTATTTCTAGCTAGCTCTATTACAGTCGGTGCTGCAATGAATGACGATGTAAAAAATTTACTATGGCAAATTAGCCCTGAAATAGCTGTACTACTTCAACCGATAGAAAGCACGGTTGAACATGAGGGTATAAAAATGGAAATCGTTTCAGCCATGCAGGATGAAGATATGGCTGTCGTGTATGTGACGATGCAGGATGTTGAAGGGAACCGTATTGATGAAACATTGGATATTTATGATTATCACATGTCAAAAGGACGGTCTTTTACTGCTGAAAGAATTGGTTTTGATCCTACAACGAAAACAGCCCTAGTTCGATTTATGTCGTTTAACGGGAATAGTATAGATAAGTTTAAGCTAAATATCCGTTCTTTTTTAAGTGATAAATCAGTGTTAGAGAATGTAACATTCCCACTGGATTTACAAGATGTAGAAAAACAACAAATTGAGCTCTTGCCAGATGATACAATTCGCGGAAGTGGTGGAGCATCCTCTGAAGGAGATGTATATGTACTACCAGCGGGTAACTTGAATATTCAAACACAACTATACGACAGAATGCGAATTACAAATATAGGACTTCATAATGACAAACTATATGTGCAAACAGAGTGGCCAGCCAATAATGCGATTGAACACGGGGAATTTTATTTAGTGAATCCAGCTGGGCAGAAGATTCTTCCTACAGTGAGTTATTCCTACGGGAGAGATGAACAAGGAAAACCAATTTATGCGTATAATTATGAGGAAAATATATTTAATGTGAAGGATATCAATATATCTGAGTATGAGTTGCAGGCGAAGATTTATACAGCTGGTCAATATATGGAGGGAGATTGGGAAGCATCCTTCAAACTAGAAGAGATGAAAGGGCAGTCGGTGCCATTTGCTATGGACTTTGGTGACTGGGTAGCGAAAGAGCTGAAGATTTCCCCACTTGGTTTAACGATTCTAGGGAAAGGCGATGCGACAGAAACTGAAGAGTTAACGGCTACAATTGTTTTAAAAGACGGAAGTCATAAGGAACTGACAAGCTTAGTTTCCTTCACGGATAAAAATCAAGTGAAACTGAAGTTACTGTCCGAGGAGCCATTAGAGCTTGAACAAATTAAATCCATTACGATTAATGGATTTGAAGTGAATCTTTACTGACGAAACATTCGGGGTCACCCACCAATTACACGGGAACAAAGTTGATCTATTAAATTTCCGAGTTAGGGGCCCACTTCAAGAAGGATTAGCGCTTTTTTGTTGAACTTTTTGTACTAATGGTAAAGTTTAGTGGAATAAACAGTCAATTATAGAAAACACTAAATATGAGGTGTTTTTTTATGAAAAATATTCTTATATTAATTATTGTCATTTCTCTTTTTACTGTTTTAACAAAAACTAAAGCAATGATAAATGAATATGATGAAATTACAAAGTCTGATAAAGCGGATGTTACCCTTTATGCTAAAAAGATAAATGGAGTATATACAGATTTTAAAATTAATTTTCAAGGCGGTGTTCTGACAAGACCTTATTGGATAAATACAACAAGCCCTACTTGGTCCCCTCAAATTATCTATGAGGACATCAATAAAGATGGAAAAAATGAGTTGATTATAATTTTGACAAAGGGTACTGGTACTGGAATATTAGAACGAGAAGTTCACGTTTTCCATATTCAAAATCAAAGAATAAATAAGGAACTTGTTGAAGTACCAGTTGAAGTGCTTGTTGATGACCCAATTGCAATAGCGTTAAAAAAAGTAAAGACCGAGTTATTACCTAACAAAGCAATCATTCGTATTGGTAAAAAGAAATATGCAATTGATACTAAACCTCTAAAAATTGATCCTGAACATTTATTTCCTGATATATACTTTGGTAATCTTATCAACTTTGAAATAAACGACAATCAACTCATTGCGAAAATCGGAGGTCAAATTTCTCCAACAGGTGGAAGTATAGGCGATATTCAAATTATGTATATGTTTAAGGATAAAATGTATCAAGCAAAATCAATTGAATTTAAACCAAATGAATACTAATGGAGGATTTTAGTGCAGCAAGGGCTTCAAAAATAATCAAACTTTTTTATATAGAATTTAATCTACAAAAGTTGATGCCCCGCAGCTATTAATGGCTACGAGGCATCTAGTACACTAAATATTTTGCTGATTGTTTGTATTTTTTTTCTCAGAAAGAATACGTGCTTCGATTTCCTTTGATTTAATTTCTTGTTTCTTAGAAATTTTACGGAAAACGGTAAATACAACAATACATAAAATAAGCATGATTAAAAATTCAAAAGCTGCAGGAATATAGCCTGACTTATCTTCTGGGAAATATAAAAATTGATACATTAAGTGTTCCATGTTTTACACGTCCTTACAATTATTATTCAAAAACTGTAATTGACTCAATTTTCACATCTTCTAATGGTTTATCACGGGAGTCTTTTTCTACTTCTGCAATTTTGTCTATAATGTCCATTCCTTCAACAATATGACCGAATACTGTATGTTTATGGTCTAACCAAGGTGTACCACCATTTTGAGCATATGCTTCAATAATTTCTTCAGGGAAGCCAGCACCTTGTAATTGGCGAAGCATATCACTTGGAAGGTGCTTCATTTGTACGATAAAGAATTGTGAACCGTTTGTATTTGGTCCAGCGTTTGCCATTGAAAGGGCTCCACGAAGGTTAAATACTTTATCAGAGAACTCATCCTCGAAAGAGTTACCCCAAATTGATTCGCCACCCATACCTGTACCAGTTGGATCACCGCCTTGAATCATAAAGTCTTCGATAACACGGTGGAAAATAATGCCGTTATAGTAACCTGATTTTGCATGTCCTAAGAAGTTTTCAACAGTTTTTGGTGCATGCTCTGGGAATAATTTGATTTTGATGGCACCTAATGTTGTTTTCATTTCTACAAGTACTTCGCCTGCTAGTACTTCTGTTGTTAATTGTGGAAACATTGAAGTCTCTCCTTTAAATGTAAAATTTCAGTTTCAATGAAAATGATAGTACTATCATTTCTGACCTCATTTTAGTCTAACATACTTCTCAATGGTTTTCTTCACCAAAGTATTGACGATTTTTTGCACTTTTAATTTTTTGGCTTATCACCAAAGTGTGGGGGTTGATTTCCGTTCCGACTGGGCGCTTTCCTGGGGGCGTCCGATGAGCCGCTTCACTCGCGTTGCTCGCTCCAGGGTCTCATCTGTGACGCTGATCCCCAAGGAGTCGCCCAGTCTCCACTCCAATCAACCTATATTATGGCATACGTTTAACAAATATTTTCCTAACCATTCGTGATGAGTCAACAACTTCATAGCAAATTTATTACGGTATTTAACGTGTCTAGAGTTTCTCATACCGCTATTCAATTATTTAATAATGTAGCAAATAGGTCCGAACGAGTATTTGGAAACCATCCAAATTATGTTATTCTTTTGAGTGACTCATATTTAGAGTGGAGGCATACATGAAAAAGGCTTTTGGTTTTTTTATCATTCTACTATCCTTACCTGTCCTTTGGTGGATTAGTACAAATATTAGGACAGAAATTAATACGGCAAAAGCGCATGAGGAGCAAATTGCTGGCGCTATTCATTTACCGGAAGTACAAACACAGCTTCCAATAACACTGATTGATCAATACGGTAAAACATTTAGTGAGGAATATGTCGAATGGCGGCAACCTCTCACTTTACAAGAAATTCCACAAATTGCCCAGGAAATTTTTATTGCAAGTGAGGACGCTCATTTTTATGACCATATCGGCTTTGACCTCAGTGCTATCGTCCGTGCAGTAGTTGCTAACTCAAGCACAAATTCTTCTTCTCAAGGTGGTAGTACCATTACACAGCAGCTCGTTCGTATGCGTTATTTATCCGATGAAAAAACATATGAACGAAAATTAACAGAGCTTTTTTATTCCTATGAACTTGAAAAAGAATTTGATAAAGACGCGATTTTAACGATGTATCTGAATGAATCCTATTTTAGCAATCAAGTTTATGGAATCGGTGGTGCAGCTACATATTATTTTCAGAAACCACTTCAAGAATTATCTATTGCTGAAATTGCATTTATTGCTGCCATTCCAAATAACCCCTCACTTTATAATCCTTTAAAAAATTTTGATAAAACAAAAGCGAGGCAGGAGCGGCTATTAGATACACTCGCAGCAAGTGGTGCTATAACAACAGAAGATGCCACTACATATAAAGCAGAAACGATAACATTAAATGTAAAGAATAAAGTTCAAAACAATCCTATGTACAGCTCTTACGTCCTACAAGAGCTTAGATGGTTAGTATCAGAAAAAGAAGGTTATGCAGATCGTCTTGCCAATACACAAAGCGAGGAAGAAAAGAAAAAAATCAAAGCTCAGCTAGATAATCGACTTAATACATTATTCCAGAATGGACTAACGATTTATACCGCGCTCGATCCAAACAAGCAAGCACATGATGAGAACAAAATGACTGCAATTTTAGGTTCAGGCAAATTACAAGCAGCTGGAGCAGTTATTGATAATAAATCCCGTGAAGTTGTTAGTCTTTATGCTGGGAAAAACTATGAAAAGTTTGGTTATCACCGTGCCTTTCAAGGTACGCGGCAGCCAGGCTCTGCCTTTAAGCCGTTAGCGGTTTATGCTCCTTTCTTTGAAACGACAGCACATACGCCAGATTCTATCGTCAGTGGTGGTAGTTATTGCGTCGGTTCATATTGTCCAGAAAACTATGGTGGCTTTAAATACGGTGATGTACCCATTCGAGTAGCATTTCAATATAGCTACAATACATCGGCTCTCCGTCTGTTGAACACTGTCGGAATTGATACAGCATTTAGTTACTTAGATCGCTTTCACTTCCGCTCCATCGTGGCAAAAGACCATAATTATGCTGTCTCTTTGGGAGGATTAACGTATGGTGTTACAGCACTTGAGCTAGCAGACGCTTATACAAGCTTTATAGACGGCTCATACGTGCAGGCCCATAGCATCCGTAAAGTAACAACGGCTGATGGAACGGAGCTTTACAGCTGGGATTCAGCACGCGATCAAATTTGGTCACCGAAAACGGTTAAGAATATGCGTTCAATTCTTTCAGATGTTGTTACTAAAGGTACAGGACAAGGCGTTTATAGTAGAAGTAACTATATCGGTGCGAAAACAGGAACAACTAACAACTATCTCGACTACTGGCTTGCGGGATTAAATGATGAATACACGGCAACAGTATGGCTTGGCTACGATAAGCCACAATCTATGGAGAAATTAGAAGATTATAAGATTCATCATCAGCTATTTAATGTTTTATTAGAATAAAGTTAAAAGTAATACATCCTCAATTAAAAGGAGCAGCCCATAGTGAAATTCATCACTACTGGGGCTGCTCCTTTCATTGTTTAAAATTGTTATGTAATTAAGTAAATACTTAAACATGGCTTTTAATTAGCAAACGGTAAACTTGCCAAGATGCCATTATACAATTTTAAAACGACATAAACTAAAAGCGATAATAGTATTGTCCACATAAATAGCTCAAATACTAGTAAGCCAATCGTTCCACCCATCGACATAAAATGGCTCATTTTATAGATAAGGTAAATAAAATAGATAAAGACGGTTAAGACAAAAATACCTACTAAAACGTAAATAAATTGAATCGCAAAGGCTGAACATATTGCACCAACAAATAAAATGATGTATCCGCCTCGTGCTTGATTAACTGTCGCACCTTCATTATCTTTTGAGAAAAATAACATTCCTAGTTCATGAATAGTTTCCCCTACTAATTTTAACGCTGAAAATAACATAAAAAAGATTACAGCAAAGACAATTAGCAAAAAGACACGTAGTTCAAAATCTGATAAAAATTCACGCATGCCAGAATATACGCCAATTGCATGAAAAACCTGCAACGATTCACTTACAGCATACATCCCAAATGTTAAACTAAATAATAAAATTGTAATTAATGGTAAATAACCATAAATATAAGGGTTCTTCATAAAAATTTTTTCCCTCTAACTATATTGATAACTTCCTATTTATAATATAGCCAAAATTCTTCCACTATCGCAAGCTAAATCCTATGAGTACATATGCATTCAGGCAAAAAGTACGTTATAATTAACATACTTACCTGCATAAAGGAGGATTTTTTTGTTACAAGTACTTTATATTTTCATTCCAATGCTTGCTGCAATATTTGTGCCATTTTTATATAAAAGCATTAAAAATATTCACACAGGCTGGTTTGTGCTTGCAGTACCTGCCACACTCGCGATTATTTACGCATCATATATCACAAGAGTAGCAGACGGTAAAGTATTTCTTGAGGAGCTTCCGTGGATTCCATCGCTCGATATTTCTGTTGTTTCTTATTTAGATGGACTTAGCTTGCTGTTCTCACTCATGATTACTGGAATCGGCTCATTGGTCGTACTTTACTCTATTTTTTACTTAGACAAACATAAAGAAAAATTACATAATTTTTATGTTTACTTATTATTGTTTATGACCGCGATGCTAGGAGTAGTACAGTCAGATCATTTAATTACCTTGTACTTTTTCTGGGAGTTAACATCTATTTCATCATTTTTACTGATCGGCTACTGGTATACTCGCGATGCTTCCCGCTTTGGTGCACTTAAGTCAATGATGATTACGGTCGGTGGCGGCTTAATGATGTTGGGAGGATTTATCCTTCTTTATTTAATGGGAGGAACGTATTCAATCCGTGAACTTATTGTCATGGTACCTAATTTAGTGGAGCATCCGTTGTTCACTTGGTCGCTCGTTTTAATACTTCTAGGAGCCTTTACGAAATCTGCACAATTCCCATTCTACATTTGGTTACCAGATGCAATGGAAGCGCCAACACCAGTTAGTGCATACCTTCACTCCGCAACAATGGTAAAAGCAGGTATTTATTTAGTTGCACGCTTTACACCGATTTTTGCTGTTTCGGAGCTTTGGATATGGCTCGTTACCGGCGTAGGTATCTTAACACTATTCTGGGGTTCCTTCTTTGCAGTGAAGCAAACAGATTTAAAAGGAATTCTTGCTTTCTCTACAGTGAGTCAGCTTGGACTTATTATGTCATTGCTCGGTGCAAGTGCCGTAGCGTTTCATGACAATGGAGCAACAGATACTATTAAATTTGCTGCTTTTGCGGCGATCTTCCACCTTATCAACCATGCTACGTTTAAAGGTAGCTTATTCATGATTGCAGGTATTGTCGATCATGAAACAGGTACACGTGATATTCGTAAGCTCGGTGGCTTAATGAGTATTATGCCGATTAGCTTTACTGTCGCGGCAATCGGAAGCTTATCGATGGCTGGTCTACCACCATTTAATGGCTTCTTAAGTAAGGAAATGTTTTTAACTGCAATGCTTGCACTTCAAAATTTTGAATTTTTCGGCTTTGATACATGGGGAGCACTCTTCCCGATTATTGCTTGGATTGCTAGTATTTTCACATTTATCTATAGCTTCTATTTTGTCTTTAGAACATTTACTGGTAAATATACACCAGAAAAATTGCCTCATAAACCACATGAGGCACCGATTGGCATGCTGATTTCGCCGATGATTTTAGCAGCATTAGTCGTAACAATATTCTTTATTCCGAACCTAGTTGGGGATACTTTTGTAAAGCCAGCTGTACAAGCCATTCAACCATTCTTATATGATTCACCAAAGGATATTGATATTCATGTAGCAGCTTGGCATGGTGAAATTACGCCAGAATTACTCATGACATTTGGCATAGTAATTGTTGGAGTTCTACTGTTTGTAGCATTACCGAAATGGCAGGGCATCTATCAAAAATTCCCACGAGCTTTAACATTAAATAATGCATACGACAAAATTATGCTTGGACTAGATGTTGGGTTAAATCGTGTATCACGTCTTTATATGACGGGCTCTATGCGTCACTACCTGCTATATATGTTCAGTAGCATTGCAGCGATTGTAATTGGTTCTTTATTTGTGAAGGATGCCTTTACAGTCTCCTTCCAAAATACTGCTCCTATTAATCCATACGAGATTATTTTAGTTGTGGTTTTACTAATTGGAACGGCCATTACAATTTTAGCAAAGTCACGTTTAACAGCGATTATAGGTCTTGGCGCAGTGGGCTACACAGTGGCATTATTCTTCGTTATTTTTAATGCTCCTGATTTAGCATTAACACAGCTTGTCATTGAAACGATTTCTGTTGCGCTATTTTTACTAGCGTTTTATCATCTGCCTAAGCTTGGAAAACGAGAAGAACGGATGAGATTCCAATTAAATCGTGCGATTGTTTCCATTGCAGTCGGTGTTATGGTCACGCTTGTAGCGCTATCTGCACATTCACAAAAACTGATTCCAACTATTTCTAAGTATTATGAGGAAACAGTTTATTCAAAAGCCGGCGGTGGAAACATTGTCAATGTAATCTTAGTAGACTACCGTGGCTTTGACACACTATTTGAAATTACAGTGCTAGCTATTGCTGGAATGGGCATTTTAGCAATGATTAAGCTACGCATGAATAGAAAGGAGAAAACACATGAAAACAAATGATGTGATTTTACAATTTACAACAAAGTTTGTGTTCTTCATTATTTTCTTCTTCTCCATTCATATTTTTCTTGCAGGTCATTACACACCTGGGGGCGGCTTTGTAGGCGGACTTTTAACATCAAGTGCCATCGTGCTCTTAGTCCTTGCCTTTGATTTAAATACAGTTCGTAAGGTATTACCAATAAATTATTCGTATTTAACAGCAATTGGCTTACTACTAGCCCTTGCAACAGCCGCTTTCCCGATGTTTTTGGGCAAACCGTTTTTTACACATTACTTTGATTATTTCGATTTACCGCTTCTAGGCAAACAGTCATTGCACACGGCTATGCTTTTTGATAGCGGTGTCTATTTGGTTGTTGTCGGCGTTACGATGACCATTATTCAAACGATTGGGGAGGATGAATAATGGAAATAATTATGGCGTTTGTCATCGGCTTTCTGTTTATGGCAGCGGTTTATTTAATCTTATCCAAAAGCTTATTGCGCATTATTATCGGGACAGGTCTTTTAAGTCATGGCGCTCATCTACTCATTTTAACAATGGGTGGACTTGGCGGAGAAGCACCACCGGTTTTAAAAGAAGGGGCTAAAACATTTGCAGACCCATTACCACAGGCACTTATTTTAACAGCGATTGTTATTAGCTTTGGGGTAACGGCGTTCTTCCTTGTACTTGCTTACCGTTCTTATCAGGAGCTCGAGACAGATGATATTAGCTTAATGAGAGGAAGTGATGAGGATGAATAACTTCCTTCTACTGCCCATTATCATTCCATTTTTCTTCGGCATGATTTTAATGTTTGGGCAAAAAAACTTAAAATACCAGCGTTCATTCGCATTGCTTGGTATAGGACTCGCACTTATATCAGCCATTTCACTGCTTATTAAAGTTAAAAATGATGGTATTCAAATGTTGACGTTCGGGAATTGGCCTGTGCCTTATGGCATTACGATGGTTTCTGATATGGTGTCCGCACTGCTGGTCACAACAACGCTACTGATTACCCTCCTTGTTGTTTGGTATGGATTTGGTTCCATCACAAAGGAACGTGAACGCTTCTTCTATTACCCTGGGATCATGTTTATTTTAACTGGGGTTAACGGGGCATTTACGACAGGCGATATTTTTAACCTTTTCGTATTCTTCGAGGTATTGTTAATGGCCTCGTACTTGCTCATCGTTCTTGGGGGCGAAAAGGGACAGCTTAAAGGTTCTATTAAATATATTTTAATTAATGTTATTTCATCTGCTCTATTCGTTATTACAGTTGCCTTCCTTTACTCTGTAGTAGGTACATTAAACATGGCAGATATTGCAGTGAAAATTGCTGAAATCAATCAACCAGGCATTGTTACTGTGATAGCTGTACTATTTTTAATGGTATTTGGGTTAAAAGCGGCTATTTTCCCGCTATACTTCTGGCTTCCAACTTCTTATGCGGCAGCACCTATACCAGTACTAACGCTATTTGGTGCACTACTAACAAAGGTCGGCATTTACGCGATTACTCGAACATATACATTGTTCTTTGTTCATGATTTATCGTATACACATGATTTACTGATGGCATTAGCAATTGCAACAATTATTGCGGGTTGCATTGGTGCACTTGCCTATCACGATGTTAAGCTCATCATTATTTACAATATTGTCATTGCTGTAGGTGTTATTTTATTCGGTGTATCTCAAATGAATGAAATCGCCCTAAAGGGTGCAATGTTCTATTTAATTCATGACATGCTGATAAAAGCAGCGCTCTTTATGTTGATCGGTATAGTGATTTACATTACTGGCACGTCTGATTTACGAAAAATGGGCGGTCTCATGAGTAAATATCCCGCTCTTGGTTGGTTCTATTTAATTGCAGCATTTGGTTTAGCAGGAATTCCCCCACTTAGTGGCTTCGTCGGAAAGCTGTTGATAGTACAGGGAGGATTTGAAGCAGGCAGTAAATGGAGCAGTATTTTTATTTTAGCTTCATCACTTCTCGTTTTATTGTCTGTTATTCGTATTTTCCTTTATGCCTTCTGGGGTGAAGAAAAAGAAACAACGGGGACTGTCGATAAAAAAGTCTATTATACACTATTTGTGCCTACTGTTATTCTAGTGCTCATTACCGTAGTGTATGGAGTTGGCTCTGAATGGATTACACCATTTATGGACGATGCGGCAAAAATATTAAGTGATCCATCTATTTATATAGATGCTGTATTGAAGGGGGATTAGAGCTATGGCATTTCAAATTATCTTAAACTTTGTACTTGCCTTCGTTTGGATGTTCCTTTCTTCTAATTACACAGCAACAGGCTTTATCGTTGGATTCATTCTCGGTATTATATTGCTCATTATTATGCGTAGATTTTTTACTACCCGACTTTACGTCTACCGTATATGGGCAATTATTAAACTGACTTTACTCTTTTTAAAGGAGTTAGTGTTAGCGAATATACAAGTTCTTCGAGTGGTCTTAAAGCCTAAATTGGATATGCAGCCTGCATTCTTTGCCTATCCGACTGTTTTAACACAAGAATGGGAAATTACTTTATTATCGAGTCTTATTACGTTAACACCTGGTACAGTAGTAGTTCACGTATCAGATGATGCAAAAACTTTGTATGTGCATGCGATCGACATGAGTGATGTCGATGAAGCAATTACAGCAATTCGAGATTCATTTGAGAAAGCGATTTTGGAGGTGAGTAAATCATGACGACGTTTATTGTTACTGCTATTGTAGTGATTTGCTTATCGATGATTGCAGTTATTTATCGAATGGTTAAAGGACCTTCTGCATCCGACCGTGTTGTAGCACTTGATTCATTAGGAGTGTCAGTGATTTCACTTATTGGACTTTTTTCAGTATTAGTTGAAACAAGCTTCTTCCTTGAGATTATATTGTTGTTAGCGATTTTATCGTTCATCGGTACTGTTGCTTTCTCTAAATTTATAGAGAAAGGAGATATCATTAAACGTGACAATTCTCGCTAATAGTTTAGTTATCTTTTTCATTTCTATAGGGGTACTATTTATTGTCGTGACAGCTATTGGTCTTATCCGTTTACCTGATTTGTACACACGCGCTCACGCTGCTTCAAAAAGTGCAACGCTCGGTGTTATGTGCGTACTCATTGGCGTATTCTTTCACTTTTGGCTTATTGAAGATCACTTCAATCCCCGCATTTTGCTAGGTATATTGTTCCTGTTCATTACAGGTCCCGTTGGAGGTCATATTATGACGCGCTCCTCATACATCGCAGGCGTAAAACCTTGGAAAGGCACAGTACGCGACGAGCTTGGACCTGAAATTGATCGGATGAAAAAGGAACAAGGTATTAAATAACTTTTAGACAAAGACAAAAAGAATCTGCTCGATTTTAATTAATAAATCGAGCAGATTTTTTTATATTTCTACTTAAATATATCCTTTGGAAAATAAAATACTCACTAGCTGATCAACACATTCGTCTATTGAGTAATTTTCTGTATTTAAAATAATTTCTGGACGTTCTGGTTCCTCATATGGCGCACTAATACCCGTAAAGTTAGGAATTTCTGCATTACGTGCTTTTTTATAAAGACCTTTTGGATCACGCTTTTCACACGTTTCAACAGAGCACTTCACATAGACCTCTAAAAATTCCCCGGCTTCCACTAATTCACGGACAACTTGACGATCTTCTCGATAAGGTGAAATAAAGGCAGTCAGAACAATTTGACCACTTTCCACAAAAAGCTTAGATACCTCTCCAATACGTCGGATATTTTCTTTTCGACCAGCTTCATCAAATCCTAAATCCTTATTTAAGCCATGGCGAACATTATCACCATCTAAGACAAATGCTTGATTGCCACGTTCAAAGAGTCGGCGTGCGAAGGCATTCGCCACAGAAGATTTGCCTGAAGCTGATAAACCGGTGAACCATAAAATAAAGCTTTGATGTTTGTTTTGTGTACGGCGCTCCTCTTTCGTAATGGAAGCTTCATGCCAAACGATGTTCGAACTCACTTTAAAACCTCCTTACGCATTCCTTTAATCAGTACATCCACAACCTCTTTACGACTAAATGTACTTGGAGGCACTTCGCCATTACGTAACATTTCACGAACCTTAGTACCCGATAAAATGACATGTGCAGAGCTATCATGCGGACAAGTTTTCGTCGTTGCCATTCCCTCACAATTGTTGCAATAGAAGCTATGCTCAAATTTTAATGGAACAATTCCTAATTCATCTTCCGTAAACTGTTCAAAGATTTTTTGTGCATCATATGTGCCGTAGTAATCACCAACCCCTGCATGGTCACGCCCAACGATAAAGTGCGTACAGCCATAATTTTTTCGTACAAGTGCATGAAAAATAGCTTCCTTTGGTCCTGCATAACGCATTGCAGCTGGAAACACGCCTAATTGCACGCGATTTTCAGGATAATAATTTTTAAGTAGAACCTTATAGCTTTCCATGCGAATTGCAGCTGAAACATCGTCCGATTTTGTTTCCCCAACAAGCGGGTTTAAAAATAACCCATCAATTGTTTCAAGCGCGGCCTTTTGAATATATTCATGTGCTCGATGCACGGGATTACGTGTTTGGAAGCCAACAATTGTTTTCCAGCCCTTTTCTGCAAAAAGCTGACGTGTTTCAATCGGATCAAATGAATAGGCAGGAAACTTTTGCTCCAGACGTTTTACTAAAGTAATTTTTCCGCCAACATAAATACTTGGGCGTTCATGCAATTTTTTAACACCCGGATGCTCTAAATCCTCTGTTCCATATATTAGTAACGCCTCTTTTCGCTTATTCGGCTCATAAATATCGGCAATTTCGATAACGCCGTAAACAGCATCACTGTATACTAATTTAGCCTCATCACCAGGCTGCAATGTTGCCGCTACTTCCTTTGTTACGGGTAACGTAATTGGAATACTCCACACAACACCTGATGCTAAACGCGTATGTTCAACTACTGATTCATAATCTTCCTGTGTTAAAAAACCTTCAATCGGACTATAACCACCGACAGCAATTAACTCTAAATCACTAAGTGAAATGGCATCAAGCTCAATGATCTTATTTATATTTTTTACATCCTTCTCTGGATTAAAGGCTTGCACTAATAGTCCCCCATGTGGTTGTAAACTCATCAAAATCTCCTCCTAATTTTATTGAAATACTAAGTTTTATGATTAAGTGCATTTGCGCATTGATTGGAGGATTGAACTTTTTAGATGTAGAGACGCTCCAATCGCTTCACAGTGTGCACTGAGTCTCCTACTGATTTTATTGACTTAATCAGCTTCCTTTCAAAAGTGATCGGGTTGACCGCAGTACTGATCAGCTTCCTCCCGAAAGTGATCAGGTTTCCCACTTATTTGATCAGTTTTTACTCAAAAACAATCAGGTCCTACGCTGATTTTCTCGGCTCCTGCTCAAAAGTTAAAAATTGCTCAAATACCTTCACCTGCGTCGTAGATCGAGCCCTCTTCTTCACGCATTGTCCGCATTAAGCTAATGACACCAAGTGTTCCAACAATAATACTGCCAATTAATATGATGGCATAGAAATCTTTCTCCAAGAAAAGCTGTACTAAAAAATAAGAAATGGCTAAAGAAAAGATTGGCGAGACAATCCAAATACGGATTATTTTTTTCACAATATGTTTATGAAAAATTTGTTTCCCGTTTTTGGCCATCCCCATTCCGATGATGGAAGAGGATGTTACTTGTGTTAACGGTACCGGAAGCCCAAAAATAGAGCTTATACCGACAAGGAGTGCACCTGTACTCGATATCAATATCCCTTCGGCCTTTTCAAAGCGCATAATTTTTTTACCGTTTGTTTCAAGTACACGTTTTCCTAGTAGCATTGCACCGAGCGCCACAAATGCCCCACCAAGCAATATGCCACTTGTTACACCCATCATTCCTGCACCAACAAGTGGACCAACTGCATTTGCTACATTATTCATCCCTGCTGAAAATGCTTCGAAAAATCCAGCAAAGACAAGGAGAATCGTTAAAATCGGATGATTTTTTAATAGTCCCTTGCCTTGTAGCTTGTATAGCAACTTACCAAATATCAACGCAATGACAAATGCTACAATCGGAACAATTACCCAAAATGAAATGATGACAAACAATGATTTAACATATAACACTTTATAGGCAATTCCTACACCTACAACTGCCCCAACTGTCACTTCACTCGTCGATAATGGGATGCCTATAAGATTAGCGAGAAATAGCGAGCTTGTAGCAGAAATCAGAATAATAATGACTATCTTTACAGTAATGTACTCCTGTGGCATGATACCGGAGCTGATTGTTTTTACTACCTCTCCACCACCAAGAACTGCTCCGCTAAAAACACCTACTGCACAAATTAGCAATGCTAGCCAAGCTCTTTTGATGGCACCTGCTCCGTAGGCGACCCCCATTGAGGCCGCTGCTCCACTGGCGCCTATATTCATCGCAAAAAATAAACTAATCGCTATTGCAACATATTCAAGCATGGCAAAACTCCTTTACTCATGTAACCCACACTCAGTTTTACCAGATCCTTGCCATCTACCTGAACGTAAATCATCCATCGTAAATGCTGGTTTTGTACAATGCTCACAGCCAATGCTTGGATAGCCTCTATCGTGCAAAGGGTTATACGGCAAATTATGCTTCGAGACATATCGCCACACATCCTTCCACGTCCAATGAATAAGCGGACAAATTTTAATCGACTTAAATTTATCGTCACGGTTGATAAAGTTTGTATCTTGTCGAGTTGATGATTGTTCACGACGCAAGCCTGAAATCCAAGCTTTTGCGCCAGCTAACGCTTCATGTAGCGGCTTTATCTTGCGAATTTCGCAGCATTTATTTGGAGTAGACTTCCAGAGTTCATCACCAAATTGAGCTGTTTGTTGTTCGAGTGTAAGTGCTGGTTTTTGCATAATAATGTTAAGCTGCGGATACTTTTCTTTTACTCTATCAATCGTTTCATATGTTTCCTTAAAATGAACATCTGTATCTAAAAAGACAAGCGTAGCATCGGGCTTCACCTTTGAAATGAGGTCGATCAAAACGATTCCCTCAATCCCAAAGCTACATGCATAGACGATATCCTCTCCATATTCAGCATAACTCCACTGTAAAACCTCCAGCGCAGCCTTATAAGTTTCGTCTACCTTAAAATCCATTGTTGGCTCATGCCAAGTTGCATATGTTAACATATAATCCCCCCTCGTAACGAAAAAAGGCGTTCTAACGAAAGACATAGTAATAGACATGTCTTTGTTAAAACGCCTCTAGTTTGACTAGCCAGCTTATTATTTAACTTCTTAAAGCAATTATTTTCTGTAGCGAAAGCAAAGCGTCAGCTACAAATGTTTTTGTAGCGAAAGCGAAGCGTCAGCAACAATTGTTTTTTCTGTGCGAAAGCGAAGCGTCAGCAGCAATTGTTTTTTCTGTGCGAAAGCGAAGCGTCAGCAGCAATTGTTTTTTCTGTGCGAAAGCAAAGCGTCAGCAACAATTGTTTTTTCTGTGCGAAAGCGAAGCGTCAGCAGCAGCAGGTGTAAAACCGCGTAACTATAATAAGTCTATTCTGTTCTATTATAGTAAGAGATCTAGAACGGAAATCACCACCTTTAAAGCACCCGAACATTCACAAATATTACCTTAATCATTTTGTTTTTCAACAACATAAGCCATGTAACAGAGAAATTTGCTACAGCGCTACTATTTTATTTATGATGAAAATCTCGTCCGTCGTGAACAGCTGTTACATAACCAGCACGAATAACAAAATCACCGAAATGCTCGCCCTCTAAACGTTCCTTCGCATAGTGTAGAAGGATTGGACGAAGCTCCGCTAAAATCTCCTCTTCACCTATATTTTCACGATATATTTTATTAAGGCGATCACCAGTAAAACTCGCTCCTAAATACATATTATATTTCCCTGGACCTTTACCGATAAAACCAATCTCAGCCATTGCTGCACGTGAGCAACCATTCGGACAGCCTGACATGCGAATAACGATTTCTGTATCGTGTAAGCCTGCTTCCTCGATGATTGTTTCAATTTTTGTAATAAGAGAAGGCAAATAACGCTCCGCTTCTGCCATTGCTAAACCACATGTGGGTAATGATACACAAGCAATTGAGTTACGGCGCAATGCGGAATAGTGCGCACCATCTGTAAGCTTATATTGCTCAATAATCGCAGCAATCTTTTTCTTCTTTTGCGGTGTTACATTACTAATCATTAAATTTTGGTTTGGCGTTAAGCGGAAATCACCTGTATGCACCTTCGCAATTTCACGTAATCCTGTTAGAAGCTCATAATTTTCAAAGTCTTTAATACGGCCATTTTGAATAAATAATGTATAATGCCATTGGCCCTCTGCTCCTTTAATCCATCCATATTCATCACCTGTACGCTCAAAGGTATATGGACGAGCCTGTTGAATTTTCCAGCCTAGGCGACGCGTCAGTTCTTCATTAAACCATTCAAGTCCTCTTGCATCAATTGTATATTTAAAACGTGCATTTTTACGGACTGAGCGATTCCCATAATCGCGCTGAATCGTAATAATTTTCTCCGCTGTTTCCAGTAGTTTGTCAGGCGTAATAAAGCCAATTTCGCGAGCAAGCTGTGGGTATGTTTCATGATCGCCATGTGTCATGCCCATTCCTCCGCCAACTGCTACGTTAAAGCCTACTAGCTTACCATGCTCAACAATGGCAATTAATCCAATATCTTGTGAAAATACGTCTACATCATTACTTGGCGGAATAGCAATACCAATTTTAAATTTACGTGGCAAATATTGCGCACCGTAAATAGGCTCTATTTCTTCATCCTGACTATCAACTACCTTTTCACCATCTAGCCATAGCTCATGGTATGCACGTGTTCTAGGTAGTAAATGCTCACTTAATTTTGCAGACCAGTTATAAATCTCCTCATGTAATGCAGATTGGTTTGGATTCACATTACACATCACATTGCGATTCACATCCCCGCAGGCAGCAAGAGAATCCAATAACACATCATTAATTTCCTGCATATATTTTTTGACATTCCATTTTAAAATGCCGTGTACTTGGAATGCCTGACGTGTCGTTAATTTTAAGGAACCGTTGCCATACTTTCTAGCCATTTCATCCATTACTAGCCATTGAGCTGATGTGGCTGCCCCGCCCGGTGTACGTACGCGCACCATAAATTGATAAGCTGGCTCTAGCTTTTGACGCTGGCGTTCATTACGAAGGTCACGATCATCTTGTAAGTAACTACCATGGAATTTCATCAGGCGGTTATCGTCCTCTGGAATTCCTGAGCTTAATGGATCATTCATCGTACGCTCTAATGTTCCACGTAGATAATTACTATCGGTCTTAATACGCTCTACATCACTAGGCTTCCCAGGTTGTGGAGGTAAAATAATTTTTTCCGTCATTTGTTATCGCTCCTTTATTAATAGATGTCACGTTGATAGCGTTTCTGTTGTTTTAGCTCATTGATAAAGGCTTTAGCTTCCTCTGGCGTTTTTTGTCCCTGCTCCTCTATGATGCGATGAATTGTTGCATCAACATCAGCCGCCATTGACTTTTCATCGCCACAGACGTAAATGACAGCTCCTTGCTCTAACCATTCATAAAAGGACGCAGCATTTTCCTCAATTTTATGTTGAACATATATTTTTCTATCTGTATCGCGTGAAAAGGCGACATGCATTTGACTTAATGTGCCTGAAGCAAGCCAACGCTGCCAATCCGTTTGATATAGAAAGTCTGTGACAAAATGCTGATCACCCAAAATTAGCCATGTTTTTCCTTCGACACCTAGTTCCTCGCGCTCCTCCAAAAATGCACGATAAGGAGCAACACCTGTACCAGCACCAATCATAATAATTGGAATGTCCTCATGCTCTGGCAATCTAAAATTCGGATTTTTATGAACATATATTGGTAATGTATCACCAATTTGAATGCGCTCTGCAACGCTACCAGAGCAAACGCCAAGTCGTTGTCGTTCATTCGTCTCATAGCTTACTTTCCCAATTGTTAAATGAACCTCATCGCTGTTTGCCTTTTGACTACTAGCAATTGAATAAAGCCGCGCTGGAATTTTTCGAAGCAAGTTAACAAGTTGCTGTGCATCCCATATAAATGGTGCAAAATCTTCCACAACATCAAGCAAATCTCTTCCTTTTGCATAGTCCTTCCAGGCACTCGTGTCTTCCAGTAGCTTTGTAAATTCCTGATGCACCGTATAGGCACCAATTTTTTGTAACAAGGGCTTAGAAAGCACTGTAATTTCTAACTTTTTTTGTAATGCGTCCTTTAATGGCATTGTTTCATCAAATACATTTATCTCAGTTTGTGGATCAAGCTGTAACGCTGTAATTAAAGCATCAACCAGTTTTTCATCATTTTCTGGTTGAATACCAATACTATCCCCTGGTTCGAAATGGAAATTAGCACCCTCGACAGATAATTCAATATGACGTGTTTCTTTGTTTGAGCCACGACCATTCAAATTAATGTTTTCCAGGACTTCAGCATAAAACGGATTTTTTCGAGAATATGTAGTATCTCCTTGTACTGTCTGATTTTGTGTAGTCGGTGTAGCAGCTATATCAGTCTGTTGAAGCAACTCCTGCTGAACAGCTGAGAACCATTGTGCTGCCGCATCATCATAATCTACATCACAATCTGTGCGAGGAACGATTCGAGTTGCTCCTAACTTTGCAAACTGCTCATCAAAATCCTTTCCTGTTTTACAGAAAAATTCATAGGAGCTATCTCCTAAAGCTAGCACTGAATAATGAAGATGCTCTAACTTCGGAGCACGCTTACTATGCAAAAATTCGTAAAACTGTATCGCTTGATCAGGTGGATCCCCTTCCCCATGTGTACTAACAATGAGTAAAAGATTTGTTACCTTTTTTAAATTATTTGGCTTAAACGTTGCTAACGACGAAATTGTTACGTCCACATCATTGTCTTTCAATGCTGAAGCGTATTTTTCAGCTAAGCCCTGGCTATTGCCTGTTTGTGAGCCATATAAAATCGTCACTGTTTTGGTGATTGGTTTTACTGACGGTGTTGCTACTTCGATAACGGTATCAATAGTTGCTAGTGGTGCACTTAAATAGCCGTTTAACCAAATCCTCTGTTCTCCTGTTAGTTTTGGAAGCAGCTCATTTAATAGCTTTACCTGCTCCTCATTAAATGGACTGTTTATTACTTGCAGTTTCAATCTTGCCACCTCACATATTATTATCATTTTCTTCTCTTAGTAATTTGTCTGTATTTGAGCTCTCATCGCCATAACGTGGGGTTGATTTCCGTTCGGACTGGGCGCTTTGCCGCTGACGCTTCGCTTTCGCGCAGATAAAACATTGTTGCTGACGCTTCGCTTTCGCACAGAGCAAAGCTTCCTAGGGGCGTCCGATAAGCCGCTTCACTCGCTTTGCTTTCGCTTCAAAAGACATTTGCTGAAATAAGTTAAAACTATCGAAGTCGTATTTTTTCCTTCTTTTCAATTTGGACCACGTAGGAATTTTGCACAACCAATGTAATTGATCCGTGGTTCACAGTATTTAAAATTTGGCGGACATTATCTAATGCTAGATTTACATTTTCAGTCCTTTTATCTACCATTACAAAACACCTTCCTTAGTAAATTTTAGTAATCCATAAATACGTTCCACTAAAACTTTCCTTACATTGTCGTCATAGCCTAAACTTTCGCATAAAATAATGCTCTTGTTCTCATAATCTTGTAATCGCTTTGTTATGCTTTGGCGCAAAATCCCAGTAAACAATAAATACGGCACTATAAATACTTGATTGGTCCTATTCTTCTCTTGCTGTAGCCACTCTTCAAATGTAGGACCCATTCCATATAAAAAGCATGTGTCTACGGCTTCATAAGCATATTTGTCGCGTAATCTTGCTGCAATTTTGGCTAAATCCCTCTTTACTGCAAGATCACTACTCCCACGACCTATCAGTAAAACATTTGCATTGTTAGTTGGTAACCTTGTTTCTAAAATTCTAGTCTGTAGTGTATCGATTAATAGTTCGTGGACACCAAGTGGTTCACCGTATGTAAATCTCACTTGTGGATGCTGTTTTTTTGCTTGATCCATCTCACTTGGAATATCGTGCTTTGCATGCTGAGCAGCTAGCAATAAAATAGGCATGACGGCAATATCTGTAGCCCCTCGATTAATACAGCTATTTATGCCTTCAGCAATTGTCGGTGCCGCGAGTTCTAAAAAACAAATTTCTTGAATTGGTATGTCAATCTCCTGTTGTACACTCTTTAGAAAGGTAACGGCTTGCTCCACTCCCGCCTTTACTCTACTTCCATGAGCAATATATAAAATGGCTTGCATGACCCCACTCCTTACACAGAAATTTCTGCTAACTGTGGCTGTGGAATGTTTTGCTCGAACCATTGAATTGTTTCCCTCAAGGTAACAACTTTTCCTACTACAATTATGCTTGGATTTTGGATATTTTCTTGCTGCACTATATCTTCAATATTGGCTAAAGTACCAGTGACTGTTTTTTGTTGAGAAAATGTGCCCCAATGGATGAGTGCTACTGGTGTTTCTTTATCACGCCCATACTTGAGCAACTGCTGACGGATATAAGGCAGATTACCGACTCCCATATAAATAGCAATTGTATCAATCCCTTTTGCAAGACTTTCCCATTGAATTGCATCATCCTTGCCTTCTCTCATATGTCCAGTGACCATTGCAAAACTTGAGCTTAAGTCACGATGTGTAACAGGAATCCCAGCATAGGCCGGTGCTGCTATTCCTGAAGTAATGCCAGGCACAATTTCAAATGGAATATTTTGCTGCGCTAAAACCTCTGCTTCCTCAGCCCCCCTGCCAAAAACGAATGGGTCACCCCCCTTTAATCTCGTCACAATCAATCCTTGTTGTGCATAATTGACAAGTGATTGATTTATCTGCTCTTGAATCATGGCATGCTGCTGAGGTAGCTTACCGCAAAAGATAAGCTTCGCCTCTCGTTTAGCATAGGATAGTAGATTCTTATTGATGAGTCTGTCATACAGGATGACATCTGCACATTCGATACACCGTAATCCTTTTACCGTAATAAGATCAACATCGCCAGGACCAGCACCTACGATAAAAACTTTCCCCATTTCATTTCACTCCTTCTCGTCACTTGTTAGAGATTGAAAAAAAAAGACTCAAATTATCCATAGGCATAGCAATGCCTGCGAATAATAAGAGCCTCTAGTTTGCTAGTCAGCTACGTATTTAATTCTTAGTAATATAATAAGAATAATAAACAATTTAGTATATTCTGTCAACCGTTTATTTAGCACTTAGCAAATGATTTACATTCAATTACGTCATATCTTTAATTTCGTCGTTTTATCCCTTTCAAATTAAGGTATATTAAGGATCATCATCATAACGTGTGGTTGATTTCCGTTCCGACTGGTGTTTTTCTGGGGGCGTCCGGCTTTTGAATTGTGTTTGGACACCCGCTACCCGCATTCATCTCACCACCTGTAGAGGTGGGAGACTTCTGTATCTGTCGCTACGCTTTTGGTACAAAAGACATTTGCTGAAAGAAGTTAAAATGGCTACTATTCTATAAAAGAAAAAAACCAGTTGTCTATTTTATTGCTGACAACTGGTTAGATATTTTCGTTGAGATCTTTGTCTTATTGGAATTAATAAAATCTACGACGCCCTCTAAACGGTGGACCTGGTCTGAAAAATGGTGGACCCGGTCTGAAAAACGGTGGTCCGAAAAACGGTGGTCCGAAAAACCCTGGTCCGTAAAACGGTGAGAATGGTCGGTAAAACGGCCCACCCCAAAAGCCTCCTGGATAACCTCCGAAGAATGTCATAAGCTTCCTCCCTTTTTTTACTCTATCTTATGTAGGAGGTTGCATATATCACATGTCTATCGCCTATTCTATTTTTCTTCTCCTAAACGTTGCACAAAATTTGCTAGTGTACGTACCATAACACCTGTACCACCTTTTGGGCCTAAGTCATGTACAGCAATCGCATCTGACGTTCCTGCAATATCTAGATGAATCCATGGTGTATCACCAACAAACTCACCAACAAAGCCTCCTCCAAAAATCATGTGTCCATCACGACCAGGAGAATTATTTAAATCGGCGACGTCGGATTTACGAATTCGTTTTTTATCATTTTCTGTTAAAGGCATGCGCCACACAAATTCATCAGTCTCTTGTGCCGCTTCCATGAAAGTAGCAAAGAATTCATCATTATTAGAAAGTGCACCTGTTTTATCCATACCAAGTGCAGTAATAACTCCACCTGTTAACGTTGCAACATCGATAAGGGAAGTTGCGCCTTGTTGTTTAGCATATGTAGTAGCATCGGCTAATACTAAACGTCCTTCAGCATCGGTATTTAAAACTTCTACCGTCTTACCACTATATGTCGTAATGACATCGTCTGGCTTAAATGCTGTGCCAGATACCATATTATCAGTTGAACCAATTACTGCTACGACATTTTTATTAGGACGTAATTCGCCGATGATTTTCATAGCACCAAGCACTGATGCCGCACCGCCCATATCACCCTTCATGCCTACCAATGAATCTTTTGGCTTTAAAGAATAGCCACCTGTATCATACGTAACCCCTTTGCCAACAAGGCCAATTGGATCATCAAAATCTTCAGTCGCTTTATACTTCAATGTTATTAAACGAGGTTCGTCAAGGGAGCCTTGATTGACACATAAAATACCGCCCATACCAAGCTCCTCTAATTGTGCTTTATCTAAAATTTCGACTTCAAAATCGTATTCGACTGCAAGGGACTCTGCATAATTGGCTAAGTCTGCCGCTGTAAGTAGATTCGGTGGTAAATTAATCAAGCTACGTGCTTCATTTACTGCATCCGCGTAAATAGTGCCAACTTCAAAGCTTGCCACGACTTCATCTAAATCATCAGCAGTAGTCACAAGATGAACAGCGTCAACATGCTTATCAACTTCATTTGATGTTGTTTTGTAATGAGGAATTGAATAATAACCGAGACCTGTTCCTTCACCAGCTAAAAACGCAACATCTGCTACAGTAATAGAATCTGTCGTAAACGATTCAAGCCAAATTGAATATTCTTTAACTTTTAAGGCTCTTAGTTCCTTTCCAACTGATCCAAATGCTGCACGAACATCACCCTCTGTTAGGTTTTTACGCTCATCCAAACCAACAAATAAAATGCGTTTTAGATTTGTGTGAACCTTTAAGAATGGCAATTTCGTAATTTTTTTTAGCTCCGTCGATACGTCCCCAGCGCCAAGCCACGCATCAAGGGATTCTCCATAAAATGATGAAAAGCTTGCCCAATCCTGCATTTGCTCACGATGTTTAGTAACCCCTACTACTAACACCTCAGTAGAAATCGTTTCAAATGTTTTTGCTTCTTTTACAATATGCATGTAAATTCCTCCATTCAGTATTCTATTATACCTAAGTTTCAGAAAACACGTAATATTTGGCTTTTAGAAAATAATGAATGTTATAATAAAAACATTATAAGTGAAGGTTGTGATGATTATGAGTTTACTTCAAAATACCCCTTTACTCGTTGCCCTCTTTGCCGTTCTCTTTGCACAGTTTGTAAAAATCCCTATTCATTTTTTAATCACAAGACAAATTAAATGGGGACTATTTACTTCTACTGGCGGTATGCCTAGCTCACATTCCGCTTCCGTAACAGGACTAACAACCTCTATTGCCTATGAAACAGGGTTAGATTCCCCAATTTTTGCCGTAGCCGCTATGTTTTCATTTATCGTCATGTATGATGCGAGTGGAGTACGCTATCAGGCAGGTCAACATGCAGCTGTTTTAAATCAACTGCGTAAGGACTTTCAAACACTGCTTCATGATTTAAAACAGTGGCCGCAAATGGATGGGCAGGAAAAAATGGAAGAGTTAAAAACATTGCTGGGCCATAAACGAAGCGAGGTATTTTTTGGGGCATTAACTGGAATTTTTATCGCCATCATAACCTACCAGTTTATTTTGTGACAGATGGACACATCCTCATATTGAGGTTGTGTTTTTTTGTTTATCGGAACACTTTTGTGATTTATCGGAACACTTTTCACGGTTTATCGGAAACTTTTGTGATTTTATCGGAAACTTTTCAAGGTTTATCGGAAACATCTTATAAAAAAATCAGTATTCTTCTCTCCATCGGAAGAAGAATACTGACATAACGTTAAAACATTCGATATCCACTTTTACGTAAATAAATCATGACAATTCCCGCAACAATTGAACCGGCAAAGCCACCAGATAGGATTGCAATATCTACAACATGTAGCGCTTGCAACTTATCTAAAAGTGCTGGAAATGCGGAACCGGGTTTAAAAATATAATCCAAAAAGCTTACATCGTCGACAATAAAGATAACTACAATTGGATACACAATCGCCATTAACCATGTCATTCGCAGAAGCATATTCAATAAAAATCCGATACCAAAGAACATGACAAAAAATAACAAAATTGAAATGATTAACTGTACTAATGAAACTGGACCATCCATGTATGTATAACCTCCGTTTTCCTCTCATTAGTTTACATGATTACTACAACGCTTTCAATGAACATATCTTTGATTTCGCTTGTTCGTCATATTTAGGGATCATCACCATAACGTGTGGCTGATTTCCGTTCCGACTAGGCGCTTTGTTGCTGTCGCTACGCTTTCGCACAGATAAAACATTGCCGCTGACGCTTCGCTTTCGCGCAGATAAAACATTGCCGCTGACGCTTCGCTTTCGCGCAGATAAAACATTGCCGCTGACACTTCGCTTTCACACAGATAAATGGCCAAGACAATTTAAAACAAATGTCATCCACAACTTTTAGTTATTCAACATATTTAGTAAATAAAAAAACTATTGAAAACTAGTATACAACTAATTTTCAATAATTTCTCGCTCTTCGTTATGAAGCTGTCTGTGATAATAAAAACCTTGGTGACTTCCAAAGCTCTGCCCATTTTTTAAAGGCAGTGATCACAATAATCAAGCCTAAAATTAACATAATGACCGACAATACACCATTTAACACATTGTAACCAGCAGCAGCTGTATTCCAATAAACATTTTTAATCATCCAATAGCCTGCTACGTTTACAGTTACATATAAGTATGCTAGTGGGATAAAGCATGTTAAGGCGTAGATTCGCTTATCTGCAACTTTTAATACCATTGTTACACCACATACTAAACCGATTGCCGCCATCAACTGATTCGAAACGCCAAATAATACCCAAATCGAACTAATATCTCCTGAATACAATAAGTAGCCCCACATGAAGCATGCAAGTGCACTTGCAAAGATTGTACCTGGAAGCCAATTTGTCTGCTTCAGCGGCTTGTAGACATTGCCACCAAAATCTTGAATTAAATAGCGCGCAACACGTGTACCAGCATCAATAGCCGTTAAAATAAAGACCGCTTCAAACATGATCACGAATTGATAGAAATAAGAGGACAGTTCAGCAAACCAAGGAATCCCCGTGAAAATATCAGTCATTCCAACAGCTAAAGTTACAGCTCCACCTGTCCGCCCTTCTAAATCCATCCCAATACTTTGAGCTAATGTCTGTAAATGAACCGGCTCCATTCCTAATGTAGCAAAGACTGCTGGAGCTGAATTAATAGCAAAATAATCTGCAGGATGAAGAGCCGTTGCAGCAATTAATGCCATTACACCAACTAAGGATTCTACAAGCATGGCACCAAAACCAACGACACGAATATCTTCCCAGCGATCAATCATTTTTGGAGTTGTCCCAGAACCTACAAAAGCATGGAAGCCAGAAATCGCCCCACAGGCAATTGTAATAGACACGAATGGCCATACTGGACCAGCAATTACAGGACCACCACCATGAATAAACTCTGTAATGGGTGGGAATTGAATGACTGGGTTAACGAAAAATACACCGATGATTAAGGCAATAAATACCCCAATTTTCATGAAACTACTTAAATAATCACGCGGTGCTAATAAGAGCCACACAGGTAATGCCGCCGCAAAGAATGCATAGATAGGTAGAATAATAGCTAAAATATCACGGTCAAACGTTAAAAAATCACCAAATGCTGTTCCTTGAATCATCGGTCCCATAAATACACCGATCATTAACAAAATAAAGCCAACTGTCGACGTAACAAGTAAATTTCCAGTTTTACGATAGGCAATACCAACAAGCATCGCTATTGGAATAGTAATCCCTACTGCAAAAGTTCCCCAAGGATTTCGCTCCAGTGCACCAAGGACAACCATCGATAGCCCAGCCATTGTAATGGTAATAATGAAAAGCATGGCAAGGCCTGTACAGAATCCTGCAACAGGTCCTAACTCCTTCTTCATAACTTCTGATAACGACTTTCCCCCATGACGCATAGAAGCGAATAACACTACTGCATCATGTACTGCACCACCGATTACCGCACCAATTAACAGCCAAAGAAGCCCTGGCAAATACCCAAATTGTGCAGCTAAAATAGGTCCAACTAACGGTCCAGCTGCTGCAATCGCCGCAAAATGATGCCCAAATGTCACCCATTTATTCGTCGGAACATAGTCTTTACCATCTTCCATAGCGTGCGCTGGGGTGGGTGTATCATCTTTTATCTTAAGTACCTTCTTTGTGAAAAATATGCCGTACAAACGATAGCTAATCATCAATACACAAATGGAACCAATTACAATTGTAATAGCATTCATTTTATCACTCCTTTTACTTTTTCCACATCATAGCAAATGAATAAAACAATTATTCATAAAATTCACCGAAATGTCAGAATTTTAAGTTGAAAGGAAGTTTTCTACCGTTGAAATGCAGTCATTTTGATAGCTGAAAGATCTTTCGTACATCCTTCATATAAAGCCTGCTGACAGGTATCGAATGCCTATTATGCAAAATCAAATTGTATCTTGAGCTGCTCCATGGCTCCAGCTCTACAATATACTCTAAATTGACGACAAACGCACGATGGACACGCACAAAACCTTTTAAAGTGAGTTTTTTCTCCAAAGCTGCTAACGACTCTGAAGCAAAATATCTCCCTTGCTCAGTGACAACAATCGTCTTACTATCTTCAGAAGTACAATATAAAATTTCCTGTATTTTAATAAGTAGAATTCGATCATTCACATAAACCGTTAATTTATCAAGCTTGTCCAATTGTAAATGCTTTAATGTTTCCATCGTTTTCGTCTGTGTCGCTCTTCTTTTGGCCACTAGCTTTTCAACTGCACTCTGTACACGCTCTTGCTCAAATGGTTTCAAAATATAATCAAAGGCGTTCACTTCGAATGCCTGTAAAGCATACTCATCATAAGCCGTTGCAAAAATAATTTCAGGCTTATGAATGCTTTGCAGCAGCTGTTTCGCCAATTCCAGACCATTGTTTACACCTAGCTGTATATCTAAAAACACACAATCGACCTGCTCAAACTTTGAATCCTGCAGTAACTCCTTCAGGTTCTCCGATTCGCCACTAACCTGAACTAGCTTTGTTTGCTCTAATAAATATCGCAATTCAGCCCTTGCTAACGGCTCATCATCTACAATATAGACATTTAACATTTCTCTACTCCCATCTTGTAGCTTTTAAAGGCAGCTGGATCATAATTTTCGTGCCAACATCCAACGTACTTGAAATATGAAAATCTGCCTCAGTTCCATAAATTTCATGAATACGCTGATATATATTCCATAAAGCTGTCCCTGTTCCTTGCTCGGATTGCATAATGGTTTTGCCAAGCTGTTTAACTTGCTCTTTTCTCATCCCACAGCCATTATCCTCTGTTAATAGCAATAGCTTATTATTGATTCGTTGCACCCGGACATAAATTTTGCCCTCTTTGCGATTTTTAAAGGCATGATAAATAGCGTTTTCGACAAGTGGCTGCAGGGTAAACGGAGGAATTTGTACGTCAAAAAGTGATTCATCTAAGTGAAATTGCACATCATAGCGGTTCGGAAACCTTGTTTGTTCAATCGACAAATAAGCCTCTACATGGTCAATTTCATTTTTCAATGGAATTAGCATTTGACGAGCTCCCTGTAAATTACTCCTGAAAAATGTACTAAGCTTTATCAACAATGCTCTAGCCTCATCAGCATCCGTTCGGATCAAGCTTGAAATAGTATTGAGACTATTAAAAAAGAAATGAGGGTGAACCTGTGCTTGTAGTGCTTTAATTTCGGCATCCTTTAATAGCTTTCTTTGTTGCTCAATTTCAGCATATTCAAGCTGCGAGGAAAATAGTCGACTGAGACCCTCAGCAAGCTCCTTTTTCACACCTGTTAATGAAGAAGCATTAATAAAATATAGCTTAAGGGTACCTACCGTTTTATGCTGTACTTTTAATGGTAAGACAATCGCAGCACTTAATGAGCAGCCATCATGTGGACAATTGATTGCTTTTGCGGACGTCGCTGTAATAATGCGTCCTTCTACTAATACACGCTTCGTTAAAGCCGTCATTATTCCTCGATGAATTAGATGATGGTCCTCGCCTACTCCTACATGTGCTAAAATTCCATTTGTATCAGTAATCGCGACTGCATCAACTTTGATCTCTTTTTTTATAATCTCCGCAACCGTGTGGCAGGATTCTTCATTTAACCCTTTACGAAAATGCTCAATTGTTTGTTGGGCAATAGAAAAGGCTTGGTGTGTTTGTAATGCTTTTGTGCGCTCTTCCTCATCAATAAAAGTTTTAATAATAATGAAAAATATCAAAATCCCAAAGGCATTCATAAAAATCATCGGTAGCGCAATTAACGAAACTAATTGCAACGCTTGTTCAAATGGCTTAGCTACTATTAAAATAACAATCATTTGTAAAGTCTCTGCACAAATCCCGATGATAACTGCCTTTTTATAGGAGAACGTTTGACGTATTTTTAATTGCTTACTTAATCCACCTGTAATGAATCCTGCCAGTATTGTCGAAATGCCACAGGCAACCGCTGTAAAACCGCCAAGGGTGATACGATGAATTCCTGCAATAATACCCACACTAACACCAATAAGCGGGCCACCAAAAATACCGGCAATTGCTACGCCAATTAGCCTCGTATTCGCAATGGCTTCCTCTGCATTTATAGTGCTATGTATCATTTTATTTAAAGGATGAATGGTACCACTTTCGATTTTTATCCCTGTATAGCTGCTAACTATACTTAAAGCACTGAAAATAATAATAAGCCAGATTTTTTCCTTAACCCCTTGATCCTGAAATAGCATTTCTCGAAAGAGGCGCCATCTTGACATTAAAAAGGCAAACACAATGATTAGCCCTACTCGCTCTAACATAAACAAAAATAGTTCCATCATAGGTTCCCTCCTCTGTCGCTTTATTTTTTAAAGAACAATTTATAAGAGGAGTACCCAAAGACATCTCCTGGATTAATACCTTCAATCCCCTCTAATTGGTGCTTTTCAAATTGATTAGATGCCATTTCTTTTAACATAACTGATGTCAGTTCATCTTGTGCAAGCTCCTTTGGATACATCCATTTCGCTTCTAATAATTCATTTTCCTGAATACAAATTTTCTGTTGCTCATCTTTCATCCGACAATAAAATATCGCCATATTATCACTAATTTCATCACGAATCACACCCGTTCGAAAACCGATTAAACCTGATACGTTACAATCAATACCTGTTTCTTCTTTTAATTCGCGTACAACGGCTTCATCTACTGTTTCGCCAGCATTGACAAAACCAGCTGGCAGTGACCATCTTCCCTTTAATCCGCTATATGCTTTTTTGACAACTAGCCATTGACCTAGCTCATTTACCGTAACCCCTGCAACTCCTAACCAAACTTTTCCTCTATCTTTTCTCATAATCTTCACCTCTATATCACTATTATAACGGCCTATTTTCCATATATAGAAGTATTAATTCAGAATTTTATGGTTACTTTTCATTCTCAAACATAAAATACTCTGTACGCCAATTTTGTAAATATGTTACACTAATAAAATATAGAATATTCACTCTATTCAAAAGGAGGAAATTTTATATTAAGCGAATTATCACCTAATGCAAAGCTTTTTATTTCTGCGATAGTAATGCTTTTACTATCACCCATCATTGTTGTCATGTTGCCATTTACCGTTTCCCAAACGTTTTATTATAGTAGAGATAATATCGTTGTTTATGAGTATGAAATAGGTACAGTAGGCACTTATTATTTTCAAACGAAAAATAATGAAACGTTCGTCATTGAAGAAAACGGACAATTTGGCTTAGATGAAAAAAGAGCCATTTACCATTTAGCAAATGAAAATGGGGCTTCATTTGTAGAGCGCGAAATGGTAAAGTAATTATTATTGATTTAAAAAAAGCCCCTTTCGACGAAAGAGGCTTGTGAAATATTTCTATGTAGCCTACCTGCTAAAATAGTACCCTACCTTTTCATGTAATAGGCTGTGTAATTCTTGTGCACCAAACTCTAAGCAACGATACTTACGCTTTCAACTGCTCCATATCCCAATTAAGTTTTAATATATTTTTTAATTTGATGACCTGATCTTCTCCAATTGTATTGACCAGTTGTTTTTCTATTTCTGCTTTACAAGATTGATTTTTTTCAAAGCAATCTTCACCAAATTCAGTCATACGAATAGCTTTATGTTTTTTACTATGTTCGACACTAGTAACTTTCACCAACCCTTTAACTTCCAAACTCTTTATAATTTTATGGGTTGCTTGTCTTGAAAAGTTAACATTCTTAGCTACATCTGAAATCGTAAGTTGTTTTTTATAAACTCTACCTAAAATATACCATTCTGAATTCGAAATATAAATATCGTTATGCTTATTCCACTTCTCTTCTGCAAGTCTACGAAGTAGTTCGTGACGTTCGCTCAACAAATCAATGACATCTCGATTCTGCAATTCGTCCTTCAACTAGTTCACCTTCATTTCATATTTTTCGTTATTAATATACAAAAACCAGCAGCAATCGTCAACTAAGTTGACAAAAACCTTTTAATTGCTTACAATTAATTTAGTCAACTTAGTTGACAATATAATAGTTTGTTGGAGGGGATATACATGTACAATGTTGGCGATGTAGTCATTTATTCATCACATGGACTTTGTTCTATTGAAGATATTTGTGAACAAACCTTTAACGACATTACTAAATCTTATTACGTTTTACAACCGCTAAATGAACCACAATTAATCATTCGTACCCCTATTGACAATTCAAAAAAACAGCTTAGAGATATTATCAAAAAAGAAGAAGCCCTCAGTATTTTACATTCATTCACATCACCTGGTGTGGAATGGATTGAACAAAATACACATCGAATGAGATTTCATTTAGAAATCATTAAATCCGGCAATCGCCAAAAACAAGCAAATCTTTTAAACACATTGTTACGAAAAAAGCTCGAATATAGGTCCAATGAAAAAAAATTCCCTAACCAAGAAGAAAAATTATTGCAATCTTTACAAGATACTATCTTTTCAGAGTTTTCCATAGCTCTTAATAAATCATCCGATGAAATTTATGAATATGTATTAACACAACTTCACTAATTGTGAATTGTCGGTACATAAAGAAGCCACGACCAGAAGAAATGATCGCGGCTTCTTTCATATTTTAAAAGCACAAAGTCACAAGCGTTTTACAGTTTTTATTTCAAGGTTATTGAATTTTATCAGGTGTGTTAATTAGCCACTTTTATCCATTCCAATTAATTAGACTACGCTGATTTCTGCTATGGGCTACAATCAGAAAACCAATGTAAATGTTCCTCAGCTCCACCTTCAACGCTCACAGGCTCGTTAAACAGTCAATTTCAACCCCAGCACATTTTACCAATTATATACTTTACTATGTTACAATTTCTCCATAAATGGAATTTTCAGAAAGGCACAGAATATAAGAAAGTATCTAAGTAGAAAGAAGGTAAATAATGGTCTTACTATTTGCAATTTTAATATTTGCTAGTATTTTTGCGATCTATGATTCAATTAGAAGAGTCAATAATAATATTCTTGATGTAAAATGATTCCTCCAGTCAATTATCAACGCTCACAGGTTAGCAACACGCTTCTATAAACCAGCTACTCATTGCTTGTAACAGCCAGTCTCACTCTTTACGCATTTTTCCATTTTCCCACCAAACATTACTCTACTGTGATATGATTCTTTATGAAAAGGACAGGTAAAAAAACGAGAAGAGGTTTAAAAATGATAAAGAGAAACATTCTATTTCCATTGGTTTTTTTCATGGTAACGATTGTATGGCAATGGTTTTTTCTAGATGCTGTTAGATGGGGAGAAGCTGCAGCAATCTCAATTTTAACATTCCTGTTCGCAATGTTCTATGATTGGGCAAAGGTTCCATATAAATGGAAAAAATAAAGATTTAGTTGTACATAGCATAATTTTTATATAGTTTTCCTTCCCAATTTCTTTAGCCATTTGCTACACTTACACACCTTTCAATACCAATATTTTCAAATGTGTTACATTATGCCAAACAACTGATTAATTTAGTTTCTCAACTTACGAAGCAGGATAGAAACCGAAGATAGATATTTTTGAATGACACCGAAATGCTTTTAATACCTATTCAAGTAATGGGGAAAAATTAAAGAGGGAATAAATATAAACGCTATCAACCCTCACGCTCTAAATGGTTGAACATTGCTTTGTAAACTCGTAGACGAATATTAATTGTTGTTTCAGTTTATACCACACCGCCTATTTTTTGATGCATATATGCCCCCTCATAGTTTTGCTCTAGCCACTTTACAAAATAGCCCCCCCAATCCTTGTGATAATCCTTTAACGTTCGTGGTCGAACTCCCTCCGTACTTTTAGCAGATGCTACAAGGTCAATTGCTTGCTCAAAAGTAATCTTTGGATATTTCCTTCTCCATTGCCATTTTACCTATAGCTGTTCGTTTCTTCTTTGTTAAGACCATAGTAAAAAGCCTTTTTGATTTGTTATGTTGTTGCAACATACAAATCAAAAAGGCTTGGTATCTACAATCCTAAATGCATCATTCTAGGGTTGTGTAAAACATCAATTTCTTCTGTTATTTACAACCCTACTTCAACATGTAGACAATTATTAATCAATCACAAATCTCAGGCGTACCTTCACGTTTTGCTGTTTTGAAAGACGTGCCACAGCCACATGATGCGATGGCATTTGGATTATCGATGGTGAAGCCACCGCCCATTAGTGACTGTTTATAGTCAATTTTCGTTCCCATTATTATAGGCGCATCTTCACGGGAAACAAGAATTGTTAAACCATGTTGGACATCTTCAAAATCATCTTCTTTTTTCTCTTTATCAAAATGCATACCATATGATAAGCCACTGCATCCACCGCCATTAACAACTACGCGTAAAAATGCACCTTGCTCTTCATTATGCTCCATCATTTCATTAATATGAAAGACTGCCGCTTCAGTAATTTCAATTACTTGCTTACTTGTCATCCCAATCACCTTCCTTCTTATTTATTATCATATCAATTTTGACCATTGTATGACAAACATTCAGCTTCAAGAGGATTTTTAGTAAAAATTCTAATTTTTTTCACATTTATAGTAGTTTTTATTCATGTTTATAAAAATTGCATTGGTATAATAGTTATAACAAGTCGATGAAAGAGGTATAAAATATGGAGATTTCACCTTATTACGAAAAAAAAATTCAATGTCATAATTGCAAAAAAGAATTTCCAACATTAAAAGTACGCTCTAAATTCATTAAAGTAGATCATACAGAAACAGATTTTCAACCTATCTATGCAGACGGTGTAAATGCTCTTTATTATAATGTATTCGTTTGTGAGCATTGCGGCTTTTCATTTACAGAAGACTTTTCTAAATATTTTGCACCTGGCACGCAAGATGAAATTCGCACGCAAATTACAGAAAAATGGGTACATCATGATTTTAAAGGGGAACGTACTGTATTCCAAGCGATACAAGCTTATAAATTGGCGTTTCTTTGTGGTACGATTAAAAAAGAAAAATTTGTTGCAATAGCTGGACTTACGTTACGTCTTGCTTGGCTGTATCGTTCACTGAAAAATGAAGGCCAAGAGCAACGTTTTATGAAAATGGCCCGAGATTACTATATGGATTCTTATTCGACTGAGGATTATAGTTCAACTCAAATGTCAGATGTACGAATTATGTATATGATTGCCGAATTATCACGTCGTATCGGTGATTTAGAAAATGCTACTCGGTTCTTTTCAAAGGTCATTGAAAAGCAAAGTATTGGAGGAGAAGCAAAGATCATTGATATGGCTAAAGAACAGTGGGCCATTATTCGAGAAGAAAAAGAGCATGCTCGTCAAGTTTAGGAACAAAAAAGTTCTAGCTTGAATAATCAGCTAGAACTTTTCTATAGTCATTTTAGAATACTTGCTCTACTTCAACAATACCTGGTACTTCTTCTAATAATGCGCGTTCGATACCAGCTTTAAGTGTAATTGTAGAACTTGGGCAACTACCACATGCACCTAATAAACGTAATTTTACAACACCGTCTTCTACATCTACTAATTCACAGTCTCCACCGTCACGTAGTAAGAATGGGCGTAATTTATCTAATACCTCTTGAACTTGGTCGTTAATTGTTGCTTCTGCCATTTGTCTCGACTCCTTTCCTTATAATGATTATAATGTTAGCAACAGAAAAAATCCAATATAGAATCACGAGGAGTGGAAATGCTATGGGACAAACGAAACCAATGATTGAAATTTACGGAACAGCGGTAATTTGCGCGAGCTGTGTCAACGCGCCATCTTCAAAGGATACATATGAGTGGCTACAAGCAGCCATAGATCGAAAATATCCAAACCAAGGATATGATATTCGCTATGTCGATATTGAGGGATCAATTGAGAATGAGCGCGATCAAGATTATGCTACACGCATTCAAGAAGATGAATTTTTCTATCCACTTGTTCTCATAAATGATGAAGTAGTGGGAGAAGGCTATGTGCAATTAAAGCCTGTATTTACTGCACTTGAAAATCTAGGCTTCGTACCTGACGAAACTGTTTAAAAGAAATAAAAGGAATTGTTTCAAAAATAAATTTTGAAACAATTCCTTTTTATAAAAAATCAACTAGCTAATTAATCATTTTGACGTTTGTAATACCATAATAATCCTGATTTCATCAGGCGAGCAATGCGTCCTGTTACTGTTGTATCTGCTAAATAAACAAAGCCTTGTTTTTTACCGAGAGCTCCCATGAAACCTTTTAATTTAATATCTGGCATTTTCTCAGGTAAATGTTCGCCTTTCCAACGCATGCGAAGAACTTTTACGATAAGCTCTGCTTGTTCCTCTGCCAACTGTGCACTTGGAGGGAATTCTGAAGAAGCACTGTCACCTACTACATATACATGCTCATCTTCAAGAACATTAAAGTATTGTGTCACAATTGGGCGACCTTGTTTGTCTTTCTCAAGCTCCATGTCACGGACAATTTTGACTGGTTGTACCCCAGCAGTCCATACGACCGTATCAAGTAAAATTTCTTCTTCATGATTATAAATTTTACCTGGTTCAACTTTTGTAATATTTGAATTGGCAATGACATCAACATTATGTTTGACAAACCAAGCTTTCACATATTTACTCAGCTTTTCTGGGAAGTCCTTCAGAATACGTGGACCACGGTCGAATAGTTTTATTTTTAAATCTGATCGGCTTTCACGTAGCTCACTCGCTAGTTCAATACCACTTAAGCCAGCTCCTACAATTCCGACTGTAGAGCCTGCTGGTAAACCACAAAGTGCTTGGAATGTTGAACGAGATTTCGCCATTGTCTGAATGCTATATGTGTACTCCTCTGCACCTGGTACACCATGATATTTATCCTCACAGCCAAGACCAATTACTAAATCATCATATTCAATACGTTGTCCATCTTCTAGAATGACTACTTTTTCCGCACGATTAATTTCAACGACCTCTCCATATACAGCCGATAAACGTTCATGCTCTGGGAAGCTTACACGAATTTCTTTGTCTGTTGAAGTCCCTGCTGCTAATGCGTAAAATTCTGTTTTTAAACTATGGAAAGGCGCTCTGTCTACTAGCACAATTTCTGTGTCTAATGGAAGGTTTGGTAATAATCGAAGCATGACACGCATATTGCCGTAGCCGCCACCTAAAAGTACTAATTTTCCCATAATAGTCTCCTTTTATAACTCTTATTATAATTGTTCACAAAGTATCCACAAATGAGTATAACCGATTGTGAGATGTTTCACAATATCAGAATGCAATTTTGTGAAAGATTTCACAAAACAAATGATAACTTGCTCTTTTCGAACGATTTTTGAATCATTTACACTTCAACAAATTGTCGTTACAGCCCAAATTTCCCTTAAATATTGTGCCCTTTTCTTCACTTTTGCAAAGTTTGTTTAACACTGTAGCTTGCCTTTTCATTTTGCATGCACCAGCCTTATCTTCACCTCAAAGCAAAACTTAAATCATTGACGAATGTTTTAAAAGCGAGTAGCATTACTTTGGTGAGGTGAACATGTATGAATCCAATGGTTGAATTTTGTATAAGTAATTTGGCAAATGGCTCTCAAAAAACTTATGAAACACTAGAGCGCGATCCTAACATCGACGTTTTGGAATATGGCTGCCTCAGCTACTGTACAAAGTGTTCAGAATCCTTTTATGCAATCGTCAATGGTGAATTAGTTGAGGCTGAATCTCCTGAAGAGTTGACGAAAGCCATTTATCAATTTATCGAGGAAAATCCGTTATGGTAATGAAGGCGTAATACCTCATTCATATAATGATAAAACGCTACTAATACTAAATTTGAACATATAAAAAGGATGTTATGCCAAAAAAATCGACATAAGCATCCTTTTTTTATGTTTATAGAGCTTCTACCACATAGGTTGGTTGCTGCTCCTTCTCAAGGACAACCTTTGTTGGTGTAACACCTGTATTAACATGGATTGTGTCACAACCAAAACGAATGCCACACATAATATCTGTGTCGTAATTATCGCCAATCATCACCATTTCATCTTTTGTAAAGCGATGCTCTGTCGCAATGACTTCAAGCATTGCAGGTGATGGCTTACCGATATAGATTGGCTCAACGTCTGCAACCTCTCCTACTAATCGGGCAAACGACCCATTCCCCGGCAGAAATCCATATTCTGTCGGAAATTTAATATCCTGATTCGTTGCTATAAACGTCGCACCATTTTGCACAGCAATCGTCGCCTTTGCAAGTGCCATATAATCTAGATTTCGGTCAATCCCCATAACAAATACCTCTGGTTCATCCTCAGTAGGTTCAATACCTTCATTAAATAACGCTTTACGAATACCGTCAGAACCCAACATAGCTACTTTTTTACCAGGGAAATTCAAGGCTACATATTTCGCTGTGACTAATGCACTAGAGTAAATATGCTCTAACGGTGCATTCACACCAATAGCGCTTAAAGCTTCCTGCAGCTGCTCTCTTGTCTTAGAAGAATTGTTTGTTACGTAAAATGGCTCGTTTCCTGCTTGTTGTAAACGATTAATAAAAGTAACCGCAGAAGGAATACCTTCTTTTCCACGATATACTGTACCATCTAAATCAAAGCAATACGCCTTGTAGGTTTTCATTGATGATCCTCTGGCAAAAATGCTGAAACAGGGCCGAGTTCATTTGTTAAATAATTGTTCACAGCTGGTGTGAATTGCTTTAACGTTGGTAGATTCGCTGTTAACACATTTACAACTTCCTGAATATCTACATCTGTAAATTCACGAACAAGCATTTTACGTAAGCCAACTACTGCTTTTAAAGGTGCTTCCATTTCAGTCGATACGACTTTTTCATCGAGTAATATATCAATAATATCTTCATAGCTTCCTGGATCACGCATAATGAAGCCGTCAATCATTAAATTTCCTACATCCATCATTGACTCCATAATATTGTGACCAATTCGCTCGATTGCTAATTTCTTAATATCATTTTCTACCCAGTTATCTTCTGTCTCTAAGATAGCTAATAGTCCATCTAAGTACTGTAAATTTTTTGTGATTTTATTACGATCTACAAAATACACAAGGAAAGCCCCCATTCAAATCTTTAAAAGTTGATAGTCATTTCTCTTCTATAGTACCATATCTATAGGACTGGAAGGAGAATAAAAGATGGAACGTTTTTTTTTATATGATGATGTAGAAGATACGAAAACACGCTTTGTTAGTTTTGCTGGAAATAAATTACGATATGATTTAGCCATTTTACAATCAGGCCGCTTCTTTGGAAAAGTACTTGTTATGGATATCCAATTTGGACGCTTTGCTATAATTGGTCCAGATGATGTAGAAGAGCCTGGCTATCTTGAACATGTATACAATCGCACAGAGGAAGAGACAGTCGAGCTACGAGAATATTTACGTGAATTATTAAATTAACACCCTTCAGTGGGTGTTTTTTTATACCTACAATAGTAGCAATTAAGAATTAATACAAAAAAATTCCGCTTTTCTGCGGACATAGGGATATACTTTGCGCACTGTTCAACAGAAGGATGGCGGAATTTTTTTGTAAGTATCTTAAATATCAATTATGTCTCGGCGGATCATGCCCCTACTTTTCATCATTTAAAATAGCAGGATTATCCTTATTGTGAGGCTTGTCTTTGTTTTCATTGTCGTTTTGCTTTTTGGCTTGTTGATTTTGTCCGATTACTGCTAAGTCATCAACACTAATATCAAAGCCAAATCCGTATTCTTCTCGGTCTAACGGTTTTTTATTGCGTTTTTCATTCGTCAAATTAATCACCTCCAGTAAATAAATTATCCTTTTTTAAGGAATTTATACGTATCGCTTTGCTACATCAACAATGCTAGCGAGTTATGCTATTGCATCCTTAATAATCCAATCAGCAGCACTAATTAAATCTGGAAAAACCGCATCTGCCAGCGGATCTTTTTCACCTAAGAATACTCCCTTAGTCCCTGCTCGTTTGCCTGCGATAATATCTGTATCCGTATCTCCTACCATATAGGATTTTGCCAAATCAATATTATACTTTTCACCAAGATCAACGATTAATTTACTATTGGGCTTACGGCATGCACAGCCCGACTTTGGTTTATGGGGACAATATACGACCTCATGGATAGTGGCCCCTTCCTTCTTTAGCTCCTTTATCATATGCTCATGTATTTGTTGAAGCTTCGTTTCTTTCATATACCCTAATCCAACGCCACCTTGATTGGTTACCACAAATATATAATCAAAGTACTTATTCAATTTTTTTATAGCTTCAGGGACATGTGGCAGGAAATAGAGATCCTTAGGCTTATTGACAAATTTAACTCGATTCGTTAACACTTCATTGATGACCCCATCACGGTCCAAAAATACAGCTTTTTCCATCTTAACAACACACCTTTAAATATAAAATAAAAATCAATACTAAAATATAAGCTCATCACCATAACGTGGGGTTGATTTCCGTTCCGACTTATATAAATGGCATGCATTTTAACAAATGTCATCTCTCACTGTTGGTGATGAGTCAAAATAAAGCATTTATTTGTAATCATTTTTTATTATTCCCAATTTTAAAAAACCTATCACTACAAAGTAAAAACCTGATGCAAATCACATCAGGTTTTAAAAGCTTATTCTGCTAGTTGTTCATTCTCAACAGGCTTTGTCACTTCGCTATCTTCATTTATTACAACTTCTGGCTGTTTAATAGATTTTCCGGATTTGCGCAATACGAAATATGCACAGCCAAAATTACAATACTCATATAAGTAATCTTGCAGTGTACTAATTTTCGTATCGAAAGTTGCTTTCTGATTTTTATCATCAAAAAAGCCTTTTAAGCGTAATTGATTATAGCCCCAGTCGCCTACAATATAATCATATCTGGCTAATATATCTGAGTATCGCTCCTTGAACACTTCCTCTTCAAAAGCTTCTCGGTAATCTTGAATAAGCTCGTACTCATATCCTTCAATATTGATCAAAGTGACACCACCTTCCATTTCAACATTTGTTTTTACGATTCTGCTTGTAACTGACGTTCTTTTGTTGCTGCGTTAACTTGTTCATCAGCATGATAACTACTACGTACAAGTGGGCCTGCTTCACAATGCTTGAAACCTTTTTCCATTGCGATTTTACGCAGTTTACCAAACTCTATTGGAGAATAATACTTTTTGACAGGTAAATGTTTTTTCGTTGGCTGTAAGTATTGACCAATTGTCATAATATCAACGTTATTCGCTCGTAAATCATCCATAACTTCTAAAATTTCTTCATCTGTTTCACCTAAGCCTATCATTAAAGATGACTTTGTAGGGATATCTGGCTGCATTTCTTTTGCCAAACGAAGAAACTCTAATGAACGCTCATATTTTGCGCGTGCACGTACTCTTGGCGTTAAACGACGCACTGTTTCAATATTATGATTTAAAATATCTGGCTTCGCATCCATTAAAATTTGAAGATTCTCTTTCAGACCACCTAAATCGGATGGTAAAACTTCAACGGATGTAAGTGGACTTTTACGACGAATCGCACGCACTGTTTCAGCTAATACTTGTGCACCGCCATCCTTTAAGTCATCACGCGCTACCATTGTAATAACAACGTGCTTCAAGTTCATAATAGCTACTGAATCTGCTACGCGTTCTGGCTCTGCTAAGTCTAACTCATTTGGTAGGCCTGTTTTAACAGCACAGAAACGACAAGCACGCGTACAAACTGATCCAAGAATCATCATTGTCGCTGTACGTCGTTCACCCCAGCATTCATGAATGTTCGGACAGCGTGCTTCCTCACATACTGTATGCAGATTTTTTTCACGCATGAGCTTCTTTAGCCCTTTATATTCATCATTTGTGTTTAGTTTTATTTTTAACCAATCTGGTTTTCTTAAATGTTCTTCTTTTTCTTTGCTTGTAGGTTTACAAGATGTCATACGAATATCGCCCCTATCAAAATTGTGCATTTTTTCTATTAACTATCTTTACTGTTGTCAATGTAACATAATAAATGGACTCCAACAACTATCATAATCAATTTTGCCTCGACAAAATTGCGTTCGGAATCGGCTTTGTGCTTGCACAAAACTCCTTTCCGATTCCGTGACATCCTCCGGAGGTAAACATTTCTATTTATTAGGGATAGGTATTTCAATTGAGGGATGTGTTGCTTGATCACCATTTGAATAAACATTGGGCACTTGCCCCCTGGCTATGCCGATTGCCACCGGAATATCCTGAGAAATGGTAGAGGTTTTACTAGCAAAAGGGACAATAATTTGTACATTTACCTCTAAATGAATTCCTACCTCCACCAATGCACTATTAATACCATATTCCGTTATTGAAGAAGTAACCTCACTATGCACATTGCCAATGACATGAAAACGTACTGGAATTTTAGGTCCTAAATTCCCGAGTAAAGGGATATTGGCCGCTTGGCTAATAGGTATATAAAAAACTACCCCATTACCTTCTTTTATCTTATTATAATCATATTCAACATTATCAAGATTTGGCAAATGCGACAACTCTCCTTGCTCTGCCTGCTCTAAATTCAATTTTACTTGCTTTACCGTTTCTGCTCGAACTCGATTAATTATTTCTGTATTAATTGTCAAATCAGAGTTGCTGCCAGGGGATACTTCTACAAGAACATCATTAATATCTAAATTATTTGCTGTGGCTTTACTCACAACATAGGATGCAATCTTAGTCGTTTGTACTTCAGCATATTGTAAGTAGGTGGGCATAAGCCGCTCATTTAAAAAATAAATAAATAAAATAACACCAACAACAATGCTTACAATTAATAGGGTTAAACGATTCAACTTGTTTCCTTTTTTCCGATAGTTACCAGAATTACTATATGATCGTAATTTCATTCTTTTTCGAGGGAAAAACAAAAAAATCTCCTCCTGTTCCATAAAATATGAACAGGAGGAGATTTTTATTCGATTCTCGCAATATAATCCGCTTCAACACTTTCAATTGTTGCGGTTGGGTAGTCCATTAAATTAATTTCATATGTAGCTGCTAATAATTGGTTTTGCTCCTCAAAAATACGAATCCACGGTAATGCTGCATTCAATGTATTTTGTCTTGATACAATACCTCGACGTCCATCCGATAATTTTAGAATAACACCGTTAGGATAATGTACAACAGACTTTGTCAGTGCTTTCACAATACGTGCATCATATATAGTTCCAGAGCCTGCTTCTAAAATTGCTAGACCCTGAGATGGTAGCATTTTTTCACGATATACACGACTCGTAGTCACCGCATCAAAGACGTCTGCTACACCAATAATTTTTGCAAACGGATGGATTTCAAAATCAACTAATCCCCGTGGATAGCCACTCCCATCAATTCGTTCATGATGCTGGAAGGCACAATGTGCAACAAGCAATGATATGGAATGTAAATTACGTAACAAATCAAAGCCATATCGAGTATGCTGCTTCATTGCTTCATATTCCTCATGCGTTAGACGCCCAGGTTTTGTCAGGATTTCTTTTGGTACCATCAGTTTCCCTATATCATGTAACAAAGCGCCAATCCCTATTAAGCGTAAATCTTCATATGAGTATCCAAGCTCTTTAGCAATTGCTATCGAATAAAGGGTAACTTGAAAGGAGTGTTGATATAAATATTCATCAAATAAATACGCATCTGTCAGTATTGTTAGAATTTCTTCATTACCACTAACTGCCGACAATAACTCATCTACAATTGAGATAATCGCTTTTGATTGCTGGTCAAGCACATAAGAGGCATTTACTGGATTTAAACCATCGATTGACTGGAAAGAATCTTTAATGGTTGAAATTGCTTTATTTCGAGTAACAGTTGAAACTGTTTCATTTACCTCAATACCCTCAGAAATTTTATCGTTTATATATACATAATGCGTATTTAATTGTTGAAGTCTTTGTATAATACGTTCATTAATGACAACGTCTTTCTTTAAAAGAGGGTGTCCTGCCTCATTCCAAATGGTTCTTCCTAACACCATTCCTTCTTTTAATACATCGATTGAAATTAATCGCATGACTTCTTCCCCAATCCATTCTTAAAGCATTTTAACTATTGCTTAAAAAATCTTTGCCCATAATCTATCATAATGTTTCGTAAAAATTCTGGTAGAATATATTTTTTCTTCGCATATTTAAAGCTTGGGTAAAAATAACCGAATGTAAACAAATCAAGAGTTACTAATTTATAAATTCGATCGTTCTCTGCAAGTTTTCCATTGATAAGTAATTGACGATCTTCATTCATGGAAAAGCCATAAGTCAGCATCTTCCCAAAGATAACGCCTCTAAACCCTAAACCTTTCAGTTCAATATAGGGCCACTCTTCATTTTTAGATTGCTGAAAAATTTCTTTCATTTCAGGAACAGATAATTCAATCGTACATAAATTTATAGGATGTGGGAAAATTCTATGCAAATCTAATGCAGTCACTGTTCCCTTAGGTAAACCATCTAAAAAAATACCCGCATTAAATAACGCACAGTCTGCTCCACTTTTCTCTAAAATGGCCCGTGCAAACAAATCCGATAATTGCGAATAATGGAACCATTCTTTATTGTACGATTTTTTCGTAGTGAATACTGGAATATCAAGTAATCGTCTGCCTTCTTCCTCAAAAGACTGTACAATATTTTTTTCATATTGAACAGTAGGCAAATCCTTATTATGAATTAATGCATCCTTTTTTTCAACAATTTTCCTCAATTTTTTATCATATTCTACCACAAGATGTCCCGTATATTGTCCAAATTTCCCTCCGCCTGTTAATAAAACGCCATTAATCAGCTTTCCATTTGGGAGAACATGATGTGTATGTGAGCCGAATATAACATCTATTTCTGGGCATTCCTCAGCTAAAAGCTCATCCTCTGTTATCCCTAAATGTGACAAACAAACAATAATATCTACTTCTTTACGAAGCTGAAGTGCTAAGCGAGTGAGTGTGCTTCGTGCATCATCCATCTGCCAGTTTAATTCCTTATAATAAATTTCAAACATAGCAGTTGCTGCAATAACTGCAAGCTTTGTGCCATGGTCAGTAGTTAATACAACATATGGCTTCATCCACGCTGGATTCGTTCCTTGTGAGGCATACACATTGGCAACTACAACGTCAAAAGTCGCTTCATCATATAGATGATATAGCTCCTTATGTGACAATGTTATGCCTTCATTATTACCAATTGTCACTACGTCGTAGCCAGCTTCATTCAATAACTTCACATTGCCCTTACCGACTGTTGCTTCTGTATAAATATTTGAACGATCTAAATGATCACCGACATCAAATAAATAGCTTGTTTCCCCCTGGGTTGTAAGCTCAGTACGCATCTCTTTCACATAGCTTTGCATTCGTGGCCAATACTTAAAATGACTGTGCAAATCATTCGTGTGAAAAATATGAATTTTTTCCAGCATTTAAGCCACCTCTTCTTTAAATTAGCTTCCTTATCTGTATAAGTCCTGATATCAAAATAACCTTTACTCTTCGGATTTTCTTGTCCAGTATAAAGTTGATTTACAGAAACTTCAAATCAATATTACAATAAGCCTTCGATAATGGAACGAATTCCTAATAATAATAAAATAATTCGAAGGGCTACTACAAGAGTTTCTGATTTAATTTTTTTATTTAATGCTGCCCCCAGCTTTGCCCCGATATAAGCTCCTGGAATAACAGGAATCGTATAGAGCCATGGCACATGTCCTAAATAAATATGACTCGCTGAATTAACAAGCGACGATAGAAATACCATAAACATCGATGTTGCCACTGCAACATGTGGTGGGAATAAAAATAAAATAATCATGGCAGGCACGATCATCGAGCCTCCACCGATACCAAATAATCCAGAGGCAAAGCCAATGCCAAATGTTAAGACAATTGCAAACCAAATTGGATATCCATATACAAAGGTATTTCCTTCAGTATCCGTGAATTCTTGTTGCATACCATTTTTTACAAACCATTTTACAGGTTTCAATCTATCACGTACAAGTAATATCGTAGCTAAAATGATCAGTAAAATACCAAAATATAAATTAAATGAGGATAAATCTAATCCCTTATTTACCCATGCACCCAGCATTGTTCCAGGAATACTCCCTATGAAAAATATAAAACCGCTTTTATAGTCCACTGTTTTAGTTTTCATAAAGCTTAACGTAGAGGCAAGTCCAGTAAAAATCATCATGACCACAGATAAACCAACCACTTTTTGGGGAGTTATATCTGGAATCATCCCAAGATTTAACCCAACGTATAATGTTGCTGGGACTAAAATAATTCCTCCACCAAGCCCAACTAACGAGCCAATTAACCCCGAAAACAATGCAATAATCACTAAAAGAATAAATTCCATTATAGTTCCCCTTCAAACATGTTTAATTGTTTAGGCGCTAACCCAACATCTCTAATCGCTAAAATTTCTTGTAACTCCTTAGCATTTTTAGCAGCATGATGTCCTGAATTATTATTAAATAATACATAGAGCTCCTGTACTTCTGATTGAAGATGTTTCATATGCTGTCCAAACTGCTGCAATTCTTCACTATTATAATCATATAAAAAGCGAACCTTCCGCCAGTTTTCGGCATTTCCAGTATTGCGCCAACCATGAATGTTTCGTCCATGAATACGTACAAGTGCCTTAGTTGCAGTAACAGTAGGATAAAATGGTACAGAGCCTACGCCAGCCTGTGGTTCATCACAAATTGTATGAATAAATTGTTGCTCTCGTAAAAAATCCATTGTTTGCTGCACTACATTATCCGCATACCATGTCTGATTGCGAAATTCAATAGCTACATCAAAGCTTTTGAGCTGCTGCCTAATATACAATAAATACTGTACATTTTTTGCCTGACAATCAAACCATGGTGGAAATTGCGCTAGTATCATTGCTAGCTTCCCATGACTTTTAAACTCATTGGCACATTCAATAAAGGTATTAAACATGTCATTCTTTGATTCAAACGGTATGTCGCCACGTAAATGACCAGTCATTCCTTGATAAGCCTTTACAACAAAACGAAAATTTTCTGGCGTATCCTCACACCATTTTTGAACATTCTCTTTCGAAGGTATTGCATAAAAAGAAGTATCTACTTCTACCGCTAAAAAATGACCTGTATAATCGAATAATTTATCCTTTGAGGCAGTCACTCCACTATAAAGCGAAGGATGATCACCCCAACCAGTTAATCCAACCCGAATCATGTGACTCCCTCCTCTATGTACATTTATCATAGCATACACTTTCTAACGAAATATGAACGTATCGTAAAAAAACATAACTCATAAAGGACAGTAATGATGAAAATTACCATTATTTTACTATTCGATTAAAATATAGGATCATCATCATGGGGTAGGGTTGATTTCCATTCCGGCTGGGCGCTTTGTTGCTGACGCTTCGCTTTCGCACAGATAAAACATTGCCGCTGACGCGCAGAGCAGAGCTTCCTGGAGGCGTCCGATGAGCCGCTTCGCTTCGCACCAGACGGATCCCCAAGGAGTCGCCCAGTCGGAACGAAAATAAACCTAAGCACACGATATACATTTTAATAAATGTCATTCCGAACTTTAGTCAAAATATAGCAAATTTAATGCGAAAGGATAGTGATGTAAATGATTACTGAACTATAGCAAAATGAATTTTACAGGTGTAAAGAGCTGTTAAATGAGAAATGTCACTTAGAAGTGCAAGCTGTCGTGGATGATGTGAATCCTGGACGAATATTTGCGGATAATATCGACACATCACGTACAGCACTTATTTGATTAGGCAACAATGATGGATTTTTCTTTATAGGAAATGAAGAAAATGAACAATTTAATAATCAAATATATGAAATCAAACAAGCCTTCCATTGCTGTAACAGAAAATATAGGATTTAATAATATTTTTAACTATGTGGGATACGATTTTTCATTCGACTAAATGTTAAAAACCCCGCTAAGCCAAATCACGTCCACTTAACGGGGTTTATTTATAGTTATTGATTTAATTAATAAAATTTCACTACATCTTCAAAAGGTAAAGAAGTTTTTTCTCCTGGTTGTTCATTTGGTTCACCAAATGGCATTTGAGCTACTAGGTTCCATTCTGCAGGAATATTCCAAGTTTCTTTAACTTCCTCGTCAATAATTGGATTATAATGCTGAAGAGATGCTCCAATTCCTTCAGTAGTTAGAGACATCCATGTTGCGTACTGCAGCATTGCACTTCCTTGGTGTGACCAGAATGGGAATTGCTCTTTATAGGAAGGGGCATTTTCTTGCATTTGTTTAATTGTTGCTTGGTTTTCAAAGAATAAGATTGTGCCTACACCATCTTTAAATCCTTGTAAACGCTCTTCAGTCGCAGCAAAATTTTCTGCCGGAACACGTGCACGTAATGTTTCTTTGACAATATCCCAAAACTTTTCATGTTCATTATCCATTAAAACTACTACACGTCCACTTTGCATATTAAATGAAGATGGTGCATGTAAGCTGATTTTTAATAGCTCTTCAATTTTTTCTTGTGTAATCGCATCGTTCTTTTTCACTTTGCGGATTGAACGACGATTAATAATTGCTTCTTTTACATTAGTTGTGTTTACTGACATTTGTATTTCCTCCAAATTTCAATTAAATTAATTTATATACATAGACTTTTACATGCAGCTTCATTTTATACGCTACTGTTTAAATCTAGTATTTACAGTATCTATTTTTTCAATTGCTGATCGATCACTTGCGCTATTCTTTCTTTACTAGCTAAACCTTGGATCATTTCATCTCCAATAATTAATGTAGGAACAGCAGTAATATTTGCTTCTTCATAAGCATGCTTCAAAGCCTCTCGATGTGCTTCATGATATTTACCTGAAAGTAAGGCTTCTTTGAATTCTTCTTTAGGCAAACCTACCTCACTCGCTAATTGAGTTAACACTTCTACATCCTCAATATTTTGTTCCTCTTGGAAAAATGCTGTGAAAACTCTATGATGAAATTCATTTCCTTTTCCATGTACTTTAGCGAATTGATATCCTTCAAAAGCTAAATTTGTATAAGGATGTGGAGATACACGCGGTAATCGCATATCAATCCCTAGCTTTTTCGCTGTAGGGAGAATATAGGAATCCCATGATCCTAATTTAGCAGGCTCTTTCCAAGGATCAATTTTAGGATATGGTTTAGGTCTTAATTCAAACGGCATCCATTCTATTTCAATATCCTTTTCTTTTGCAATTTCATCTAATGGCCCTTTCCCTAAAAAACAGAAAGGACAAATAAAATCCGAATATGCTTTAATTTTAAGAGTCACCCCATAAAACCTCCCTTTCTCTTTTCTGTTGTAACCATCTTAGTTACAACTAAGTCAAATAAATAATGCATTCAATGCATTTATTGTGACTGTTGAATTTCATGAACTAAAGATGTAATCACTTGTTCCATAGTAATATTGGCTAATACTTGCTCCATAGCTTCTTGTGCTTGAACTAAAATTAGCTCTAGCACAGCCTGTATATTTGCACCTATAGGACAATCAGAATTTGGATTTTCATGTAGATGAAATAACTTATCTTCTTCAACAACTTCTACTGAACGAAAAACCTCTAGCAAAGTGATAGAATGTAAATCTTTTACTAAAGAAGCTCCACCTGTTCCTCGGCGCACTTGCACTATACCTGCCTTTTTAAGATAGGACAATATTTTCCTAATCACTACTGGATTTGTATTTACGCTTTCCGCCATAAATTCTGATGTGCAAATGGTCGATGGATTTTGTTTGATGATTGATAAAATATGAACAGCGATTGTAAAGCGACTGCTAATTTTAATCTTCATCACCTCCAGCTGTAACCATTATAGTTACAACCAAAAAAATAAGTCAACTGTTTTATAAAAAAATACAACACATGAAAAAATATAGACCCAAAACTGTTGGGTCTATACTTGAACATGCTATTTTATAAGATGCTGCTGGATACCTTCTAAAAACTTAATTCGACTGTATGCCGGTCCTCCTTCCATAAGAGGATCTACCACGTTTACAAACACTTGATTATTTTTAAAGGCATTGATATTTTGAACAATTGGATTCTTTTTGAAATCTTCTAATGCATTTGGCGAATCTGAGTTTTCATCTGCTGAGAATTGTATAAATAAATAGTCTGGATTCATATCTGCCAATTGCTCTACAGAAATTGCTTCTTGCGATTTAGCTTTGCTAACTTCATTAGGAACCTCTAAACCAAGCTCTCCATATAATACAGGATTTAAGAATACTTCTTTTGGATATACATAAGGTTGCCCTCCTCGAATACGAATAGCAGCCACTTTTTGACCTTTTAGTTTTTCATTTAAAGTTGATCTTGCAGCTTCAATATCTGCTTTGTATTTCGATAAAATCTTTTCTGCCTCTGCTTCCTTTCCAGTTAATTCAGCTAATAAATTTAAATTAGCTTCCCAGTCAGTAGCAATGTGTGACACTAATATAGTAGGAGCAATTTTCTCTAATTTACCTTGTACTTCCTCAGGGAATTTTGTTGAACCTAATATAACATCTGGGCTCAATTCTACTATTTTTTCAAAGTTCGGCTTTATTTTTTCACCAATAGATTCTGCTTGATCCATTACTGAAGCATAAAGTTCAGGAAATTTCCCGCCTATAGATATAGCCCCTACTGGATGAACATCAAGTACTACCATATCTTCCATCGCTTCCATTGCACCAGTCACAACAATCCTTTCTACATTTTGTGGGACTGTATAGCTTTCCCCAAGATATTCAATTGTTCTAGTTCCGTTTTCATCAGTAATTTCCTCTTTAGATTGGGGTGTTTCTTCAATATTATTAGAGGATACATTTTGTTCTGTCTCTTTTTCTCCTCCACATGCAGCTAAAATAAGTATAAATAATGCTATAAAACTAGCTAATAAAAATTTCTTTTTCACTTTTCTTATGCTCCTTCCAAAGTTTTTTTGCGGATAACTAACACAGTAATACATTAACTTTCATAGAGAAAGTTCAAGGGAATTTATTGTCCCACTTAGAAGAGCAATGTATCATCTTCAGCCTAAACCACTCTACAATTCCTCTTACTACATCCAGTGGGTATCAAAAAACACCTTGTAAAGCGCCTTCATCTATTACGACAACTTTTTCACACCTATACCTCCTTTAACTCCTAAAAAAATGTCTATTCTTAAGAACAATGTCTTTGTCTATTGAAATTAATCGTCTCCTTTTAATTGATATTGATAATCATTATCATTTTAATCTTTATTGCTAATAAAATCTAGTATTATTTCCATAAGTTATATTCAATTGCTTTTAAATTGTGAACAAAGTAAAGAGTGTATAGTATTATAAAAGTAAAGTTTCCAAAGCATTGCTGGCTCTGGCAACCTTTCACAAAAAAAAACAAAATTCAAAAATTTCGAGTTTACCTATAGGCTTTTGTTTAAAAAAGAAAAAAGGTAGGGATGCAAATGTACATTTTTATTGGGGTAATTATCTTCTTTCTAATCATTTTTGTCGCACTATGGATATTACCACTGAGGTATCAAAAAATTGAATGGATTGAAACGAACGCACAGATTATCGAAAGTGATTTTTCACACCGAACAGTTGGCCATGAGATTACATATGCAAAAGGAGAATCAAAGCGTAGAGTGAAGCTGACAGTACAATTTACGTCATTACAAAATAAATCAATCACTGTCACGAACAAAGTGTGGACATATACGAAAAATCGCTCTTTTTTTGAGGAAGGACAATGGGTGACGATTCTTTATAATAAAGAGAAGCCTCAACAGTTTAAGCTTAAATATCAAATATAGAAGGTAGGTACATTGAATAATGCATAGAAAATGAGATTTCCCCTTTCCTATGACAAAATAGTATCACTAACACCTTCTGAATAAACAAGTTGCTCATATTCAAACGTTATTGCTGTGAGAAACTGCTATATTTAGCTTTTATACAATTCTCAGCCATGGTTTTTAGATTTTTATATAGTACTAGGACAAATTATTAACTCAAAAATATAGTAAATACCACCTGAATCATCACAAATAGGCTGTAGGATTTATTACGATTCTTTTGTTTTTTTAAAAAGAATATGAATCAACAAATACTTGGAGAAACAAGTCAAATTAACGATTAATAAATCCACCATAGAAAAAACACCTTCACGTTGTTTTCATAAGGTGTAATACCCGTTTTCCAACGAAAGGTGTTTTTATTTATCTTAGAATTTCTAGGTCAGTACGTTGCTGCGCTTGACATGCCTATCTCATTGCTCCTCAGGCAGGAGTTGCTGTTAGAGAAATGAGCGGAAAGAAACTCCGTACTCAGTTAAACCTACTTTTCAATATTTTGATTTAATTGGTCTAATAATTTCAACTTTAAATTAGGATATATTTTATTATACATTTTCTTTTCTATTAATTTATGTCCAATTACGATAGAAGCAAATATAAAAGCGTACAGAATAAAAGCCCATGGATACGCTAAAAACCAATCAAGTATATTTTTAAAGATATCCTCGCGACCTATTATTTTTAACTTTCCTAATATCATATAAACAATAAAGACAACGATTGGTAATGCAATAACACCTGACATAATGTTTAAAGATCGTTTTTTATTCCGAGCTTCGATAAAAGTAGGTTCATTTAAATATTCGCTAACTTCCACCGCTTGTTTTTCAAAAGTATCTTCACTTCTAATAGGTAAGTTGTAATCACTAATTATTTTGTGAAGCTGTTTAAGTTCTTCCGCGCTAGAATGAAATTCAAGCATCGTTTTTCCGTAATTCAGATTCCTCACTTCTTTCTCGCATTAAAATATTTAGTATATAGTACCATAAATGAAGGATTTTTTCTATTTGCAGGTTATGATTTGTCAAATAGTTATCTAATCGAAAAAACAGAGAAAAAAGATGATTCTACATCAAATATTGGAGTGGAGGCACAAACGGACAGTCAAAAAGTGATTTTTCACACCAAACAGTCGATCATGAAGATGCCTCTACCCCCTCGATTATGCATATCTTAATCACCTACAAATCCATCTCTTTTGTTTCTACAGTCGCAAACGGATTTCAAAAAAATCCAGTCATATACATTTTTCAACGAAATTTGTTTTATTTGTTCTCCTAGTTAACGATGCTCCTTTTTATTTAGATACTTATGTCTTGTTGAATTAACACCCAACCTAGGCAACACAAGAAATAACTTTGCACAATTACCTATACACAAAGCATAAGATAAGTTGATGGTTAAACAGAAGGAGGACAATCATGTATTCAAATCAATATTATTATCATTATGCTCCACAGTATAATGATAATTATCATATGCTAACCGATGCTCAACTTGTACATGATATTCAGAAGGCAATTAACGCTGAGTATAGTGCTGTTGCTTGTTATGAGAAGTTAGCCAAGATGGCTCCTACTGAGGATGAAAAGAGTAGAATACTTGAGATACAAAAGGATGAAAAACGTCATCTCGAGGGATTTAGCAAAATTTATACAAATTTAACAGGAAGAAATCCATCTTATCAAATAATTGAGGATTGTCCGGATAACTATAGGGCAGGGATCGAATTTGCTTTTAAAGATGAACAAGAAGCCGTTGATTCTTATTTAGATATAGTAGATAAAGCAAATGATCCAATTATTAAAGAAAGATTTCGACGTGCAGCAGCAGACGAGCAAAATCACGCTGTATGGTTTTTGTTTTTTTTTCAAAAAGCCCCAATATAACACATATAAATAAGGAAAATGAAAATTACAGTCATCAAGATACATTACATCCTTCTATATCAACAGTCCCTCAAATGTTGGGTGAAAACTTAACTCAATCAATATTTGATAATTTTCTAGGAAACTTTAACTTTATTAATAATACAATGGGGCATATAAATGCTTTATTACCATTTTTCGGACATAATTGGGTACCGTTATCTAATAATGAATCGCAGTTATTCGTAACAAACTCAGAAAACAATAAAATAGCATATGCGGCTAGGAGTCATAGGGAAAAAGACAATATTTCTATGTACGAATCGTTTATAGCATTTAATATTCCTACTGATGATTTTCCAACCGTTTTTTCTCAACTTTATAACGACAACATTAGGTACTTACCTTAAAAATTTAAAGAAGGAGACGAACTTCAAAAGTTCGTCTCCTTCTTTCTAACTGCTTCGTGCTCTTGCTTTTTCCACAGGAGACTACGCAGATTATTTAATTTCTTTCCATAAAGACAATGCGGATATCCAATTTGGATCTCCATATCCTTGATAGCTTTGAACAGCTTCATATATTTTACCTTGGTGTTCTACTTTATCGCCTTTTGTGTAAGCCTTATATGGACTCCATTGCTCATAAGACGCCCCTTGCTCTTTTGTAGTCACAGTTAAAACGGAACTTTTAATAGATTCATTTCCAGCTGCATCAACGGCAGTGACTGCATACTTATATGTTGTACTTGCTTGTAGATTCATGTCCATAAAAGATGTAGTTTTCGATGTTCCAACTGCAGTCATTTGCCCTACTGGTGTTCCTCGATAGATAACATAATGGTCAACTGCTTCATTATCCTCTGATGCACTCCACATTAAGTCTACACTTGAGGATGTTACTCCCATCGTGTGTAATGCAGTTGGTTGCGTTGGTGCTTCTGTGTCCGGAACTGCATTCATTGTCTCTACAACTGTAGACTCGCTTTCTTTAGAAATATTTCCAGCAGCATCCACTGCCTTTACTGTATATGTATACTTTGTATTCGCTTTTAAATTTTTATCTGTGAATGTTGTTCCCGGTACCGTTCCCATTGCTTTACCATCACGTAATACTTGATATTCTTTTACACCCACATTGTCTGTAGAAGGATTCCATTTTAGCTCAGCACTGTTAGAAGTAACTTTCGTTGCATGTAATCCATTTGGTTGAGATGGAGCTTCCTTATCTATATCCACATTATTCACCAAATTAACATCAATTACATTATAGAAAGCATTTGTAGTATCAGCTACATCCCAAACAGCTAAAATAACATGGTAGCCACTACGATCCGTTGGTACGTTAATTGTATGAGTTAGATTATTTGATGCAACAGAACCATTATGTTCAACAGTTCCAATTGGCTCAAGATCAGCACGAGTTAATGGCTTATTAGGATCCCATCCTTTTTTCGTAATATAATAGTGCCATTTGCTAGTTAAATGTGCTGCAGTGTACTTCCACGTAAAGGTATTTGATCCCCCTGTAATCGTATTCTTAAACCAGCGATTTGCCGTTTGCTGATCGAGGATGCCACCAAACTTACCTCCTGCAGATGCAATTTTCCCATCAATCGGTCCTCCTTGCGGAAACCCTTTTGGTGCCTCTAGACTTTGTGGCTCATACATAATGCTTCCACAACTCAAGTTAAGTGCACCATAATTTTGGCTACATAAAGCTGAGCGGCTAGCCGGTTTCTCAACAAACCCATGGGCAGATGCATTTGGTGCCATTGCAATCCCCATGATTCCAGCTGCTAACATGGCAGCAGTTATTCCCTTTTTACTCTTACTTAATTTTGCAAATTTCGTGTTCATATAACTAGTCTCCTTAACATTGAAAATGTATTTCTACTGGTATGATAGCTATGGATTGAAAATTAAGCAAACTATGTATGAATATGATAAAAGTCGCATTATATTGTTATGTTTTTTTACGAAAAATGTATATTAATAGCGTTAAATATAATAAATATTTTATAATTATGTACCTTTTTATTTATAAGAGCTATAGATTTTATTAAAGTGTTCATAAAATATTCAAAATAAAAATTGTCGATTTATGATCTTCTCCATATTTTTTTATTCCTCGTAGAATAGATCTTTAAGCTATTACAACAACATCTGCATAAAAAAAATCGAGCGCAATGCACTCGATTTGTATAAAAGGAATTTGTGGGCAATAAGGGTTTTGGCCTTAGCGCAAAACCCTTATTTACCAACGTTTATCGGCGTATTATCCGATTGAACCTTCCATCTCAAATTTGATAAGGCGGTTCATTTCTACTGCGTATTCCATTGGTAATTCTTTTGTGAATGGCTCGATGAAGCCCATTACAATCATTTCTGTCGCTTCTTCTTCAGAAATACCACGAGACATTAAGTAGAATAATTGTTCCTCTGATACTTTTGAAACTTTCGCTTCATGCTCTAAAGAAACATTATCATTTAAGATTTCGTTGTATGGGATTGTATCTGAAGTAGATTGGTTATCCATGATTAACGTATCACATTCAATGTTAGCACGTGCACCACTTGCTTTAGGGCCGAAACGAACTTGACCCATATACGTTACTTTACCACCTTGTTTGGCAATCGATTTAGAAACGATTGTTGAAGATGTGTTTGGTGCCATATGAATCATTTTCGCACCAGCGTGTTGGTGTTGCCCTTTACCTGCTAATGCGATAGATAATGTCATACCACGAGCGCCTTCACCTTTAAGGATACATGCCGGATATTTCATTGTTAATTTAGAACCGATGTTACCGTCGATCCATTCCATCGTACCGTTTTCTTCAACAACTGTACGCTTTGTTACTAAGTTGTAAACGTTGTTCGCCCAGTTTTGAATCGTTGTATAACGGCAGTATGCATCTTTACGTACAACAATTTCTACTACTGCTGAGTGTAAAGAGTTTGTTGTGTAAACAGGAGCTGTACAGCCTTCAACGTAGTGTACGTGAGCACCTTCATCAACAATAATTAGCGTACGTTCGAATTGACCCATGTTTTCAGAGTTAATACGGAAGTAAGCTTGTAATGGTGTTTCCACTTTTACACCTGGTGGTACATAAATAAATGATCCACCTGACCAAACAGCTGAGTTTAGTGCAGCGAATTTGTTGTCAGTGTAAGGAATTACTTTACCCCAGTATTGTTTGAAAATATCTTCGTTTTCACGTAAAGCTGAGTCAGTATCTTTGAACACAATACCAAGGTCTTCAAGGTCTTTTTTCATATTGTGATAAACAACCTCAGATTCATACTGAGCAGATACACCCGCAAGATATTTTTGTTCTGCTTCTGGAATACCTAATTTATCGAAAGTTGCTTTGATTTCATCAGGTACTTCATCCCATGATTTTTGTGTAGCTTCTGATGGTTTTACGTAGTACGTAATTTCATCAAAATCTAAATCACCTAGGTCGCCACCCCATTGTGGCATTGGTTTTGTATAGAAAGTTTCAAGCGCTTTTAAGCGGTATTCAAGCATCCACTCAGGCTCTTGTTTCATATTTGAAATTTCACGGACGATTTCTTCAGTTAAACCACGTTTTGAACGGAAAATTGATACGTCCTTGTCATGGAATCCGTATTTGTAATCGCCAATATCAGGCATTTTTTTAGCCATCGTTTCTCCTCCGTTCATGAATTATTGTTATTTGTCTAGTCTAAAACGAAACCCCTCGCCCTGAATGAAAACATGCTGGTATTCAAGTGTTTATTGGGATAAATTTGTTACTTTACGCCTTTTTCCATTGCTTTCCAAGCTAATGTCGCACATTTAATACGTGCTGGGAATTGAGAAACACCTTGTAGTGCCTCAACATCCTCAAGGTCATATTTGTCGCTATAGTCTTCGCCTATCATCATTTTAGAGAAAATTTCAGCAAGCTCTAATGCTTCCTCAACCTTTTTCCCTTTGATGAGCTGCGTCATCATGGATGCAGAAGACATCGAAATCGAACAGCCTTCACCGTCAAACTTCGCATCCTCTACAATACCGTCAGTCACTTTAAGCGTTAAGTGAATACGGTCTCCACAAGTTGGATTGTTCATATCAATCGTTACAGCATCTTCTTCAATTGATCCTTTATTACGAGGATTTTTATAATGATCCATAATGACTGAACGATATAGTTGATCTAAATTATTAAAAGACATCGCCAAAATACTCCTTCGCAGAACGTAACCCTGCAACTAGGCGGTCAATATCTTCCTCTGTGTTATACAGATAGAAGCTTGCACGCGCTGTCGCTACTTGTTGAAGACATTTCATTAGTGGCTGTGCGCAATGATGTCCTGCACGAACAGCAATACCATTCATATCAAGAACCGTTGCCACATCATGTGGATGTACATCGTCTAGGTTAAACGTTACAAGGCCACAACGTTTCATTGGGTCACGTGGGCCGAAAATTTTAAGTCCGTCAATTGTTTCAAGCTGATCCATCGCATAGCCAGCAAGCTTATGCTCATGCTCTGCAATATTATCTAGCCCAATTTCAGTTAAGAAATCAATTGCGGCTCCTAAACCTACTGCACCTGCAATAATAGGAGTTCCACCTTCAAATTTCCACGGTAATTCTTTCCACGTTGAATCATAAAGTCCAACAAAATCAATCATTTCGCCACCAAATTCAATTGGCTCCATCTTTTCAAGGTGTTCCTTTTTACCATATAGTACACCTATTCCAGTTGGTCCGCACATTTTATGCCCTGAGAACCCTAAGAAATCTACATCCAAATCTTGGACATCGATTTTCATATGTGGTGCTGCTTGTGCCGCATCAGCTACCATTACAGCACCGTTAGCATGCGCAATTTGAGCAATTTCTTTAATTGGATTAATCGTTCCAAGGACGTTTGACGCCATCGACACCGACACAATTTTTGTTTTAGGTGTAATGATCGCACGAACCTTTTCTAGGTTAAGTGTGCCATCCGCTTCAAGCTCAATATATTTCAGTGTTGCATTTTTTTCCTTCGCTAATTGTTGCCAAGGAATAATATTAGAGTGGTGCTCCATATGAGTAATGACAATTTCATCACCTTCAGATACATTAGCACGACCATAACTTGCTGCTACTGTATTTAAAGATGTTGTAGTACCGCGAGTAAAAATAATTTCTTGTGTTGATGTAGCATTAATAAAATTACGAACCTTTTCACGTGCACCTTCATACTTGTCAGTAGCACGATTACCTAATGTATGCACACCACGGTGAACATTGGAATTATCGAATTCATAATATTGCTTTATTGCTTCAATCACTTGAATAGGCTTTTGAGAAGTTGCTGCGCTATCAAGGTAAACAAGCTTATGGCCGTTTACTTCCTGATTTAAAATCGGGAAATAGCTTTTAATGTCTTTATTCATCATTAGCGAACTTTCCTTTCAATAACCTCCGTCAGTTGCTTTTGAACGCCTTCAATAGGTAATTGCTTAACAACTGGCGCAAGGAATCCATGGATAACAAGGCGCTCTGCTTCTGCTTTCGAGATACCACGGCTCATTAAGTAATAAAGCTGTAGTGGATCAACTCGACCAACAGATGCTGCGTGTCCTGCTGTTACATCGTCTTCATCGATTAATAGAATTGGGTTTGCATCGCCACGAGCTTTTTCAGAAAGCATTAATACACGTGATTCTTGTTGTGCATCAGCTTTTGTCGCACCGTGTTCGATGTAACCAATACCGTTAAAGATTGATTGTGCTGCATCTTTCATCACACCATGCTTTAAGATATGACCATTTGAGTTTTTACCCCAGTGACGAACTTCAGTAGTAAAGTTAAGTTTTTGTTCACCGCGACCAACAACTACTGTTTTTGTATCAGCATGAGAACCGTCACCGATTAGATGTGTAATATTTTCAGAAATAGTATCTGAGTCGTTCATTAAGCCAAGAGCCCAATCTACTTTCGCATCACGAGCTAGTCGTGCACGACGATTTACATAAGTAGTATATCCTTTTGCAAGTACATCAACCGCACCGTAAGTAACCTGTGCATTATCTTGAACTACTACTTCTGCAATAATATTTGCTTGACCTTTTGCTTCTTCAACTGTTGAAATATATGTTTCAACATATGTTACAGCTGAATTTGCTTCAGCTACAACTAACACGTGGTTATATAATGAAGCTTCTGCGTTATCGTTTAAGAATACTACTTGAAGCGGCTGTTCAATAACTACATTTTTAGGTACGTATACGAACACACCACCATTAACAAGTGCCGCATGAAGCGCTGTTAATTTATGCTCATCAACTTTTACAGCTTCTGTCATAAAGTACTTTTTAACAAGGTCGCCATGTTCACGAATCGCCGTTAAAATATCTGTAAAAATAACACCTTTATCAGCTAGTTCTTGTGATGTTTTAATGAAAGCTGGTGTGTTATTGCGTTGAACATAAAGGTTTTCTTGTGCCTCAAGGTCAATTAAACCTTTTGCTTCTTCTGGTAATGCATCAAGTGAAGCGAATCCTTCACTGTCAACTGCATGAGTTGGGAAATTTAAGAAATCCCATTTTGTAATATTTGTTCTGTCTGGTTTTGGCATATCTAAACCAGTTGCTTTGTCTAGTGCTGCCGCGCGAAGCTCTGTAAACCAAGCCGGTTCTCCATTTGCTTCTGAGAACGAGCGCACGTCCTGTACTGTTACAGGCAAGTTAAGTTCCACTGTCATGCTAGTTCGTCCTCCCTCTTAAGCTTCTTGTTCTTCAGTTTCTTCTTCGATACCTAATTCTTTTTTAATCCAGTCATAGCCTTCCGCTTCTAAACGTTGTGCTAACTCTTTGCCACCTGATTTAACAACACGACCTTGCATCATTACGTGTACATGGTCTGGAGTAATGTAGTTAAGTAAACGTTGGTAGTGAGTGATCATTAAGCAGCCGAAGCCTTCTCCACGCATTGCATTGATTCCTTTTGAAACAACTTTAAGCGCGTCAATATCAAGACCAGAGTCAATTTCATCTAAAATGGCGAAAGCTGGTTTAATCATCATTAATTGAAGAATTTCGTTACGTTTTTTCTCACCGCCAGAGAAACCTTCATTTAAATAACGTTGTGCCATATCTTCGTGCATTTCAAGGAATTCCATGTTTTTATCTAATTCACGGATAAATTTCATTAGAGAAATTTCATCGCCCTCTTCACGTCGTGCATTAATAGCAGAGCGTAAGAAATCAGCATTTGTTACACCAGCGATTTCAGAAGGATATTGCATTGCTAGGAATAAGCCTGCCTGAGCACGCTCGTCTACTTCCATTTCAAGTACATTTTCGCCATCAAGTTCAACTGTACCAGAAGTTACTTCATATTTAGGGTGACCCATGATTGCAGAAGCCAGTGTTGATTTACCAGTTCCGTTTGGCCCCATGATTGCATGAATTTCATTTGTATTGATTGTAAGGTTTACGCCTTTTAAAATCTCTTTCCCGTCGATTTCAACGTGAAGATCTTTAATAACTAAAGTTGACATGAAAATACCTCCATAGTGTGTTCAGTGAATGGTGTACCATTCCTTAATTATCATCATTCTAATCTTAACTGAAAATCGTTCTCTATGCAAACCATTTCAACCACTTTCACTTTTCTCGGATACAATCCCTAATAATAAAGACTTCACAAGCATTTCCAGATTATTGCCAATCGTTATTGACAATGAGAATCGACTTTCCCTATTTTCAATGAATTAAACTTAATTGAGAACGGATTTCATCTAGCTACATAGTGGAAACCCCACAAGAAACGCTAATTGTAGCGGTTTTGTGACAGTTATGCATAAATAACAATATCTATACTATAACCTTTTTCATTAGATTGGAATCAAATAAAGGAAAGAAATTTCTAGAGTACTAGTTAGTAAAATTAATATTTGTAGGTAATTCATTTTTTGGCTAATCACCAAAATTTAGGGATGATATTTGTTAATACGTAGACCATATATGAGTTGATCTTCGTTCCGACTGGGCGACTCCTTGGGGATCAGCTATAGAGGAACGAAGGCTAAAACCATCACGTCCTGTGATAACGCCTTCGTGACCAACGTCGTGTTGGCCCGAGACCCTGGAGCGTAGCGAAGTGGCTCATCTGACGCCCCTAGGAAGCTTTGCTCTGTGCGAAAGTGAAGCGTCAGCAACAAAGCGCCCAGTCGGAACGGAATTCAATCACACGTTATGGTGATGAGCCTTTCTTTTATTTTCCTGGAGCTTTAATGAAGTTACTAAGGTATCTCCTCTATTTAAATCCTACCAGTTAACATTTGTTTATTTGCGGTCATTTTTCATCTTAAATAGTATATAATTGTAGTAAAATCAATCTTATTTTTCGATTAATAGAGGTGAATAGCTAGTGGAATTACGTCAATTACGTTATTTTGTTGAAGTTGCTGAGCGTGAACACATTTCAGAGGCTGCCGAACATCTTCACGTTGCTCAATCTGCAATAAGCCGACAAATTGCTAATTTAGAAGATGAATTAGGCACACCACTTTTTGAACGTGTAGGACGAAATGTTAAATTGACACCGATTGGAAAAACGTTTCTTGAGCACACAATTACCGCTTTAAAAGCCATTGATTTTGCCGCAAAGCAAGTTGAAGAATATTTAGATCCAGTTAAAGGTACGATAAAAATCGGCTTTCCCACAAGCTTGGCTAGCTATGTATTGCCAACTGTTATCTCAGCCTTTAAGCGTGAATATCCAGATTTGCGATTCCAGCTTCGTCAAGGCTCCTATCGTTTTTTAATTGATGCAGTCAAAAATCGCGAATTAAATTTAGCTTTTTTAGGCCCTCTTCCACCGAAGGACGAATCGATTCAATCAACAATTTTATTTACTGAAAATATCGCCGCATTACTACCAGCTAAACATCCATTAGCCAAAAGAGAAAGTATACAACTCGCTGATTTACGTAACGACTTATTTGTGTTATTCCCAGATGGCTATATCTTACACAAAGTAGCTATGGATGCCTGTCGAGCTGCCGGCTTCTTGCCAAATGTCATCTCTGAGGGTGAGGACTTAGATGCACTAAAGGGTCTTGTCGCTGCAGGTATTGGGGTCAGCTTATTACCAGAAAGCTCGCTGTATGACTCAGCTGCCCGCTTCACAGTAAAGGTGCCGATTGAATCACCTACGATTCCAAGAACAGTTGGCATTATTTCACCTGTAAACCGTGAAATTGCACCATCAGAAAAAATATTTTTAGACTTCGTCATGAACTTCTTTTCACGTCTTTCTCAATTCCAATAAAAAAAATCGCCGTAGCTGGCGATTTTTTTGGCGTTAGGTGGTTCTATCCTTCAGATCGGCGGTTCTATCTGTCGCTTTGATGATTCTATCCGTCATTTTGGCGGTTCTTCCCACGATTTGGCGGCTCTTTCCGTCGCTTCGATGATTCTTTCCGTCGTTCTGGCGGTTCTTCCCGTCACTGACGATTTTATCCGTCGCTTTGACTATTTCTATCCGTCACTCTGGCGGCTCTTTCCGTCGCTTCGATAATTCTTTCCGTCGTTCTGGCGGTTCTTTCCGTCACTGACGATTTTATCCGTCGCTTTGACTATTCTTTCCGTCACTCTGGCGGCTCTTTCCGTCGCTTCGATGATTCTTTCCGTCATTTTGGCGGTTCTATCCACGATTTTGGTGGTTCTATCCACGATTTGGCGGTTCTATCCGTCACTTTGGCTTTTCTATCCACCACTTTCTGTTTTATCCGTCACTCCAAAGTCCTTATCTTTTACAGGTTTTACACGCTAGTTTCTTTGTGCTGCTCTGCCACAATTATCGCTAATCAACACGCCTCTCATTGTTTAAAAATTCAGAAAAATGTATAATGGTACTTGGAGGGATACTTATGATTAAGACAGCTATATGTGATGACATACCCCAAATGGCAGATGCAGTAGAAGAACTGTTAATACAATACAATCAAAAATTATTTGAGGCCAGTGTTTTCTATTATCCTCAAAATCTAATCAGACATATGAAAAAAACTGAATTTGATTTATTTATTTTAGATATTGAATTTCCTAATACTACAGGTATTGATCTTGCTGAAGTAATTCGCAAAAACAATTTAAATGTTCCTATTATATTTTTAACTAATTACAGAGAATATATGGAGGATGTCTTTAAGGTACAAACCTTTGACTACATAATCAAACCTGTAACTAAGGAGAACTTTTTTCCTGTTTTGGATAGAGTATTGAGATATCTAGATGTAGGAGAAGAAAGATTCATTTTTTCCTATAATAAAAAATCCTATAGCCTCAAATTAAATGAGCTTGTTTATTTCGAGAAAAATCGTCGCCAAGTTATTATTCATACGTTAAATGAAGTGTATGTCTCTAATATGTCTACCACTACAATTCTATCTGAACTTAATGACTGTTTTGTTCAAGTACACACGTCTTTTATAGTTAATGTAAAATACATCAAAGAAATAGGGAACAATTTCCTAATATTAAAAAAAGATAATAATAACTCTATTGAAGTACCTATTAGTAGAAAATATAAAGAAACCGCTCGAGATAAAATACTAATGAAATTAAGGGACATAGTATGATAGTCAACCTATTTATCCGACTACTAAGCATTGTAACTTATATCTTCTTACTTAACTTTTTTTTCTCAAGCTGGTCATCGTCTCGAAAATTGTTTAGAAAACTAAATTTGTTAATTATCCTACTTCTTTTCCTGACTGTAGGAAGTTCCTTCATTATTAATGAAACTTTTTTGCCCTTCGTTAATATCCTGCTAACAGTTTCATTGATATTGATAATTGCTAAGCAACATGATGTTCCAATTAAAGAAACTATTTTTTGGACAATCATTCTTTTATCAATTAATTTCATATGTGAATCATTGTCACTTACATTATTCAAAAATTTATTCTCATCAACTATCCATTATTCTAATACCATTTTCATTATTATTACTACTAGTTTTACTACGATTATTGGAATACTAATTTTTTCTGGAATTAAAATCTTATTTCTTAAAAAAGACAATCTTTTTCAATCCATTAATATTTCTGCTTTAGTAGCTCTAATTTCAATCCCTATTATTTCGATAATTGTTTTGCTAAGCTTCTTATTATCCGAGATAAACATCAACATTAACTCACAACTAATTGAGTTTTTGGTAGCATCAGGTATTCTGTGTATGAATATAGCTGTTTTGTATTTGTACAATAGTCTAATCAAACACTTAAGAAAAATAAACCATATTTCAATCCAAAAAAAAGCACTTGTATCAGAAATAAAATATATTGAAGAAGTTAAAAAAAATCAACTAAATATCAAAGCCATAAAACATGATTTAAAGAATCAGTATCTTGTTTTATTGGGTCTGCTTGATCGTAAAGCTACAGAGGAAGCAAAAGATTATTTGATGATTTCCATTGAAGGATTAAACCAACAATCAAATTTTTACACTAACGACAGTGTACTAAATTATTTATTGAATGAAAAAATCTCAATTGCCAAAAAGGAACAAATCGATTTCAAAGTTAAAATCTTTCTATCTGAAAAAGTTAGTATTGATAACGATATTCTTACAATAATAATTGGAAACTTAGTCGACAATGCATTAGAAGCTTGCTTTAGAATAAAAAAAAGTGAAGACAAAGAAATATTACTAGTAATTAAGCAGTTCAATAAAAACCTTTTGATTGATATATCTAATACTTTCGATCCATTAGAAACTAAATCCAGAAGAAATCGCCAATATGAAGGAATAGGTGTTAGAAGTATAAATGCTTTAGTTAATAAGAATGGTGGTCTATATAAGCATTGGATTGAAAACAAGAAGTACTTCGTAAGTATTGTACTTTTTGATATCTATTAACCGGTTTGCTAATCAACCATTTTCATCAAATTTATGACAATCTATACTTAATCAAAATATTTTTAATAGATAATCACTTGAACTCAAGTTCCTAATTTTTAAGGCCGAGTGATTATCTATTTATAGTGTATTTTTGTTTATTTTGAAAAGCGTTTGATTCCCAACAAACGAGGCCAATAGCGATAAAAGCAAGGTTTATATAGTCTCGCTTTTATCTATTCTTTTACTGACATAACGAATTATAGGCATCATTGCCAATAATACACATAAAGCTCCTATGGATGCGGCAAATTGATAGTTTATCAACGACAGAGCAGAAACGTTAGCTATTATTACAATAGAAATAATGCTAGTAATTACTGTATACATTGTTGATGCAAAATAAATACCGATAAAACTTGAAAAGAGTACGATTGATAAAGTTAATAGTACACAAACTACTGCAACAAAAATAAAATCTAACCAATAACTTTTAATTGGTTTATTCAGTATTGGAAAAATAGTTTCTCCAATAAAAAAAATCGAGTTGACCAATAGAAGTGCTACAAATTGAGACAAACCCAAGATACATCCAAATACTATGTTCTTAATTAAATACAATCTACTCCGCTTTATTGGATATAAAAAAACTCTATTTCTATTATCACCAACATAATTTTTAACAATATAACGGCTTATTGCTACAGCTCCATATACTGAAATAATACACATAGTTATTGTGCTTGCTAAACTAATTATTGCTGGGTAACTTGTTAAAATATCATCTCCATCATTTCCTTCAAGTTTTCCTACGATTACAAAAAAATAAGTAAAAATCAATTGAGAAAGAAAGGTTAATGCAAATGTTGGTAATATAATTCTCTTCATTTTAGAAATCTCAAAGTGATAATAATTCATTTAATAAATACCTCCATTTACTTTCATTTCTCTACAGTTAATTGGTGATAATAGTCTAATATTCCACCTTCATAAATACGGTTGATATCATCAATTTTTCTCATCTCACTCGTTTTACCATTTGACATAAAAACAATATCAGTTGAAATATCTTCAAGGTCAGCGAAAGTATGACTTGTTATAAGAATAATTTTTTCTCTTGCTAAAGATTTCAAAATATTCTTAACTATTCCGATTCCATCAGGGTCTAGTCCATTAAAAGGTTCATCTAAAACTAATATTTCTGGATTGTGCGTCAGAGCTACTGCCAATTGTAGCCTTTGCTTCATTCCTAAAGACATTTTTCCAATAACCGCTTCTGGAGACACATTCAATTTCACCTGCTGCAAAAGAGGGCGCCATGAACTTGGCCTTTTTAACCCATAATAGTGAAAATGTTCATCAAATAACTCATGAATAGTAAGTTCAGAAATACTGTCTAAAGAAGTAAATATCGTCCCTATTTTTTGTAAGTTTTTATAATTATCTATTTGTGAAACAAGATTATCACCAAACCAGATTTCTCCCTCATCAACAACAACCAACCCACAGATACTTTTCAACAAAGTAGTCTTTCCAGCACCATTGGGCCCGATTAGAGCATGTATTCCTCCTTGTTTGAAACACAAATACTCTATATCAATCACTAAGTCATCTTTAATATATTTTTTTAAATTTATTAGCCTGATTTGATTCATATTGACTTACTCCTTTCTCGACAGGGCAAATAATGATAATCCAAAAGTAAATAGTGCCCATATAATAACCACAAATAAATTCACAAATGAAATTGATCCTAGGCCAAATAGTGTAGCCCTAATCAGATTACTCGTTGGTACAAAGGGAAGTACATTGTATATAACTGACATCCAATCTGGAAGTCTATCAGCAGGGTAAGTAATAGGAGAAAACAGTAGGCCTCCTATCATAATAATTTGTGTCACCAATGCAACTAAATTCGATGGAAGCCAATATGCTATCGCAAAGCCAATAGAAATCATTGCAACTTGTGCCAGCAGGATAATAAGAATACTTGTAAGAGATACGTTGATTGATATATTAAATCTAATCATAGCAGCAAAACATGACATAAATATTCCTGGTAGTGAAGCGATACCCCATATGATAATATCCGCAAACAGAATACTCATACGATTAACTGGTAAAGTCTTTTGATATTTCACAATTCCATCTTGTTTTGCAGTATTAACGATTTGAGCTGCTAAAACACAACCAACAGCAATAATCCCCAAAGTAATCGCACCTGAAGATAGATAAAGTGAAGTTTCTTCATCTATTTCCGGTATCAATAAAGCAAGTCCATATACAATGGCAAGAGCTAAAACTGCTTGAGCTATACTAAACGTTGGCAATAAATATTTGTGCCTAATCAAACTCCAACGCATCAATCCCCAAAACTGTAGTAAACTATCGTTTTTTGGCATTGCTTCAGAATATATCTCTAGTTTACTCTTCATTTGTTAACTCTCCGTATAGATTATTTACTGAAGATGGTGCAAGCCGATAGTTGACTACTTCTTTTTCATTGATTTTTCTTAACACCCAATTCAAAGCATCTGGAACTTGTTTATGTGTTAGCTCGAAATCATATTGCATGTCTTCATCATTAATAACCATATCTAGTGCTTCTGGAAAATCATTTAAGTCCAAAGAATTATTAACCGTTATTGTCAGTAAGTTTGATACAGATAACCCTAAATTTACTTCTCTAATTGGAGAATCCTTAATTAATTTTCCTCGATCCATTAGAAGATATCTGTCAGTGTATTGTTCTACTTCTAACAAATTGTGCGTGACGACAACAATAATATGTCCATTTTTCGCAAGTTTCCTCAAGTATCTCCAGATAATTTTTCTTCTCACAGGGTCTACATCATTTGTAGGTTCATCTAATAAAATAATAGGTGGAGGTGCTACAACTGCCATAGCAAATGAGGTAAGTCTTTGCAATCCTCCAGATAATTTTTCTCCGGATTTATTTGCCCATTCCTCAATCTGCAATTCCTGAATTATGTCATCAGTCAGTTGCTTATTTTCATATCCACTAACACCTTTTATTCTTAAAACTGACTCAACAGATTGTCTCAACGTCACACCAGCTAACGGTGCATGAAACTGCGGCATCATTGATATTAAGCTTCTGGCAACTTTAGTTTCTTTAACCAAAGAATGTCCCTGATAAGTTATAGAACCACTATCTGGTTTTGTTACACCAATTATTTGGTTTAAGAATGTTGTTTTACCAGCACCATTGTGACCTGTTAGAGCTACAACTTCACCCGCAGAAAAACAAGTCGATATGTTATCGTTTGCTTGTACATTGCCTTTTCGATAGCTTTTACTAATTGAGTGGATGCATAAATCATTTTGCATTTCTTCACCTCTTTATTTCAAAAATTTAGTGCACTATGTTAATTACACTTTGCACAAAAGGAATAAACCATAGAAAAACTAAGATGAACGTAACGAAGTACCCTATTAAGCGAATTTTACTTAGAAAGGGATTCTGGCTGTTTGAAGTTTTTGAACTAATTTCCATGGACGGGTCATCAATAATCGAAGAAACTAAAAATTGCCCATCACTTTTTTTATGAAAGCGCAACTGCCGGCATCAGACATGACTATTTCCCGATTTAATTAAATAAAAACCAAAAGCAAGATTATTAGATAACCTCGCTTTTGGTTTGTGGCGATCATTAAAGGATAATCCACCATGCTGTAGCATCAACCTTTACCGCTTTGCTAACTTTAACATTTTTCATAGTTATCTCTCCCTATTCATAATAAGGTGCGTTAAAATCACATACAGAATTTAAATAGCAACAGTATTCTTTTCACTTTAAAATTAAAAGATTTTGCTTGCTATCACTACATTCATAATAATGCTAAATTCAAAAAAAATGGTAAGCTGTAACAATTGACAATCTAGATGTAATAATTAACCTTGTATGACTTATAAATCTTATATGATCAAATTCCCTCATAATCAATCGGAAATAAGAAAGTACAAGATTTTTCTTGATAAACACAATTTATATTCCTTTAGAACTATAAATTTTCTGATAAATCTCAACACAAGTTCGTACTATTATTAATTTTTCTACAAATAAACTGTAACTATTTGTTAGAAGCGTTTTATCTTAAATAAATGGGGCATCGGTTTAAATAGTAGACTCATATTAAACGCTTAAATATCTATACTAATTAACTCTATATCGATGGGATAAGCATTGAAGATTATCATCTAAATATAGTTTTAAACTTCATTATGAACTTCTCAATTCCAATAAAAAAATCGCCTTAGCTGGCGATTTTTTTGCTAATGTGATTCTATCTGTCGCTTCGATAATTCTTTCCGCCACTTTAACTGTTCTTTCCGTAGCTTTGGCTATTCTATCCACGATTTTGGCTTCTCTATCCATGACTTCGACGATTCTATCCGTCTCTCTAGCAGTCCGATCCGTCACTCCTCTGATTGTTCGTTAATCCATTGTAACGTTTTCGAGCCTAGACCTCCGGCACGCCATAAGACAATCTCATTGTAGCGTTTCTTTCGTACGTGTGCTGTCCATTTTTCAAGTGTTTCCTGATCGGCATACCAAACTTCATGCTTCACTTTTTGTTCATCTAAATACGTGAAATATACAGCACCACTTGCTTTATCGCGTTGTTTAACCGCTTTCGTTTTGTTCAGTAATTCCTCTGCCTCTATCTCTGTTAAAGCAACTGTTTTGCCTTGATTCACCCATTCAAATCCGCCAGTTGCAAAAGCAATCGCTAGTTTTTGATTGGACTTCTTAATGTTTTTTATTAAGTCATTTAAAAATGAAAAGGTTGCCTTTGCACCTGGACCACTATGATATCCGTGCACATTATAAGCCATCACTGTATATTTAGGTCCATTTGGCAATTTAACGTCAAACGGGAAGCTAGGTTCTAGTACGACATGTAATGAAACACCCTTTTTTGATAGCTGTTTATAAAGCTCCTCTAGGAAACGGACATATCCAGGGAGGTCCTCTTTAGCAACTTTTTCATAATCAATTTCGATACCTTTCACATTGTATCGTTCAACAACTTGCATAATATTATCAATATGCCGCTGCCTAAATGACGCATTTTGTAACAATCGATGCAATAACGTACTATCCTTCTGAACTGATGGGGCGTTATCCGTCACAGTATCGTTAATTAACGTAAGTATCACATTGTGTGATTCATTAAATTGTTGCTGCGTTTGTTTCAACATTTCTATCGCATCTTCAGTTAATAATAATTGGTCATTCTCATTAAAATAAGCACCAAAAACGCGAATGTCTTGTAAGCCCTGTTCTGAATTTTCCACATCCTCGATGGCAGATTCAATTTGCCATTCAGGTAACCAAATAGATAATTGAAGCTTTTCTTTGTTCTTCAACGGCTCTCTCGCTTTCACAGGTTCTTCTTTACTATTGCTACAGGCCGTGATAATTAGTAGTGCTAGACAGATAAACAAAAAAATTTTTTTCACTTGAATCTAGTTCCCCCCGCTTTAGAAGGTTTCAATAAAGAAGTCAACAACGTTATTGAATATAGTCTTCGTTTTATGCTTTACTTTATCGAAATTCGTGTATTGGTTAGTAAAAAGTGTATGATCGTTAACATCTGTAATCAAAATATCTTCGATGAATGTATCATAAATATCATCTGCATACTGTTCATGCGAAGTTTCTTTTTTGCTGAACAACGCACCAAATCCAATTTGTGATCCTTGAATGTCAGGATTTACTTGAATTGTCTTGGATACTGCCTTATCTACATCTATCTTTATTTTATCCTTATTAACAGCAATGTTAAATACTCTTGTTTTTGTTAGGTTTCTTGGATACTCTTCCTCATCAATTCTAGAGCCTTTTTGCGTATCTTGATAATTGTATACGGTAGCCTTATTAAATGCATACTCTTCTTCATTCCACTTTATTTCATTTAACGGGAAACGCTCCTTCTCAACGACCCCTGCGCCTGGTAATTTTTCTGAAACGACAATCTTATTATCTATTAGCGCTACTCGAATATAGCTATTATTTTTTTCATCATAGTTTAAATAGATAGACTGTTGTCCAACGACATTCCCTTTAAAGGCGAAGTTTATATTATATTGCTTCGGAAGTGCTTCCTTTAATATTATCCGGCCTTCACTAGATGGTGCTGATGTTAGAGTAATCTCATTATTTTCAAATTCTGCTGCACCATTAATTATAGACCATTCTTTTGCCTGTTGATGATCCCCGACTTCAAATTCTACATTTTGCTTACTAGCTTGACGAATTTTCATCATCACATGATTTGTCGACCAATATGGCGATACTTGTAGTCTACTTAGGTTGTAGAGATCTGTATCCGCATCATTATATGCCCCTAGCTCCAAATTGAAATGCATACTAAATATATCCTTAATTTGCTTATCATTTGCACTTTCTACTAATGGATCCATATTATTATAGAGTGAGTTGGCATGCATGATTGCATAAGTCTTAGGAACTTCTTCTAATTTCTCCTCATAAATATCATGCATTAGCTGGTAATCTTTTTGAATACGTTTTTCCATTTCTTGTCGCGTTTCACTAGGAATCATATATTGATTACGAATGAAATCCATTAAATAATGATTATAATATTCGATAGTCGTTTTATTCGGCACATTATTTTCATCTATTACACCTAACGATTGTCCTTTATCGTTATAAATATTAATATATGTCAGACGGTACCCATTAGAGCCCAACTCCCAGTATCCACTTTTCTCCATGAGTAATAAGTCTTTCGGCTTTAAAAATTTGTTGTCCCGTGTATCCATTTTATTGGCGTACGTAAACATCGTAGCTTTATAATTTAGATCCTCCATGATATTTTGAGCGAATATACTAGAATCTGTCCGCCCATCTTCAAATGATAAATACAAAGCTTTTTCTGGCAACGGTTTGTTTTTCTGATAAAAGTCTAAAATATCCTGCTGAGTAATTGTTTGATAGCCCTGACTTTCAAGTAATGCTAGTTGTTTTTTTAAATTCTCTTTAGATACGTATTTAGGAGATTCGCCTCTGCTCACACCAAAATACGATAATGCGATGAAACCATCTTTATTTTCTAAAGGAACCGTTTCCTCTACCCTTTTTTCTGTTAAAAACACCACACGTATTAAAAGAATCGCTAAAAATACAACGATAATCGATTGAACAATGGATCGTATTATTTTCCTTCGATTTTTTTTAGCTGGATTTAATACAACATTTTTTTCACTCATTTCTTCTCACCCATTTTTCTATTTAGAATCGAAAATCGGGATTTTCGTAATTTTTGTTTTTCTAATTTCTTTTCTTTGGCTATGACATCTTGAGGTGTTTCTCTCGTACCCCATGTTGATTTCCAAAATGTAACCCATGCAACAGGCATTTGCCACAGCAAAATAAATTCATAGAAAAGTACAAAGATAAAGCCAAATGTCCATAACTTACTTCTTCTAAAGAAGAGATGGGCCAAGCTCATTAGCATTGCCATCAATAGCAAGCCCATTAAAAACGTAGTTGGAAAAATGCCATGCATGATTGGCACATAAATTAAATTGTAAACAACAACAATAGGAGCTGCTATTGGTACGATTAAACCGATGATGAAGAAAAGAAACATAAAAGGTTCCTTTTTCCACATAAATAAAAATGCTCGTAACGATTCGCGTAGCCATGATCGTTTCCATCTCATTTGTTGAGATAAAAAGACTTTTGTATCTGATGGAACAATTGTAGAACATACGGCATTGTCCTGATATCCCGTTCGATGTGTTTTTAAAATATAGTTTGTCATACTACGGTCATCACCGAATGTTGCGGGTTGTCCAAGAAATTTTTGGTTTAACCATGCTGTCTCGTTTTTCAAAATAAGCTCTTTTCGATAACATGCTAATGGACCAGATAAACAAGTTACTGTATCAAACCAAGACTCAGCAGCTTTCATTATCCGGAAGGCTATATAATAGCGAACTGTTTGCAATTTTGTCAGAGCATTTGTAAATTTATTTTCAACCTCTGTTCTTCCAGCTACACCGCCCATTTTAGGATCTTGGAAAGGCTGCACTAAATTTCGAATGGCATGAGGTTCTAAAAAACTATCTGAATCTACGAAAACGACTAAATCGTGTTTGGCAAGATGTACTCCTGCCACTAGAGCCTCACGTTTCCCTCCATTTTGAGGTAGCTTATGGAAGCTTAAGCGATCTTTTGTTTTAAATCGCTCACCCTCACTATGAATTAGTTCAATCATTTCCTTTGCTTTTTCCTCAGTACTATCTGTTGAATAATCATCTACAACAATAACCTCTAATTTGTCTACAGGATAATACTGATTAATACAGCTTAAAATTGTTCTATGAATCCATTCTTCTTCGTTAAACACTGGAATAATAATAGAAACGCCCGGTTCAAATTTAGAATTTATCGGTACATTCCTATAGAAAATACCAAATAAATATCTACTTAAAAGAAAAGTTGCAGCAATAATACTATATAGATATAGAAATTTATTAAATCTAAAATAAATAACACTTTCGGCCCTCATTAACATAACAATAAGAGAAACAATCAATAGAAATAGACTTGCCACAAAGATTGATAGTCCCCAACGTTTTTTAGTCATATAGTCATTTAAAGGCTGTAAAAATTCACATGCATAATAGCATCTAGTTTCACCATCTACTTCTTTTGTAAAATGACGAACAACTTTCGCTTTTACCTTTACCCTAGATTCATAGCCCTCCGGCATCGCACCACCAGGTATGGTGAATTTCATCGTAATAATTTCATCTATTAAAAAATTATTTGGACTATTTGAAAATACAAGGATACCTGTAACCGAAATATCCTCCGCATAATGTTTGTCACTAACCTTTTTCTTTGTTCTTTTAATTTGTACTTCAAAATTAGTTTCATAGCGTAAACTTAACAGCTGTAAACGATGTATTTCATTGACATCTGTAGGATTGATTTCTTCCTTTTGATACGAAGCACCTCGACGATTAATGAGACTTCGTACATTTTCTGGGTCAGGAATATTCGATAAAATTCGTCGATCAGAGCGTGGTATCGTTAAAATCTCTTTTTTCTTATTCATGATTATCAATTCACTTTCTTATTTGAATCTTCTTCAATCCAAGTCGACATTTTTGCAAAGCTATAGCCATCTTTTTGTAGCTTTTCAATGATTAATGGAAGTGCTTCAACTGTTTTTGTACCGTCTAAAATGTGCATAACAATCACCTTTCCTGGAGCAATTCTACTCATCACACGATTATAAATATCTCGAACGGTATATTCTAAATTCCAATCGAATGATGCTATATCGTACATAGCAATCGATTTGACACCCGTAGCGGCAATAATTTTCGCTGATTCTTCATTAATAGCACCTTTATTAGGTCTGAAATACAGCAAAGGTTCTTCCTGTAAGGCATATGTTAACGCCTTATGTGCCATCACGACATCCTTTTGTAGCTCCTCTGGCGTCATTGTCGTAACATCAAGGTGATTGTAGGAATGGCTTGCAACCTCATGACCTCTCTCAACAATTAATCGCGCTAATTGCGGATCCTTTTCCACACCTTTGCCAATTAAAAAGAATGTTGATTGAACGTTATACTTATCGAGAACATCCAAAATTTCTTTAATTCTTCCCTCACTTGCCCAATCATCAAAAGTTAAAGTAATTTCTTTTTGGGAAGTATTTTTACGGTAGTACACATTTGGTTTTACATTTTCGTAATCTGGATTCATTTTAATAGCATCGTAGCCTTCAATTTCCTCTAAAGATTTTGCTAAATATTGTTCATCTAATACGTCCGTTAATGTAGAGAAAACATATCCTTTTTCTTCCCCTAATTGAGACAGTAGTGGTATAACATCAATAATCGCAGGATTAATGTACGTGTTTAAATGAATAACAGATCCACTGTTGATAAAGCGATGAATATAATCTATTATTTCTTCAGCGCTTTGCATATTTCGATCTTTCGGATTAATGGAAGATTCTACGACTCCCTTCATATTGAGAGTTTTAGTTGCTAAACGCATATTATCAGTTGAATCACCCGAACGACTGCGAACGTATTTTGGTGTATAACCTAATTGCTCTTTAAAAACTTCATTCGCTAAGTAAATTTCTTTATAGGTTTCTTCATAACTTAAATCAGTCATTTCGGAAAACGTCAATGTCCCATTTTCTACCTCATGACCTTTAACTAAAATCTCCTTCACTAACTCAGGATCTTGTGCTAATCGCGTACCTTCTACAAAAAATGTTGCCTTCATGTTAAATTGATCTAATACCTTTAATAGCTTTTGCATTGTTTCATTGTCTGCAAGTCCATTAAAGGTTAATGCTACCTTTGGGCTAAGAATGCTTGCGTGACTAAAAATATCACTCATCGTCCCATCATGTTCCTTTATCTCAATTGTTGAATCAACTGGTTTAACCTCATTAGTTTGAGCAGACGATTGACATCCAGCTAAAAATAATATGAATAGTAGACTACATAATGATAGTCGTCTCATTTCCACCCTCCTTTACAATTTATAATATTTTTCATTTTCGAATAAATAATGGGTATTTCTTGTGTCAAAAATTAAAGCAGCATGTTGATCAATTAATGAATAATCAATAGTTGCATGATTCGTTAAAATTACTACAGCATCAGCTTTTCGAATTAATTCTTTTGTAAGTGAAACTGTGTTAAAAATGTCGTTATCAACTTGGAATGTTTCAATAAATGGATCAACAATCTTTAGACCACATTGCTTTTCCTTTAATTTGTCAATAACATGTAGTGCTGGTGATTCTCGAAAATCATTAATATTAGGCTTATAAGTAACTCCAATAACTACAATCTCTGCATCACTTATCTCTTTTCCCTGCGCATTTAAATAATTTTCTAGTCTTTCAACTACAAAACTTGGCATGGAATCATTAATTTTATCTGCCGCCTCAATTAATGTTGCAGAAATACCATGCTGCTGGCCAGCCCATAATAAATATTTAGGATCTACTGGTATACAATGACCACCCACTCCAGGCCCAGGTGTAAATGGCATAAAACCATAAGGCTTTGTTGAAGCGGCTTCAATAACTTCCCACACATCAATATCCATCTTATGGCAAATCTGACTTAATTCATTGACAAGGGCAATATTAATTTGTCGAAACGTATTTTCTAGTAACTTTTCCATTTCAGCAACTTGTGGACTTGTTACAGCAAATACATTTGTATTGATCACTTTTTCATAAAAAAGCTTGGAAACTTCTAAACAAGCTGCTGTTATGCCGCCAACTACTTTAGGCGTATTCGAAACTGAAAAATTTAAATTTCCAGGGTCCACACGTTCAGGAGAATAAGCTAAAAATATATCCTGTCCAATAACGAAATCGCCTTTTTCTAGGATTGGTTGAACTAGTTCTTCTGTTGTTCCAGGGTAAGTCGTACTTTCAAGAATAATTAAAGTATCGGAGGACATGTTTTGTTCGATTAAATCGGCTGCGTCTACAATATATGAAATATTCGGTGTTCCACCTGCAGTAGTAGGTGTCGGTACACAAATAATAATGACATCTACATATGCAAGTTTAGAAAAATCATTTGTTGGCTCAAAGTCCTCTTCATTAACTGCTTTTTCAATGATTGCATTAGACATATCAGCAATATAGCTAACACCATTATTTAATTTGGAAATTTTTTTATAATCTTTATCAAATCCAATTACTTGAAAACCTTTATTGACAATTTCCAACGCAAGTGGGAGCCCTACATAACCAAGTCCAACAACTCCAATTGTTGCACTTTTCGTATTGATTTTATTTGATAAAGCCAATACTGACGATTCAATCTTTATTCCCATAAACAGTTACTCCTTTATAAAAAATTAGTTATTTTTAACAGCGAAAACCTAAGACTACACTGAGATTGCTTAACTTTACGATTCATTCTTTCGTATCTGAATTTCCCTCATCACCACACACATTCTTAGTCATCCAATCCCAAATTTTGAGATATATGCTTTCACAATACACATATAGTACTAAATAAAACTAAACGATTTCTAAACAAATTCCATATAAACGAAAAAATAACTAACTTATCACACTATTTTCTAACTAATTGTAAAACACAATTCTTTAGAACTATACATTTTCTGATAATTCCCTACAAAAATACATACTTTTATTAAGTTTCGATGAACAAAAAATGTAATTATTTGTCGTGAAATTTTTTGTAAAAGTTTTTAACAAAAATAAAAATTACTTCGGATTAATTACTATATAAAAAAAAAACGTTTAATATCTATACGCAAAGCCATTTATCTTGAAAAGTAGCGTTTCTCTTTAATCTTTAAGAAAATTACAGCATCTACTCTTTAGATAATCGGATGCATCTCGCAACCGACATCTTTGCGACAGCACAAAAAAATCGCCTTAATTGGCGATTTTTTTGTTGGCTTAGTTGATTCTTTTCGTCGCTTTGACTGTTCTATCCGTCGCTTTGGCGATCCTATCCGTCACTTTGGCGATTCTATCCGTCGCTTGGGATTCTATCCACGACTTTGGCTGTTCTATCCGTCGCTTTGGCTGTTCTATCCGTCGCTTTGGCGATTCTATCCGTCGCTCGGGATTCTATCCACGACTTTTGGCTGTTCTATCCTTCGCTTTGGTGATTCTATCCGTCGCTTTGGCGATTCTATCCGTCGCTCGGGATTCTATCCACGACTTTGACTGTTCTATCCGTCACTTTGGCGATTCTATCCGTCGCTTGGGATTCTATCCACGACTTTGGCTGTTCTATCCTTCGCTTTGGTGATTCTATCCGTCGCTTTGGCGATCCTATCCGTCACTTTGGCGATTCTATCCGTCGCTTTAACTGTTCTATCCACGACTCTGCCTGTATTAATTAGTTTTTTTGCTAAAACGGTCTACAATCATGGCTAATGCACCATCTCCAGTTACATTTGTAGCTGTACCAAAGCTATCTTGCGCTAAGTATAGTGCTATCATAAGCGCGACCATTGTTTCATCGAAGCCGAGCATTGTTTGTAGTAAGCCAATTGCCGCCATGACTCCCCCTCCTGGGACACCTGGGGCAGCAACCATCGTAATCCCTAGCATAAAAATAAAGCCTACATATTGCGCAAAGCCTATATCCATACCGTTCATCAGCATGACACCTAAGGAACAAGTTACTAATGTAATCGTACTACCTGATAAATGAATAGTGGCAAACAGCGGGATTGTAAATTTCGTTACTTTTTCTGAAGCTCCTGTTTTTTGTGATTGTCGCATTGTAACTGGAATAGCTGCTGCTGAGGATTGTGTCCCCAAAGCTGTAAAATACGCAGGTAGCATAGTTCGAAGTAACATAAGTGGATTTTTCTTATTTAAAATACCTGCAGCTGTGTATTGCACTAGTAACATTACCCAATGCATTGCAATTATTAATACGAAGACAATTGCGAAGACGGATAAGATTTTTGCTACTTGACCGCCAAATGTCATGTTCAAGAAAATACCGAAAATATGGAATGGTAAAAGTGGAATAATAATATATGAAATCAATTTTTCGATAATAACATTAAATTCTTCAAAACCACGTTTCATAACATCACTTTGAATGGCAGTCATACCAATCCCTACGATAAATGCAAAGATTAATGCAGACATGACACCCATTAACGGAGGCATTTCAACATTAAAGAATGCCTGCGCTAAAAATTCATCTGGTTTTTCCATGCTTTGCATAGCACTGTTTGAAATAAAATTAGGCAATACATTTCGCGCTACGAAAAAGGCGATGATCCCTGCGATTATTGTTGAGAAATAGGCAAAGAATGTTGCCAAACCTAATAATTTCCCTGAGCCTTTCCCAAGCTGAGCAATACCTGGAGCTATAAATGCAATAATAATAAGTGGTACAACAAAATTTAAAAAATTACCGAATAAACCATTAAAAGTTGCAAATATACGTATAAATGGCTCTGGCATAAAGTTTCCGAGTATAATCGCTAATAAAATAGCGACAATAATTTTAGCCAATAGACCAAATTTAAGCTTCACTTCATTGTCCTCCTTAAAAAAACAAATGTCTTTTTCGAATGTAATATTAGTAATTTATCATAAACAGTAGCGAGAATATACAGTTTGTAATATAGACGGAATTGAAAAATTCTTTTTTATTTTCTAATAAATAAACTCGTCACCATAACATGTGGTTGATTTTCGTTCCGACTGGACACTTTCCTGGAGGCGTCCAGTCGGAACGGAAATCAACTTATATAACTGGCAAACGTTTTAACAAATGTCATCCATAACTTTTGGGGATGGGCCAATAAAAACCAAGAAACTTAGAATAGGGAAAAATCCACCTATCCTAAGCTTCCATTTAATAATCTTTAAATAGATTTTGTAAAGTATAATACGATTGTTTTAGACGCTCTTCATACTTTGGAGTTTGCCATTTCTCCCAAGTATAAGCCGAGAGAGCAGGCAAGACATGGCTGTTTGTCTCTGGTAAAGATTTTACAACCTTGCCCTCTTTATCTACAAATACAGCACCAATATAAATATTATCGACTTTAGTCGAAGTAGTCACACCATCTTTATATAAATCTCCCATAAACTCACGCTGACTTGGATCTTTTGCTTGAATCAGTAGCCAAGGAATTCGTAGCTCAATAACATTATCATCTGTCCACGTATAGTCTACTAGCGAATTATAATCTTTTGCTTTTGGATTGGCATTTCCTTGCAGCAGCTTCCCTGTTTCATAAGAACTAAAGTCGGTAGTAATGTTTTGCTCTGGTAAGAATAGCTGTTTATTTAACACATAGTAAATCGGTGCAAACTTACCACTATTTTTTGTGGCAGCTGCCATACGAGGTGGAATCATGTTTAGTTTATGACCGTAAAAATAATCATAGAAATCATAGTATTCATCAATGACAACTCGAGAGTCTCCATTTTTATTTAATTCCACAACAAAATCTATACCATTTGAAAATGTCATATCTTTTATTGATGTTGAAGAAGTATTTCCCTGGTTTGGAACTACATCAAGTAAAATGCGAGGTGAGGCTTTTTCTAAAACATCACTTTTTAATTTGAAATACAAATATTTCTCATCATAATCGACAGCAAAATCTGTTGGATCAGAAGATGAGGTATTATACATTTGCGTACCTTTCCACTCCTCTGTATTACCGTCTACTTTTACTTTAAATCTATCAAAGCTTAGTAAGCCAAATTGCTGTTCATTCGTTTGGGCATTAGACCAAAACGGTCGACGATTTGGATCATCATAATCCATCGTATTCCATGTTCGTTTAAACCACTCGTCTTGCCATGTAAAGACAAGACCTCCTAGCAAGCCTTCATGCATAATATCTTCAAATAAATGTTGTAGTGTTTCACCCTGTGCTTGTTCAGACATATGCCCCTGATTCCAGCCGTAAACATTTTCATGTGTCATACCGCGCGCTGCAGGGATTCCAAATTCTGCAATAAGGACAGGCATATCATGAGCTTCATGTAAGTCTTTTAAATAGCCTGCATAACTATTTTTATTGCCCCGGAAATCTTTATAATTTAAATATTTTTGATCGAAGTTAAAGAAGTCAGGGTAATATGGATAAACATGATAGGAAGCAAATTGACCTGGTGCTTGCATCTCACCCTTCGTATAAATGACATTAGGATTTACCCCTACCAAATCCTCATCCTCAGAAGGTTCAGATGGATGTTCTAGTAAGTCGGTTGTTACCCAGTTTGTGAAACTCATTGGTCGGATCCAATTATATTTGTCCTTCTCATAAACAGTAATAAGATCCATTTGCTCCGCTAACCAATGCTCAAATGGTGCAGCATTTTTCGTTTCAAAATACGTCCCATTGTATTGGCCTATATTTGCGTGTTTCTCGTTCGTACCGACAACCATATGCGGATACCATTCGATTCCAAGCACCCAGCCAATTACATATTGTGAAACGTCAACATCATATAATCCTGAGGCATGTCCTACTACTGGCTCCACATAAGTATTACCGTGGATAACGTCTACCATTCGCTTCATTTCAAATTGGAAATCCTTCAAGGTAGTTTCATCATAGGCATCTAGTGAATCAGACAAGCCTTCCTCATTAATCCACACACCATGCAAGACATACAGTGGTTTATCTGGGTTTTCTTCATTGTATTTAGCAAGTGCCCGGTAAAAACCTGGTGGATGTAAAGTATATACACGAATTGTATTGGCATTCATCTCAGCAATTTGATTAAACCATCGATAGTATTCTTCCTCTGTAATAGCGGCCTCACCAGGGAATGCTCCAGGTTTCCCCATACCGATATTAACACCCTTAAATACTATAGGCTCCCATTTTCCATCGTGTAAGACTTCAAATGACTCTCCTTGAATACGTGCATTATAATTTAATTTTTCATGATTAACCTTTTCTTGAACTTCTTTTTGCTCAAACGTTTCAAAAATTTTATGCATGACTGGTATATAAATCGACCAGTAAAATGAACTATCTGCATACTTCTCAGCATATTTATAGATGGTCGGTAATCCCTTTAATTTGTAAAGGGTCGGAACACGTGACATATCATTAAAGTCTCCAGCGAAATAATAGCTTGTCGTGTAGCGTTTATCCTGTGAAACGATTGCCGCAAATTGCTGTGGAATATCATTGTCCTCTAATAGTTTTGCCCCTTCTTTTGTTAAGTCCCATTCATAATTAGCAAGAGCATCCTCCGCATATTTTGGTGTGATAATATCAAACCAATAGCCATACTCTGCACGAGCAGAGCTATTAAAGAATTTTTGCCCTTCTTCAGTAAATTGCACCTGGATGCCTTCTGTTTTTACATGCTTGTCCATTTCTAGCACAATGAGCTTTTCTGTTATTTCATTAAATAGAAGAAAACCTCCGCCCTTGTATGGCCAATTATCACCATGTTCATCGATGACCCATTGTGGAATTTCTGAATTTTTATGATAATCAAGTTCATCAAAATAACGCCCAATCCATCCAGACCATGAAATTCCTAAATAATCCTGTAGCTCTTTTCTAACTTCCACTGACGTTGGTGACGCAAATGTATTGTATTCAGCGATCAACATACTTTTCTTGTTGCTTGCTAATCGAGATACTATAGACTGCCATTCATCCATTTCCAAGCCGCCAACAATTTTTTCTGAGCGTTTACCTAGGCGCTTTTCTTCATTTAAATCATCCTTGTAAACACCATACGTATCTGCCAAATAAATAACATCATAATTACTATAGTCAGTCGGAAACTTTTTTTCTGACACACGTTTCGTTTTATCATTTGGAATCGTACCATAGTAATTTTTTTGTACATCATATGGCTGATGATCAATCGTGTATTTATAATGATTTAAAAACCAGTTAACACCTAAATGCTCTCGGTATGTTTCATTCGGAACTGTTTTATCTAGAATCGCAACGTTGAGCGGTTTTTCATCGCTGAAATACCACCATGCTATAGGTGTGATAATGAGAATTAGAACGACTATAATTCCTATATATATACGCTTCATACACTTTTCTCCTTTTCAGCGATGCCGACACGCTTCATATTTCCCCAATCGCTTCTTCTTAGCACAAACCGAATCAATCCCTCACAGCGCCAAAAAAGAGTGAGTGGTCGATACCAGAAAATTTCAGTAAATGCTAAAAGTATCATGCGTATTAGCTCTCTCGGTCTCGGATAAGTATTCAAGATCCATGCTTCGAACAATATAGAGGCTATTGAAAAAATGACTCCATAAATGACGAAAAGCAGTAACAGGATTATGGCTACTTCATAATAAATTTTCCCTAAGAAAAATGCCACTACGATATAAATATAACCACCTAGCTCAACTATTGGTCCTAGGCATTCTACTAGCCAAAAATATGGAAATGAAAGCAAGCCTATTAAGCCATATTTAGGATTCAACGTCATCGTCTTATGCTTCCAAAGGCTTTCAAATAACCCTTGATGCCAACGTCTACGTTGGTTTCGTAAAACCCCTAATGTCTGAGGTGCTTCAGTCCAGCACACAGGATCTGGAACAAATTCTATACGCTTCTTTTCTTTTTTCTTTTTTATCAAACGGTGAATATTCACGACAAGCTCCATGTCTTCTCCAATAATATTCGTTGAATAACCGCCCGCTTCCACAGCCCATTCCTTCGAAAACACACTAAATGCGCCCGAAATAATAAGCACAAGATTGTATTTACTTAAAGCGATTCGCCCCATTAAAAAGGCTCGCGCATATTCTATTATTTGCATGATGACTAAGTAATTATTTGATAAGTGCGTTTCAGTAACGGAACCAAGCTGCATTTTCGCTCCATTGGCTATTCGGATATTTCCTCCTGCCGCAATCACTTCGCCATCTGATAAAACAATCGGCTTCATCACACGAAGCAATGACTTTTCATCTAAGATTGAATCACCATCAATAGAGCAGAAGTATGGATATTGAGATACATTAATACCAGCATTCAATGCATCTGCCTTACCACCATTTTCTTTATCTACTAAAATACAATTCTTATAGATTTCAGATTCATAAATTTGTTTCACTTGTTTTGTAGGGATATGTGTACGAACAATTTTATCAACGGGCTTCATTCGGAAATGCTCGATTACGGTTTGTAGTGTAGCGTCAGTTGACCCGTCGTTAATAATGATAATTTCTGTTTGTGGATATCGTAAATTCAACAATGAATAGACTGTGTCTACAACCCCAATCTCTTCATTGTAAGCAGGGACTAATAAGGATACTGGTTTTGAGTAAAAGGCATCTGTATGCGCATCATCATACTCTGAGGGATCTAATTTATAGCGTTTTCGCATAACTAGCATGGCAATAACAAACATTGCGCAATATGAAACAATAACAAATAACATATAAAACAGAATAAATCCACCAAAGAACCACATACAAAAATCTAAAAATACTTTCATTTGTTCCCCTGCTTTCTGACAACTGTTTCCTGTGCCATTTCAATTGCATATTGGTCATTCGAGGACTCCATAAATTGCTGTAATTTTGCAATTCCTTCTCTATTTTCTACAATTGTTTTAGCTGCCTGTGAGCGTACCCACCAATTTTCATCTTGAAGAAGCTGTTCTAAATAAGTGTAGGAATAGTTGAGTGGTACATGATTAAAGATTTTCGCAACCATTAATCTTACTTCCCACATATCTGATGTTACAAACGGAACATAAGGATCAATTTCATCAATTACACCAATTTCATAAAGACCCTTTAATGCTCTTATTTGAATTTCTGGAATCTCATGTGTTAATAGCTGTTTTAACTGATCAATATATTGCATATTTCTTTTTACAGCTGCTGTATCAATTGCAGCAAATTGGATATTTTTTGTCCAGCTATCAAAGTCTTCAAATAATCGAATAAATACGTCATCCTCTAACAATACAAATAATCTTCTATATTCGCTTTCAGAATAATTGACACTCGACTCTTTAATTTTTTCGATAAACAATTCCGGTTGGAAGATAGAGTAAATTTTTAACAGCTGGAAATATTCCTCCTCCGAAATTTTGGTTTTTTCGAATTGTTGACATGTGTCTAATAATGCCTCTATCTGTAAATCAGCAATACGATATAAAGCATTCATCCTAATGCTCCATCGTTTACTGGATAAATCCTTTTCGTAAAACTCTTTTAAATAGAGATTAGAAAACTCTTTTATTTTATGTTCAACTTTTTCATTGATTATATTTTTCAAATAAGATGAAAAGATTATTTCTATAGCTGCTACTTGAGCTCTTCCGCGGGGGACAAGCACTATAGAGAAAATTTCATCATTGATTAAATAGTTGTACCAATGCTGTGCAGAGTTTTGTAAAAAAGTATCACGCGCTTCTGCAAAACGAATCTCTCGCTTACGCTGAACAAGTATATAGATCGTAAATAAAAATAAAACTACTAATAAAACACCGCTGACCGTTAAAAGAAAAGGAATCGACAGCTTGATCATAGCCAAAACCTCGCAAAAGTGTTCTTAATTTTTGCTTCTAACAAACGTAAATTAAATGGTTTTACGATATATTCATCGACGCCACCTTCATACGCATTAAGTGTCGCACCTTCTGAATTTCGTTCTGACATCATATAAATGATGAATTTTTTCTCATTCGGCATTTCTCGCAAAATGTGCAAAATTTCTAAGCCATTTTTACGTGGTAAAATATCGTTCATCACAACTAAATGCATATGGCCTGTTTTATAGCTATCAGACTGTAAAAAACTATAGCCATCTTCATAGGTAGACACGTCTAAAGTAAAATGAGGAATATCTAAATTTTTGAGCGTCGTTTCTAGCACTTTTCTAAAGATTGCATTTTGTTCAATAATGCTTACCTTTACTTGCTCCGTTGGTTGTACTCTATAATCTGTAACCTGTTCTATTGACCAAATCGGCTGTTCGTCATCTGCTAGTTTGTGCTTATTTTTATCTAACAAAGTTTCAAAGGTAACGCTATTATTCCTTATTTCAGTAATGGAGGCTTTCAACTCTATTTGCTTAAATTCCCTTTCTTGCTTTAGAATTGCAAAAATTCGTTTTAAAAAGGCCTTTACCTCTACTTCACTACTTTGTAGAAAAAATATTCCCCAATGCATGCCATCTGCTAGTTGGAAAAGTAAATCAGTTTTTCGTATTTTTGATTTTAGAAAAGCTGAAATTTGATGATTCACTTGATTACGTTCTATATCCGTTCCTTGTGAGGAATTCGCTACTTTAAAAAAGACTGCAGTCATTGTTAAACGTGAGCGAATAACACTCTCACGCAAAATTTCAAAATAACCCTTCACATCATGCTCCTGCATGATGTCTTCTGCGATGATTAATTTATTCATTGTTGTTCACTCCAGTTGATGTAAGAAGTATTTCATTCTCTTCAATTATTTTTCTATCATTTTTTTGATTTATAAACACAACAACTATAGTAATAAAGATCACTAACCAATTTCTATACAAAATATTTGGTAAATCGATTACTTTTAAAATATATTATATTTTTGCTATAAACTACAGAATAAGATCACATTTAATGAAAAGTTATATTTTTCTGATAAACGATAGCCTTTTAGTTTATCTATTTAAACAAGAAAAAAAAGGGAAATGTAAGCCTTAATACTCACATACCCTTTCGAACTGTAGATAAACACTACTTTGGTTGCATATAAAACTGTATGGTAATTTTATGACAGACACCGCCATTTAGCATTTTGTGAGGGACATCTCGTTTTACTCTAGTAAGTCTATGTGGTGAGGCTTGCCTTGTAATAGCTATAATACTATTTTGTTTCAGCTTGTCGGCTCATCCTGTGATAAGGAACCGTTGATTTTTCACGGAGTGACGAGGAAATTGAAGCCAAGCCCGCGGAAAGCGCCAACTCGTGAAAATCAGCCTCTGTTTATTGATATTATTCTTTTGTCGACAAGCAAAAAGGGTATGTAAGCTTTCATACTTACATACCCTTTTTGATAAATTATAATTATTTAACTGGTACAACTGAGCCTTTCCATTCTTCAAGAATGAAGTCTTGGATTTCTTTAGATTTTAATACTTCTATTAATTTTTTAATTTCTGTTTTTGTTTCATCACCAGCACGTACAGCGATAATGTTAACATACGGAGATTCTTTATCTTCAAGAGAAATTGAATCTTCTAATGGATTTAAGCCGTTATCAATTGCAAAGTTCGAGTTGATAAGAACTGCATCACCTTCATTATTTTCATACATTTGTACAAGCATTTCAGGCGCTGTATTTGCATCGAATTTGAAGTTTTTAGGATTTTCTTCAATATCTTTTATTTCTGCTGCTGTTTTATCAATACCATCTTTCAATTTAATTAAGCCCTTAGCTTCTAATAATGAAAGCATACGACCGTGGTCTGAAACTGAGCTAGAAAGTAAAATTGTTGCACCTTTTGGTAGATCCTCAAGAGATTTATATTTTTTAGAGTAAATTCCGATTGGTTCAATATGAATGGCACCAGCATTTACAAAATCATAGCCATTTTCTTTCATGCTAAGCTCTAAGAAAGGTAGATGTTGGAAATAGTTTGCATCAAGTTCGCCAGATTCTAAATGTTGGTTTGGTAATACATAGTCTTGATATGTTTCAATTTTAAGATCGATACCTTCTTTAGCTAAAATTGGTTTTGCTTTTTCGAGAATAACCGCATGAGGTGTATTAGAAGCACCTACTGTTAATGTTACGTTTTCTTTACTGTCTGATGTATCACCAGATGATGCGTTTGAGCCTGTATCTTCTTTTTTACCAGCACCACAAGCGGCTAAAGCTAGTACTAATACTGATAAAAATAATCCTGCTAATAACTTCTTCATTTTATTGCACTCCCTTTTTTATAATTAAAATATGTTAGCGGTATAAAACCGAAATAACCTCTTAGATGTTCGTAGCGAGATGCTCTTTTTTTGTGAGCAAGTTTCTTTACTACAATTTTATTAGCGCCTGTTTAGCGTTTATCTGTTTTGGCTGTAATCATATCGCCAATCCATTGAATAATAAATACTACTATTAAGATTAAAATAGTTGCCATTAATGTCACATCTTCGCGATTACGTTGGAAGCCGTCTAAAAAGGCTAAGTTTCCTAGACCGCCAGCACCGATAATACCTGCCATCGCAGTATAGCCAACAAGTGCTACAGCCGTTACAGTAACACCAGAAATAAGAGCTGGTAATGATTCTGGAATTAATACTTTCCAAATAATCGTTGACGTTTTAGCACCCATTGAACGAGCTGCTTCAATAACACCTTTATCAATTTCCCGTAAGGCAATTAATACCATTCGTGCATAGAATGGTGCAGCCCCTATAATTAGTGCTGGTAAAGCTGCATTTGCTCCACGAATTGTGCCAAGTAAAAATTTTGTAAATGGAATTAATAAGATAATCAAAACGATAAATGGAATAGAACGGAAAATGTTAACGATTGAGCCTGTTAAAAAGTTAACAAGTTTATTGGCCCATAGTTGGTTTGGACTTGTTAAAAATAATAAGATCCCAATTACTAATCCAAGTATAAATGTGATAACCGTAGAGATTGTTGTCATGTACAATGTTTCATACGTAGCGTCCCACATTTTTTCCCAGTCGACGTTCGGAAAAAGACTAGTTAACATTTGCAATCACCTCCGTTTGTACTTCGACTGTATTTAAGTAGCTAAGTGCAGCAGCAACATTCGCCTCTGAGCCATCGATTTGCACAACAAGTGTACCGTACGCGCCATTTTTCGTTTGCGAAATATTACCATGTACAATACTTACTTCCACATCAAACTGTTTTACAAGATGTGAAATGACAGGTTGCTCTGTTTTTTCTCCTACAAAAACTAGTTTGACAAGTTGTCCATTAGGATAATTTGCTTTAATTTGTGCCACAGTTTCCTGTGTTTCCTTCGTATCTGTAATTTGAGAAACGAATTTTTTCGTAATAGCTGCTTGTGGAGCTTGGAATACTTGTAATACTTCACCACGTTCTACAATTTCTCCAGCTTCCATAACTGCTACACGATGACAAATTTTGCGAATAACGTGCATTTCATGTGTGATTAACACAATCGTTAAACCTAATCGTTCGTTAATATCGACAAGGAGATCAAGGATAGCATCTGTTGTCTCCGGATCGAGTGCAGATGTTGCCTCATCACATAACAATACCTCTGGATCATTAGCTAGCGCACGAGCAATACCTACACGTTGCTTTTGTCCCCCTGATAGTTGGGATGGATATGCTTTAGCGCGCCCTTCTAAGCCAACTAATGTGATCAATTCTTTCACACGTGCTTCACGTTGTGCCTTTGGAACACCTGCGATTTCTAGTGGGAAAGAGATGTTTTCTTCAACAGTTCTAGACCAAAGTAAATTGAAATGCTGGAAAATCATACTAACCTTTTGTCTAGCATCTCTGAGCTTTTGCCCCTTTATGGATGAAAATTCTTGATTGTTAACCGTCACCGTACCAGATGTAGGCTTTTCTAAACCATTTAACAAACGAATCATTGTACTTTTACCAGCGCCACTATAGCCGATAATGCCAAAAATTTCACCTTTATTGATAGAAAGGTTGACGTCTTTGACTGCTGTTAATTCGCCATTCGCGGTTTTGTATTTCTTTGTAATATTTTGAAGCTGGATCATAGCGAATTCTCCTTTTCTTCTTATATCAATTATGCCTCGGCATAATTGCGTCCGGAATCGGCTTTGTGCTTAGGCCTGCATGATGCAGGTCAATTAGCCGTTATCGCATGGATGCGATGGTTTTAGGCTAATATCCCCTAAGAACTCCTTTCCGATTCCATGACATCCGCCGGAGGCTTTAACTTCTTTCAGCGGGTGTTTGGACACCCGCTGAAAGAAGTTAAAAAAACCCCTTCACTTATAGACAAGTAGAAGGGGTCACGTAACTTATACGCTAAACCGTTCTCTCATCTTTCAAAGATAAAATCTTTGGGTGATTTGGCACCTTTTCACATTGTGATGGTTGCCGGGCTTCATAGGGCACTTCCCTCCGCCGCTCTTCATAAGAGTTCGATATATTTAATGTTTTAGTAATATATTTGTTACTTTACCATGCTCATAAAATTCAGTCAATTGATTTTTTTAATAATTCGTATAAAAATGGTACGGATTGGAATGCATAGATTTTTTCTGTCACTTTTCCGCCATCGCAGACGAGTAAACATGGTACACTTTCGATTTTATTATCAAAAGCGATTTGCTCTAAAAAATTAATATTTGCTTTGCCCATTTTTAGCTGTGGCAGTAATTGCTCGATAATCGTCATCATTTTCGATGCTACTGCACACGTTCCGCACATAGGCGTATATAAATAAAAGGCAGCTTTTTCACCCGACTGTACAGCCGCGTCCCACTGCTCTTTTGACCATTCTTCCATCTTTTTCACGCAACCTTACAAAATATATTCATTATGGATTGAGAAATGTGCACGAAGCAATATCATCGCTAACACTTTTCTCGGAGTTGTCTCAACTTCTTTATATGTTGGCATCGTACGTAAATGCTCTGCCTCTGGATAATGTCTGTCCATTAATGCCCGTAGCTTATCACCCGATGTATCTGCATCAAAAAATGTATAAAGTTCCCAGCTCTCATATGGATCGAGTAGCTCTTCTAATTGATGCACACCAATTGTGCCATTCGTACAAAGTATTATAACATCCTCACTTAAAATAGGCTCTATTTGAAGCTTATCCGAACGGCCTTCGACAATTAAGCATTTTCCCTCGAACATCACGCCACCCCCATTTAGACATATCCCTTCTAGTCCATTATATCAATTACGCTCTGTCGCTGATAATGTTAGACACCCATTGATAAGAGGCTATACTTGCCTTCATCTCACCAGTTATAGTGGCAGGATGATTGAAGATAATAAAAAACGCCGGTGATTTCCGACGTTTTTTATTATGGCTTGTCTTATTCAGCAATCATTTCTTCGTATTGCTCTGCTGTCATAAGTTTTTCAATTTCTGATGCGTCAGCAGGCTCTACAACGACCATCCATGCTTTTTCATATGGTGATTCATTAACGAATTCTGGGCTATCTTCTAAATCTGCATTTACTTCAACTACTGTACCTGAGATTGGTGCGTATAATTCAGAAACTGTTTTTACAGATTCTACACTACCGAATGGATCGTCTGTTTTGATTTCATCGCCAACTTGTGGAAGTTCAACGAAAACGATATCTCCAAGTTCAGATTGTGCGAAGTGAGAAATACCGATACGTACTTTACCATCTTCTACTTTTACCCATTCGTGCTCTTCAGAGTATCGTAAGTCTTTAGGTGTGCTCATGCAAAAAACCCCTCCATAAATATGTAATATATTCATTTTCAGTGTGCCATACTTCTTCCATAAAAACAAGATTAAAAGCGTTATTTCCAAGCTTGCTCAAAATCTGATTCTTTAAACCCTAAAGTAACTTTAGTTCCATCAGTTACAATCGGACGTTTAATTAACATACCATCTGAAGCAAGCAGTTCAAGCTGCTCCTCCTCAGTCATTTCAGCAAGCTTATCCTTCAAGCCAAGCTCACGATATTTCATACCAGAAGTATTAAAAAATTTCTTTAAAGGTAGTTCACTTGCTTGCCATAAGCTTGTTAATTCGTCCTTTGTAGGCGGTTGTTCGACAATGTGTACCTCTTCGTATGAAATTCCATTGTTATCTAGCCATTTTTGAGCTTTTTTACAAGTAGTACATTTCGGATATTGAATAAATTGAATCGTCATTTATAGGCTCCTCTACTATCATTTTAGGAACTACATTTTCAGTGTATCCCTCATTTTCTGTAGTATACCATCATAACCGTTACGAACCAAAATGAAACTCTTCATGCCAAAGCATAGGGTTGATTTCCGTTCCGGCTGGGCGCTTTGTTGCTGACGCTACGCTTTCGCACAGAGCAAAGTTTCCTGGGGGAGAGCGTCGAGCCGCTTCCTCCGCTTTGTTGTTGCTGTCGCTTCACTTTCGCACATATAAAACATTTGCTGCCGCTACGTTAGCACTACGCTTTCGCACAGAAAACATCCGCTTCGTGCAGGGTCTCGCCTATCTCGCTTTCACTGCGGGAAGCTTTGCTCTGCGACGAAAGCGAAGCGACAGGAGCACTCGAGTAGCCTTCCACTACAATCAGCAATAGTGTAGAACTTTTATTAAATTTATGCATTTCAAAAGTGAATGAATCTGGCAACGCACCATAATTGAATAGATCATAACAGTGACGTAATTGTACATTCGTTGTTACCCTTCGCTTTCGCACAAACAAAACCCTTTTGCTATAAAACGACATATCAGAGGATACATGCTATGTGAATTAGTTGTTTTACGTTCCGACTGGGCGACACAATAAAATTAAAGGATTCACACACAGTTTTGTGTATGAATCCTTTTTTGCTCTTTGTAAGGTGGATGTCGATAAAATTCAGAAGTTGGGGGATAAAACGTGAAAGTTAGTCGATAAAATTCAAAAGTTGGGCGATAAAACGTGAAAGTTAGTCGATAAAATTCAAAAGTTGGGCGATAAAACGGAAAAGTTCTCCGATAAAACACAAAAGTTAGATGACATTTTGTTAAAACATTTGTCATGTGGATAAGTTGATCTTCGTGCCGGCTGGGCGACTCCTTGGGGATCAGCGTCACAGATGAGACCCTGGAGCGAGCCGGCAGAGGAACGAAGGCTAAAAACATCACGTCCTGTGATAACGCCTTCGTGACCAACATCGTGTTGGCCCAAGCGGCTCATCGGACGCCCCCAGGAAGCTTTGTGCGAAAGCGTAGCGACAGCAACAATGTTTAATCTGCGCGAATGCGAAGCGTCAGCAACAAAGCGAGTAGCCTGGAACGGAAATCCCCCCTCATTTTGCAAGAGCTATACTTTTATTTCCAACGAAAAAACCTAGCTATCACATCTCGGATAGCTAGGTTAAGTCTGCTATATTAAACTACAAATTTTTCTGCTTCAATTAATTTAACAGAAGCTTCGCGTTTCTTCGTGATTAAGTTGTATGGATTGTTGCGAGTTAACTTACGTAGTGCAGATAATGTCATGCGTGCAGCGTCGCCGTCTGCTGAAGCAAGAATCGTATCTTTTGCTTCTTTTTCAATTTCTGCAAATGCTTCTTGGCAGAAGATTTGAGTGTAAAGTAATTTTTGATGAGCTTTTTCAGCACCGTCACGAGCAATCGCTTTTTCTGTACGCAATACAGCTGATTCCATTGCGAATAGTTGGTTTGCGATATTTGCAATATTCACCAATACTTCTTGCTCTTGATCAAGCTTCGCACCGTAGCGTTGCGCTGCTAAACCTGCTGCTAATACAGCAATTTTCTTCGCATTTTTCACAAGATATTTTTCCTGTACTAGCGGCTCTGTGCCTACATCCTCAGGCATTAGCATAAGAAGCTCTTGTTGTAAGTTTTGAGCAACTTGTAGTAATGGCAATTCACCTTTTAATGCCTTTTTCATAAATGTACCTGGTACAATCATGCGGTTAATTTCATTTGTTCCTTCAAAAATACGATTAATACGAGAATCACGATAAATACGTTCTACTTCATATTCAGCCATAAAGCCGTAACCACCGTGTAATTGAACCGCTTCATCTGCAATGTAATCTAAAGTCTCAGAACCAAAGACTTTAGCAATGGAGCACTCAATAGCATACTCAGCAATTGCACTAGCAATAACTTTCCCTTGCTTTTGCTCATCTGGGCTTAGCTGGCTTAAACGATCCTCAAATAAGCCTACTGTACGATAATTTAATGACTCTGAAGCATATAACTGTGAAGCCATTGTCGATAATTTTTCTTTTGTTAAATTGAAATCAGACAGCTTCGTTTTGAATTGTTGACGTTGGTTTGTGTATTGAATGGCTAGCTCTAATGCACGCTTTGAGCCACCAATTGTTCCCACACCTAGTTTATAACGTCCAATATTTAAAATATTAAAGGCAATAACGTGTCCGCGTCCCACTTCACCTAATAGGTTTTCTACAGGTACTTCTGCATCTTCAAGTACTAATGTACGAGTTGATGAAGATTTGATACCCATTTTCTTCTCTTCTGGGCCAACCGAAACGCCGTTGAAAGCACGTTCTACGATAAACGCTGAGAACTTATCGCCATCGATTTTTGCATAAACAACAAAGACATCTGCGAAGCCTGCATTTGTAATCCATTGCTTTTCACCATTTAAAATATAATGTGTACCTGCATCATTTAACTTCGCAGTCGTTTTTGCACCTAATGCATCAGAACCTGAACCTGGCTCCGTTAATGCATAAGCAGCAATTAATTCACCTGAAGCAAGCTTTGGTAAATACTTTTTCTTTTGCTCTTCGTTTCCGAAAAGTACGATTGGTAAAGAACCAATACCTACATGTGCACCATGCGTAATCGAGAAGCCACCAGCAACTGACATTTTTTCTGCGATTAATGCAGAAGAAACTTTGTCTAATCCTAGACCTTCATATTCTTCAGGTACATCTGCGCTTAGTAAGCCGAGCTCACCTGCACTTTTTAGTAGACGAACCGAATGCTCAAATTCATGGTTTTCTAAATTTTCAACGACTGGTAACACTTCATTTGCTACATACTCTTCTGTTGTTTTAGCAATCATCTTATGCTCATCTGTGAAATCTTCTGGTGTAAACACACGATCTAATTCCACATCTTCAATAATAAATCCGCCGCCTTTAATGAAATCCGTTGTTTTTTCTGTCATTCTAAATTCCTCCCTATGCATCTATTATTAATGGCTTTATTCCCCAATATATAGAAAAGCTTGAAGTACTATGTTCGGAGGCAACCGGAAACGCCGCACTCCAAGCTGATCTAGCAAAAATCATAGAATTTCAAATACGCCTGCTGCACCCATACCGCCGCCAATACACATAGTCACGACACCATATTTCTTACCTTGACGCTTCAATTCATGAATAAGCTTTAATGTTAAAATAGCTCCAGTTGCACCAAGTGGGTGACCTACGGCAATTGCTCCACCATTGACATTTACTTTATTTTGATCGATGCCTAAATGACGTACGACCTGTAAGGATTGTGACGCAAATGCTTCGTTAATTTCCCATAAATCAATGTCATCAATTGATAAACCTGCAATTTCAAGCGCTTTAGGTACTGCCACGATTGGACCAATACCCATCACCTCAGGAGGTACACCACCAACTGCAAAACCTAAAAACTTAGCCATTGGCGTAAGTCCTTGCTTTTCAGCTTCCTCACGATCCATCACAAGTACCGCTGCTGCACCATCCGAAGTTTGTGAAGCATTACCAGCTGTAACACTACCCTTTACATGGAAGGCTGGACGAAGCTTCGCTAAACCTTCTACAGATGTACCTGGACGTACACCTTCATCCATGCTAAAAGTGAATTTTTTCACTTGTGGTTTGTTGTTATCATCTACAAAATGCTGCTCCACTTCGATTGGTACGATTTCATCATTGAATTTACCTTCTTTAATCGCCTTTTCTGCAAGCTCGTGTGAACGAACAGCAAATGCATCCTGATCCTCTCTACTTACATTGTACTGACGTGCCACTTCCTCAGCTGTGTGCCCCATCCCCATATAATATTGAGGAGCAGTTTCTGCTAAAGCTGGATTTAAGCGAGGTGTATTGCCTACCATTGGCACCATACTCATCGACTCGACGCCACCAGCAAGAATTGCCTTAGAATGTCCTAGCATAATACGTTCTGCTGCATAAGCAATTGCCTGTAAACCTGATGAACAGAATCTATTAATTGTTAGCGCTGGTGTTGTATCTGGTAACCCGGCAAGCGCTCCAATACTACGTGCTACGTTCATGCCCTGCTCAGCTTCAGGCATTGCACACCCTAAAATTAAATCGTCAATCGGACCTTCATAGCCCGCTCTTTTCAATGTTTCTTTGACAACAACTGCTCCAAAATCATCTGGTCTAACTGTTGCTAAAGACCCCTTCTTCGCTTTTCCAATCGGAGTTCGTGCTCCTGCTACAATAACGGCTTCACGCATCGTATTAATCCCCCTTTGTTTCATGTGCAAGTATGTTCACAGTCTTGAAATTAGTTACGCAGTGGTTTTCCCTTTAAAAGCATGTGCTGCATTCTTTGTTGAGATAGCGGATCAGCGACTAAGCTTAGGAACGCCTCACGCTCTAGGTTTAATAGGTACTGTTCATCTACTAATGTGCCATATGGTACTTTACCACCAGCAATGACATACGCTAATTTTTTAGCGATTTTTAAATCGTGTTCACTAATAAAGCCGGATTCAAACATTCCTTGTGCACCGATTAGTAGCGTACCGTAGCCTGAAGCACCGACTACAGGAACTTTCGCTGATACAGGTGGTTGATAGCCTGCCTCATAAAGCGCTAGTGCAGCTTGTTTTGCATCATATATTTGGTGGTCTGGGTTGACAGAAATTGCGTCAGCAAAGTTTAAGAAGTTATTGTCACGCGCTTCTTCACCAGATGTCGAAACTTTTGCCATCGCAATTGTTTCAAATACTTTATTAGCAATATGTTGATAGTCTACCTCTACGCCATTTGGTAAGCCTTTGAGGAATTTTTGGTAAAGTGCCTTATTACCGCCACCGCCAGGAATTAATCCTACGCCGACTTCTACTAAGCCCATATACGTTTCCATTGTTGCTTGAATATGTGCAGCTGGTAAGCAAACCTCTGACCCTCCACCAAGTGTCATAGCAAAAGGAGCTGCCACAACAGGCTTGCGAGAGTATTTAATTTTTTGCATTGCATCTTGGAATGCTTTAATAACGAAATCTAGCTCAAAAATATTATCATCCTGTGCTTCTACTAAAATCATTCCTAGATTAGCTCCAACACAGAAGTTTTTCCCTTGGTTACCGATGACTAAGCCTTTATAGTTAGCTTCTACTTCATCGATCGAATAGTTAATCATCTGAATAATGTCTAAGCCAATAGCATTTGATTGGGAATGGAATTCAAGTAAGGCAATTCCATCGCCTAAATCTATTAAGCTAGCACCTGTATTTGACTTAATAACGCCATACTTTTTCTTATAGCGTTTTAAGTTAATTTCCTTTTCATTGACTGGCACTTTTACGTATTCAGAGCCATTAAAGTACGCTAGGTCACCTTCAATTTCCGAATAGAAAGTGTCAAAGCCACTTGCTAACATATCTTTGACAAATGCCGGTACTTCACGACCCTCAGCCTCCATTTTAGCTATGGATTCTTTCACGCCAATTGCATCCCAAATTTCAAATGGACCTTGCTGCCAGCCAAAGCCCCATTTCATGGCATTGTCAATCGCAACAATATCATCAGCAATTTCACCGTGTAGCTGTGCAGAGTAAATTAACGTTGGAGCAAAGATACCCCATAATAACTCTCCTGTACGGTCCTTAGCATATGTTAATGCTTTCACCTTATTGGCTAATCCACGAGCTTGTTTTGCCATTTCGATAGAAGGTGTTTTTAATTTTTTCGCTGGACTATACTCTAATGTGCTTGGATCAATTTCAAGGATCTCTTTGCCTTGCTTTAAGAAGAAACCTTGACCTGATTTTGCTCCTAGCCAGCCGTTTGTGACCATTTTCTGTAGGAATTCTGGTACTGCAAATACTTGCTGCTCTTCACCTGTTGTTTGATCATAGACGTTTTTCGCTACATGAATAAATGTATCTAAACCAACAACGTCCAAAGTTCGGAAGGTTGCAGATTTTGGACGTCCAATTAGTGGACCCGTTACAGAATCGACCTCGCCAACTGAATAACCACCCTTCATCATTTCTTGTAAAGTGATCAGTAAACCGTACGTTCCGATACGGTTGGCAATGAAGTTCGGTGTATCCTTAGCAAGTACGACACCTTTCCCAAGCACATCTTCGCCAAATGTTTTCATAAAGCTTACAACCTCTGGCGCTGTTGTGTTTGCTGGGATGACTTCAAGCAATTTTAAATAGCGTGGTGGATTGAAGAAGTGAGTTCCTAGGAAATGCTTTTGAAAATCTTCTGAACGTCCTTCTGCCATTGCATTAATACTTATGCCAGATGTGTTTGAACTAATAATTGTGCCAGGCTTACGTACAGCATCAATTTTTTCATATAGGTTTTGTTTAATCGCTAAATTTTCAACGACAACTTCAATAATCCAATCTACATCTTTTAATTTCTCTAAATCGTCCTCAAAGTTACCAACCGATAGTAGTGATAAATTTTTCTTAGAAGTAAGTGGTGCTGGCTTTTGCTTTAATAACTTTTGAAGAGCTCCGTTGACGATACGATTTCTTACTGCAGGATTCTCTAAAGAAAGACCCTTTGCTTCTTCCTCTTTCGTTAGTTCCTTCGGCGCAATGTCTAATAATAATGTTGGAATACCGATGTTTGCTAAATGTGCTGCAATTCCAGAGCCCATTACCCCAGAACCTAGAACAGCTGCTTTTTTAATGTTGTACGTCACAAGCAATTCCCCCTTATTCTCCCATTGAATGAATAGCCATTCATTTTTTGATCAAAAAAATATCAAGTTTGCCCTAGTGTATTTTTGTCCAGATTTTGAATTGGTCTAGCTCAATTCAAGTTTAAAGCTATGTTGTATTCTGTGACATACGACTGAGGCTTATCTTCGTTCAGCTACCATTTTGATGTTAGAGGTAAATATCTTCCGCTGAATGAAGATAAAACTACTTTTTCTGTTTTTAGTGTAGATTATTTTGTTTAATTTAGCAATCTTTTTCCACATTTATTTTTGCAATATACAACTTTTTTTGTTTTTTACGAGCGAAAATAAGACAATAAGTAGATACCAATCATACCAAACAGAAAACTTTCAGGTTGCGGGAAAAATGTGTAGAATGGAAAGCAAGGAGAGTGAAATACTAATGAAAACAATTACAACTGCTGAACAATTTAATGAGCTGATCTCTAGTGATCAAAAAATTCTAGTGAAATTTTACGCTGGCTGGTGCCCAGATTGCACACGTATGAATATGTTCATCGATCCAATTATCGAAGAGTACAACCAATATGACTGGTACGAACTTAACCGCGATGAGCTTCCAGAAATTGCGGACAAATATGATGTAATGGGTATTCCAAGCCTACTAATTTTCCAAAACGGTGAAAAATTAGCACACTTACATAGTGCCAATGCTAAATCACCTCAGCAAGTAACAGATTTCTTATCTGCACAACAATAATTAGCTAGGCTAAAATAGCAAAGTTAATGTAGAAGAGCTACTAATCTGTGGCGAAAGCGAAGCGTCAGCCGCAAGTTACAGATTTTTTATCTGCACAACAATAATCGAAAAAACGAGCTGCATTTCTTTTTGAAATGCGGCTCTTTTTAGAAAGGAGATCATGATGCGCCAACAATTATCACTGCTCGGAAAATCCCAATATGATGCATCTATTTCAGCAAACTATCGTAATTCTGCTTGTGGACCTACAACTGTACACGTAATCTTAAACTATATAGACGAGACAGCTCCTTCGGTAAATGAGCTTTATAAACTTCTTGGTGGTACGAAAATCGGGTTATTTAAATGGCGTCTCATTCGTAATCTTCGCCGACTTCGTCCGACATGGGATATTCGCGATTGTTCTTTAAAGGAGGCAATGCAGGAGATCGATGCAGGCCGTCCTGTCGCCATACGCTTTGATCGCTATTTTAGCCTAAATTGGCGGGATAAAAAATCTGCCTTCGCCTATCATTGGGTATCTCTCATTGGCTATGAAATACAAAATGATGAGCTATTGTTAATGTTCCATGATAATGGTGGTCCTGATCGTGAAAGTAAAATTCGAATAGCTTCTTTTAAAGATAATGAGAAAGTATTGAGCTTCGTGAAAATCACACCGAAATAAACAAAAGCATGCCTGCAATGTTTAGACACGTTCTTCTTATAATTCAACGCTTATTTGCTTTTCTCAAGAATATCTTTAGAATTTGTGCAAAAACATCCATTGTTCAATACATTTCTTCCAGCGTATTTTCGATCCCTCCAATTTCTAATAATACTGAATTATCATGGAGATCTTGATTATAGGTATTTTGGGGTTCGATACTTCTTGGGTCAAATCCTCAGCATCATTTTGATTTCCCGTAAAACAAACAAGAAATCTATAAACGTCTAAGTAATACAAATTGTAAATTTCAACTATTCTTGATTATATTTGAATCAGTCAAACTTTCTCCTCCTTTTAATTATTTGCTTATAATTCGTTTGAGGTTAGAAAAAGGTTACAAAAATTTGTATAAAAAAGGTTCATCACCATAACGTGTGGTTGATTTCCGTTCCGGCTGGGCGCTTTGTTGGTCACAAAGGCGTTATCACAGGACGTGATGGTTTTAGCCTTCGTTCCTCTATAGCTAATCCCCAAGGAGTCGCCCAGCCTCCACTCCAATCAACATAGATACTTTTTAACCACTGTCATCCCCAACTTATGATGATGAGACATAAAAAAAGCAGAGCATATTTCTATACTCTGCGTTGATAACCCTGATGTTTGTTTTTAAATAAGTGAATACAACGAGCGTGCCTGCTTGGCGATTAATGTGTAGCCACGTTCTTCTATTTCTTTGAACGTTTGGGGCTCGTAATTAGGTAATACTAAGCTCGGTAGTTCTGCCTCGATTGGTACGTTCGTTTGAATGGTTGCAAGCTCGTGTGACAATTTTAACATGTCTAAATTCTCTTTAATTTTCGTACGTTGACCAGGCTTTAATTCGTCTATTGATGTAAGAACATTTTCGATGGAACCATACGTTTGAATTAACGTAAGCGCCTGCTTTGGTCCAATTCCCTTTACGCCTGGATAACCGTCACTCGTATCCCCCATAAAAGCCTTGACCTGTGCAAATTGCATTGGTTCAATGCCATATTCCTCTTGAAAGCGTGTATCCGTATAAATATCATACTCTGAATAGCCTTTTTTCGTAAAAGCAATTTCCGTTGATGGTCTTAAAAGCTGCAGTAAATCCTTGTCTCCGCTAATTACCGTAATGTCAGCCTCATCCTGAAATTTTGTAATCATTGAGCCAATTAAATCATCTGCCTCCATCCCTTTAACACCAAAGTTTTGCCAACCAATTTGTTCTGATAAATTTTTCGCCATATCAAATTGTGGCAGCATTTCCTCTGGTGGTGATGGACGATTAGCTTTATAGCCATCGAATAATTCGTTACGGAATGTATGTGCACCCATATCCCAACAAACAGCAAGATGGGTAGGCTTCATAATAGATTGTGCCGTTAATACATGACGCACAAATCCTTGGGCACCATTGGTCGGTGTCCCATCTGTAAGGCGAATATAATGCCCCATCGCAGCCGAAGCAAAAAATGAACGGAATAATAGCGCCATGCCATCAACAATTAATAGTTTTGGTTTTGTTGTCATGATAAATAATCCTCTCTATAACAATACAATGATTGTATTAATCTATAATATCAGGTATGTTGATTACCATCTTCATCCATTTTATTTAATAAGAAAACCTGAATTCCGCTGCGGGCGAGCGTCGAGCCGCTTCCTCCGCTACAATCAGCTAAAAATGGCATTATAAGCAAAGTATCTACAAAAAATATTTTGTCGGTCAATAAAAATCCTATATTTCCCTAATCAACAAACCTGCCATATTATATTAATATTAAGCATTGTTCTATTATAGCAAAATATCATTAAACTTCATTGTAAATATATACAAGCCATCATTCCACGTCTCATTTTATAATTATCTACTTATGGCGTTGCTTTTCTTGGAGATACGATTGCGGTAATCCAGTCGAATACCTGTTAACCATTGCAAAAATGCGGTCACGCCCATCTTTACTGTTTCCGGGCGTAGGTCCCCCTCCTTTGGATCTGCGTAGACAAAGTCAATATGGCGGACCCCTTCATTTTCTCCAATGAGCTTTAAGATATCAAATAATTCATAAGCCGTTAATCCACCTGGTGTTGCGGCAGGTACATCTGGTGCAAATATAATATCGAGTGCATCCAAATCTACAGATACATAAATACGATCCACCTCATACATAAGCTGACGAAGCATTTCGCGAATTGTTAATTGTATGCCATCACGACGCATTTGCTTTAACGTAATCATATGAATTCCTTGTTCTTTCGCGTAATGAATCATTTCTGGTGAATTAAAAAAGCCGTGCAACCCGACATTATAAACATGTTTTCCCTCTACAATCCCTGCTGTAATAAGCTTCTGTATTGGGGAATCCATGGCTAGGCCAATCTCCTCCTGATTCCGTGCATCCAAATGCGTATCGATTTGAATAATCCCTATCCGATCCTTTGGATAAGCATTCTTTATCCCTCTTAGAGAGCAAGCCGTAATCGCATGATCTCCACCAATAAGACAGGTGAAGCTTTTAGAATATGCGGTACTTAAGCTTTCTGCCGCAGCTTCTATAGCTGACTCTGAAAGCATTCTATCAGTTCCGTGGATGGCCACATCGCCTACATCAACAACTGCCAACGAACGCAAATCTACTTGCTCATCTAAATTATAAGATTGAAAGCTTGGCCAAGCCTTTCGAAATGCAGTTGGATACAATGCTTTTTGGGAGGATTTACTAGCATACGATAATAAAGCACCATACAAAATAATATCTACATCACTCGGAAGTGGATTTTCTTTTTGTTTAATCCATTGATGCATAGCTGAACCATTTTCTTGCTTATACTGCCATTCTGGTTGAATAAACATGTTAACGACCACCTTCGCGCTATTTTTCTATAACTATCTCCAAGTTATTTCATTCTTTATATATTAAAAATTCATCACCATAACGTGAATTTCCTTCAACATTAATAGTACCATTAGTACATATAATTTCGTCAAAGTTCGGGATTTCCCCTCTTAATTTTGAAAAATTCTCCACACTCCATTTACCCCTATAACATAAAAAGTAGCAAACTAGGCATTTTTCTAGTTTGCTACTTTTGGGGGTTTTTTCACCCCACCGATGATTAGTCTTCACCAATCGGGCTTTTACGGGATAAATTTTGGCAAAGCTCTGCGACCTCGTACATCGTATAACTTTGAAAGTTATATTGATTACGTAACTCCTGATAATACTGTAAAAGTTCCTCAAGCATAGCTAAATTTTTATCTATGTTCTTGCCAAAGTTATGAGGGTGCCACCATAAATGATAAAATGCTTCAGACATTGCAGCTGCATGCATTCCCTCTTTAACGCGTTTTATCTTTAAGCCTTCAAAAAAACGTAATGGGCTATAATACGGCCTTAAAAATGAACTTGAGCGAATGTTAATAAATGAATCCTTTTGCATTTCTTCTAGCGTTACTAGATGATTCCCCGTTACATTAACATAGCTATCCAGCCATTTTTTCGCACCTAATAGCCGACCTTTTTTCGTAAATTTTTGAGGATCATACAACGGATGTTTTTCATTTCCCCTATAGCATACAAAGCCCACTTCCTGACATGCCAGGAAATACGCTTCATTCACTTGATTACGAGGAAATACAATCGACTTCATCGGTGCGATATACTCTTCACAAATCATTGCAGTTCCATGTAAATCTGCACGAAAATTTGCTTCAGTTTGTCCATTTTCTAAACAGTAAAAATGTGAAAATGTATGACTTCCTATTTCTTGATGTGGCGTACGTTTAATCTTCTCAATTAAGGATTTGCCAAAATGTAAGAGGTCCTCCTGCTCATCTTCTCCTACTTTTGTAAGTTGTGTATGTGCTGCGTAACGCATGTTTTTATATTTTACTGGGATACCTCGTAAGTAATGAGCCATTTCTGCTTTTGTTTCCGCAAACAATAAACCTACTGTTGCCCAAGTCGCATGAATGCCATACTGTTCGAACAACTCTAGCATTTTAGGCAATGCTTCACGTACACCGTATAAATTTTTATTGTATTGTCCGTATCTAAATACATCGTGGACACCCCAATTTAGCTCAAAATCCAATGATATAACAAGACCCCCACGATTTACTTTGATTGTTACTTCCTCCATTTTTGCACGCCCAGTAACAGTGCACTTATTTTCGATTGGGTAATGTAGCCGGAATATACATCGACAACTTGTCCACCGAAGCCCAGCTTAAACGCACGAACATTTTGGTCATCTGTTAGCTTCCCCATATCATATAAAACAAAGCCTTGCTCCTTTAAATGCAATAAATTGTGCCATAATAAGAAACGATTTGCATAACGAACTGGTCGTTTTAAATGATCTGGCATCAATTGTGAATGACAAGTCGCTACATAATAGGACATCGCTTTTTCAGCGTGTACAATATCGAGTCTATAGCATAGTGTTTGTCCACAAATACTTCGAATCTCGGACAACCATAGAGCTCCTTTATCCTTTAAGAGCGTAATAGCTTCCATTTGAGACTTACTAATTAGCTCGAGTTTTTTCCTTTTGGCAAAATTATTATAAAACTGTTGAAAGGCTCGTAAATTTTCCTCTGAAGGTTCCTTATAAATAAAAACTTGATAGGATTCTTGTTGTGCTCGACGAAGTATTTTTCGATTACTTTCTGAAAGAGCAAGATACAATGAGAGCTCACTTTCTGTAAGGTGAATATGAACCGTTTCACTTTTAACAAGCTTACGACTTGGTACTAGTGAATGTGTATAGCCAACAACCCTCATTGATTTTCTAAAATTGGCTGGCTTTTCTACAAAATAAAAATGCTGCATTGCGATATTCCATCGCTTACTTTTAATGGACAGAATGAACATCGCCCCCACTCTCTGTGTATTTTTCTACATGATTACGCTCATAGCGAGCACATTTAAAATGTTTCATTCGAGAAATACGTTTATAGCCTAGCTGCAATAATCGTTTCCGCTTTCGCCATTGCCAAAAGCTTGCAGTAACCCAAAGTGTTTGTGCAGGTTTCATTTTTTGGAAAAAAGCTGTTATAATATCGATATTTTTATAAACATCATAGGTTAAAAAATATGTCTGCTTTGGCAATGCTTCAACTATTTGCAATTCATCTACACGCCAATTCACCGCATGTAACGCAAACGCAAGCTTATTCGTTTCTGCAAAGGAATCTTTATAAATGGTGTATCCCTTATAAAATAGTGAAATAACCTCTTCTTCATCGAGTTGCATCGCCTCCTGTATCGACAATTCTTCAAACAAATCTCCTACAGGTCGATGCGGTGTGACACTATCTGATGGGGCTAGTTCATACAAATCCACTTTCTTAAAACGAATAAATTTTTCTACGAATAGTTGTCCATATTCTAGCCAATCTTTTACTTTTCCATACTTTACTAAGTAACGTAATTGACCTAGAGTGTTGCGTTTCCATTCAACGATACGATGATTGCCTTTTAAAAATTCCTTTAGTCGTTCCTTTAGCGTAAAACGACTTGCCAATAGCTTTGCACGCTTCGTTCCGCTGCTTACGAGCATACGCCTTGTAAAATCAATACTAGAGCGCCAATCAAACTTATAAGGTTCATAGCCAATACTCATATCAAACAAGTTATAGTTTTCAGAAAAGGTTCGCTTGATGGTTTCCTGATTCACTAATCTACCTGGCCCAAATATATTAAATGTCGGCTCATGTGCAAGGGCGTAAGTGACATAACGTCCACGACAGCAAATTCCATAGGTGAAGGCAATCCATTGGTTTTCAAAAACAAGTGCGTCTACCTCAACTTGCAGCGCTTCCCCTTTAAGATGTGTTAGCTGTTCGAAAAAATCCTTTTTCTGTCCTTTTGTAAAATCACTTGTGTCTAGTTTTTTTGCCCATCTTCGATCAAATAGTCTAAACATTTGCCAAAGCTCGTCCTGCGAAGGTATTTTCCTCGTTAATGAACCTAATTTTCGTAGCTTTCGTTCTCTTCTATCCACACCATGCATTTTTCTGCGTTGATTGAAATGGTTATGGAAATCTATATCGTGAAAGGCAAGATACGGTGTCACTACACGAAAAATACTCGGACGTAACTGCCTTTCAACAAAATATTGCTCAATTACTTTTGTAGACTCTTTGCTTTCTAATAATCCATGAAACGAAAACATTAGATGTTTATGCTGTTCGATGAGCTGATCAAACACAAAAGTTGTAGCAGGTAACAGCCATTCTTTTTTCGCTACAACCCCTGAATAATTCGCAATATTTTCTCCCGTAAAGGCATAAATTCGTACCCCCCATCGAAGTCGAACCGTGAATGGGAAGAAGGCAATGATTTGACCAGCTTCTTCAACAGCATAAAGCTCAACACGCTCTCTTCGCCCAACAATTTGCCACCAGTTATAAAACCACGCAAATTCTATAAATGGATTATCATTGACCTCTGTTGCTAAAATTTCATCCCAAATATCCTTGTACCACATAAGCTCATCATCTGTTCGAATGCGAATTAATTGCAAATTAATCACCTTTCTTAGCCGACTTTGATACAGCCTGTTCGTAGACAAATAGAGTTTTCTGATACATTGGTATAAACGTAAAATCCCTTAAAAAGCGACGTTCACTTGCGTCCCCCATTTTTTGACGCATGTTCTCATCCATTAACAATTGTTTAAGCCTTTTCTTTAGTAAACCAGGATCATCTCGGTTAATTAAAAATCCATTCTCATGATCACAAACTAGCTCATTGACGCCACCTACATTTGTAGCAATAATTGGAAGTCCTGCCCGCATTGCTTCAATAATTGAAATCGGGAGGCCCTCCCAATCTGATAGCAAGACAAATAAATGGCTTTCCTCAAGCAAATCAGTAACATCTAATTGATTGCCTAAAAATGAGACACGATCTGTTAATCCTTTATTGGCAACAAATTTTTCTAAATGAGGACGTAGTGAACCATCACCTATCAATTGAAGGCGCCAAGGTACATCTGAAAGCTCTGCTAAAGCCTCTAGCAATAAATCCTGTCTTTTTGGCACTTCAAAGCGAGCAACCATCACAATTAGTGGATGCTCCTCTTTCTCTCTATTCAGTGCTACTCGCTTATCTATTTGGTCGATGCCATTATGAATCGTCAGCATTTTAGAAGCAGGAGCAATTTTTTCCGTTAGCGCTAGCTTGCGATCATATTCAGAAACCGTAATAATTTTAGCTGTTATCGGCTGAACTGATTTTTCCATTTGACTATATATAAATTTCTTTTTATGCGGTACGCCTTCTGTAAAACTCCAGCTATGGGCTGTAAAAACAATTGGAATGCGTAAAAGACTACCTACTACACGTCCAATTGCTCCCGCTTTCGATGAATGTGCTGCAATAACATCTGGTTTTATTTTTTTAAATGCAGCTCTCAATTGCCAAAAGGTCTGTAAATCTTTTTTTAGATGAATCGCGCGCTGCATGGCTGGTATACTGATAACGTCAATTTTCTCTTCTTGTAAGCGCCACAGCGATGGATCATATAGGCCTGTGACAATGGTTACCTCGTGAGCGTCTTGCTTTAATTTTAATGCAAGTGCCTCCACATGCTTCTGCGCTCCTCCGATTTTATCCATACGCGTAATAAGCTGAACGATTTTCAGTACCTAACACTCCTTATTTTTTAATAAGCACCTGTTCTCGCTAACACTACGTAAAGTGTTTTGATAACAATTTTCAAATCCATCCAAAAGGAATAATTATCAACGTATTCTAGATCATATGAAATTTTTTGTCCGTGAGAAATATTAGAGCGGCCGTTAATTTGAGCAAGCCCTGTTAATCCTGGCTTTACTTCTAAACGTCGTGCTTGTAAAGTGTTATAAGCATTTGTGATGGATGGAACTTCTGGACGTGGTCCAACAATACTCATATCTCCTTTTAAGACGTTAATGAGCTGTGGAATTTCATCAATACTTAGCTTTCGAAGAACAGCCCCAACTTTCGTGATTCGTACATCCTGTTCAGTTTTAAAGTAATAACTATCTGGAATTCCATCTGCACACATAGTAGGCATATTCACTGGAACTGCCTGTATAGTCATTGTCCGTAGCTTCCAAATAACAAAGCGTTGATGATCCAATCCAGTACGGATTTGTTTAAAGATTAAAGGGCGGCCTGTACTAAAAAGTAAAATGAGGAATACAGCTAACATAAGAGGAATAGTTATGAAAAGTAAAAGAAATGCCCCTGTAATATCAAAAATTCTCTTTCCGAACTGACTATAAAATGTGATAGTTTGAGCTGACTGCTCGTGCAATACATCATCCTTTACATTTTTTTAGCACTTAACTTTATATATTCATTTGGGACATTTATAGAACTACTTTTGAAAAAGCATTACATAATAAAATGTAAAAAAAAGATCATTATCACCATAATGTGGGATTGATTTCCGTTTCGACTGGGCGCTTTGTTTGTCGCTACGCTTTCGCACAGAGCAGAGCTTCCTGAAGGCGTCCAGCCTTTCACTCCAACCAACCTATATACATGGCATACGTTTTAACAAATGTCGCACTAACTTTTGGTAATAAGTCAAAAAGCCATGTATGAGCCGTTCTTTTTTATCCTTGTATAATTTGTACATCGCATGTAATTTGAACATTTCCTTTCAATGCCTTACTAATCATACATGTTTGTTCAGCCTTCTCAGCTAACCGATTAATTCGTTTTTGCTCTCTTTCAGATAAGTCTTTTACAACAATTCTTGGCTTATGTACGATTTTCTTATAAGTAAAAACACCATTCGTAACATCAACAAAACCTTCAGCTTGCATAGACAAATCCAACACGGCAATCTTTGAATTTTCAAGTAGCGTAGCCAGTGTAATTAAATAGCAGGTTGCCGCCGCTCCAAGCAGCATTTCATCAGGATTTGTCCCAATCCCAGGTCCATTCATTTCTCGAGGAATAGAAATTTTCGTGTTTAAATTATCCGCAACGATATTACCTGTTCCATTTCTCCCCTCCGACCATTTTAAATTCATAGTAAATAAATGTTGAACCATAATTAAATCCTCCTTTTGATTATGTAGGGATATTTATCTTCTGTAGTCAAATTTTGGTGCTTTGTAGCTAAGCGGTTACCGGGCTGGGCTACCTGATCAGTTTCTGGGGTACTTGAGCGATGTGTCCTCTCTCTCTTGACCGTTCCCATCCCCGCTCCTTCAGTTCCCCCAAGAAAAATGCCCGTACCCAACTTTGTATAAGAGAGTCGAGCATTCTTTCTAATCAGTTGTAGCAATGTTTTTTCCTGTCTCTAAATGGCAGCTTTTTTTCGTTACTGTTTGTCATTCTGCTAAACGAGCAGTTGTGCGTCAATACTGATACAAGACGGTCAAACCAAAGCAAATCCTCAACTTTCGCTGCTGCTATCTCTAACTCTACCACATTTTCAACAGAGCACTTGAAATAGACATTGCGTTTATCACGTCGTTCATTTGCCATCTCTAAAGAAGTTTCCTCTAGGAAGGTTGAAATCTCAAGTAAACGTTCATCTTCATTACTCATCAATAAAGCGAAGCGTCAGCAACAATGTTTTATCTGTGCGAAAGCGAAGCGTCAGCAACAATGTTTTATCTGTGCGAAAGCGAAGCGTCAGCAACAATGTTTTATCTGCGCGAAAGCGAAGCGTCAGCGGCAAAGCGCCTAGTTGGAACTGAAATCAACCACACGTTATTGTGATGATCCATATAAATAAGAAGCAATTCCCACAATATAAAAAAATTATCAATTCAATAATAAAACATCGAAAACTTTAAGAAAAACAGAGATACTAATTTTATGGTAGAATAGAAAAAACAATTCTTTAGGAGATTTAAAAATGATTTTAACAAAGCAACAAGCAATACAAGCACTTAAAAAGAACAAATTTATCGGTTTTACTACTACAACAGGAAATATTATTATGAAAAAAATGAATAAAACCGATTATAATATTTTTGTATTTGAAGAAGGCAAAGATAAACCATTGCGTTATGTAGGCTCCATTATGAACGTGATGGCTACAATGAGCGACAAGGCTTCAAATAAGGATTTTGTCATTGTGGAACAACTGCAAGCTCAAAATAAAGAAGAGGCTAAATCTGTAGAGAAAGATGAAGTCAAAGACGCAGCTAAGCCTGTAGAGAAAGTCGAAGTCAAAGACGCAGCTAAGCCTGTAGAGAAAGTCGAAGTCAAAGAAGGCACTAAACCTGTAAAGAACGTTGAAGTCAAAGAAGCTAAAGAAGAAAAAGCAGCTGACCTCAATGAAGAAAGACGTGCCATTGCAGGATACGAGGGCTTATATGATGTTACAGCGAGTGGTCGAATCATTACAGTGCGCGAAAATCGTCCCCTAGCTCGATGCAATGATGAATATGGTTTCCATATTGTTCGACTAACAAAAGACGGTACCGCTTCTAGTCACAATGTATTTGAACTTTGGAAACAGGCATACCCTGAACTTGAACAAACTAATTTCAAAGGTGCCTTAAAAGCGAAATATGGTACAGGCTGCAAGCTTATCGATAAACCTGGTATACACTTTTAACTATAAAAATCCTCAGCGTCGCTTCACTGACGCTGGGGATTTTATCAATTATTCCTTGGCTTAATTGCACTTCGCTTTCGCTACAATAAAACAATTTGTAACTGACGCTTTGCTTTCGCTACAATAAAACATTTTGCTGAAAGAAGTTAAACAAATAGAGGTAATAGCGCTAATTGCCATAGATGTTCAAAATTTTGCCCTTGTGATTGTAGATATTTTAACCAATTGTTTTCTTGACGATATACCTTTTTCCATTTAAACAATTGAATTATTTTTATCCTCTCTACCCTTTGAAATCCTAACTGAACAATCTCTCTACGTCTTTTTCCTTCATACCAATAAACTGAGGTACAGACGGCTCTTCCTTCCTCCTGCACTTTAGCAACGATATCAGACAGCTGATGATTATTTTCTTTAATATATGAAATATTGGATGGAAGCTTGTGTGTAAACCCTGTCACTTCTTCATAAAATATTTGATCATGTCTTAAATAAGCCATTTCGTTTTTGCTATTTCTAAAGATCCGATAGCCCTTATGATAGTTCGAAACAAAATTAGCACGCCCCTTACATGCCATCACATCCTGAATAAACACTTCATTAAAGCTTGATGTAGTTTGTCCTTGGCCATTCTCAGCGACATAAATATCAAAAATATGAACAGCTATCATGCGATTAATACCCTTCTTTAAGGAATGAAACCAATCCTTTGGATGAGCACTTTTTAAAAAATGGCGTAACTCCCCAAATCGATCTCGTTTCAATTTTACAAGTTGATGATTATTCGTTAATTGACCTTTCAATCTATCAAACAAAACCATCATCAATCTTAAAGTACGTTCCCTTTTACCTTTCGTGCTCATCATAAATTTTCTAGTAAAATCAACATGTGTATACCACTCAAACTTGTATGGCTCATAACCACTACCTAAATCATAGAAACGATAGTTCGAGGCATGTGCCTTGAGCATATTTTCTCGCTCAATTAAACGACCAGGTCCAAAAATATTGAAATCAGGTTCATGTCCCATCGCCTGACAAAAATTCCGATCTCTACAGCAAATATCGATGGTAAAACCAATCCAATCCCCTTCAAACTGGAGACTATCTACTTCTACTCGTAACGCCTTACTTTTCTCCCTTGCCAAACGCTCAAAGAAGCGACGCGTTTGTTGTTCTGTAAACCCACTTTTATCGATCTTCTTCTGCCATCTTCTCGCAAACAAGTCAAACATGCCAGATAGCCTTTCACACTGTACTTCTTGAAAGGTTACTTGTCCAAGCGCCTTTAACTTTTTTTCACGCCGTTGAATCTTTTTAAACTTTTTTCTATGCTTCTGAAGAAAATCTTCAAGTTTTATAGATTGAAAATCAATATAGGGAGTGACAGTTCGGAAAATAGAATGAGGTACCTGATGTTCTATTGCATATTTTTCTAATATTTGAGATGTGTTTTTACTTTCTAATAAGCCATGTAACGCTATAATAAAACGTTTATATTTCCGAGAAAACTCTTTTAGTAAATATTCAATTGTGGGTTCCTTCCATTGCTTCTCTGCAATGACTTCCATATAAGTAGCAAACCCTTGTCCTAAAAAAACAAAATGATGTATATCACCAAATCGTACACAACGAACAAATGGGAAAAATGCTACTGCCATACCTTTATGTTCGACTATGTAAATCTCGACATTGTCATTAACTCCTAACGTCGTCCACCATGTCGAAACCCATTCAAATTCAACGAACGGATTATCATTTTTTTCACGTTCAAGTATCTCAGACCAAGTACTTTTATAGGACTCCAACTCTTCAATCGTTGTTACGAGTCTATAAGATAGCACGTGCTTAATCACTCCTTTTTATGTTCATAAAAAATTATTAATTTAACGGTTCATTACCATAATGTGAGGTTGATTTCCATTCCGACTGGGTGCATTCAAGGAGTCGCTCAGCCTCCATCCATATATACATGGCATACGTTTTAACAAACGTCATACCTAACTTTTGGTGATGACCCAATTTAACACTTAATATCCAATATATTCATATCAATTAACTTTTAGAACTCTTTATTTAGTAACCTGAGAATCAATCAAAAAACCTAAATCCAGTAAAATACTGAACTTAGGTCTTATTTTTATACCTCTAGCAAGGTCGATGCTTCCTTATTAGCTGCATTTGCCATATGCGTTGTGGCAATATAGCTTAATGTCATACCAGGTCCTAATGTTGCGCCTGGTCCAGGATATGTTTCGCCCATAATAGAAGCTGAGCAATTCCCCGATGCATACAATCCTTCAATTGCCGTACCATCTGCCCTTACAACACGAGCATGCTCATCCACCACTAAGCCACCCTTAGTCCCGATATCTCCCGGATATAAACGTAGTGCATAAAATGGAGCATTCTTCAGCTCAGCAAGGTTCGGATTCTTCAATGTAGGATCTCCATAATAATTATCATAGGCACTATCCCCTCGAAGGAAATCTTCATCACGACCATTACGAGCAAAAGCATTGAACCGCTCTACAGTTTCCACTAAATTTTCTGGCGGAACATTCATTTGCCATGCAAGCTCTTCAATTGTTTGTGCACTTTTCACTATACCATTGTCAAACCAACTTTTTTGGAAAGCTTGTCCTGGGAATAATCCTGTGAAAATATAGCGACTCTTTGCCGTCGCATCAATTAATATCCAAGAAGGTATAGCATGATTTGTTTCTTGATGGTGCATATGCATATTGTCTACAAATTCATGATATGGTGCCGCTTCGTTTAAATAACGTTTTCCTGCACTATCCACAACCATCATATTAGGAACTCCTCGGTCTGCAACAAGGAAGAAAGGTTGTCCTTGTGGATCAATGATTGAAGGTGCTCCCCATACTTTATCCATTAAATCTAGTGCCGCCCCTATTTTTACACCCGGATCGATAATGTCACCCGTTTGTCCTTCTGGTGTAGAAGTCCATTTTGCGTTTGTTGGTGCTGGCAAATATTTTTCACGATATGCTTGATTATGAGAAAAACCACCTGAAGAAAGGACTACCCCACGCTTCGCCTCAATACGCATCTCTTGCCCATCTCGCTCAACTACGATACCAGTCACCCGATTATTTTCAACGATAAAATCTTTAAATGCAGTCGAGATCCACAGCTCCCCATTTACTTCAACAAGTGACATTCGTAAACGAGCAATTAATGCTTCCCCTAATGCAACAGGTAGACTTCCTGTGATTTTCGACTTCACCATTCGCATACCTAATTTTAGCGCAGTCGTTTTTCCTTTTGTCGTACGTCTAACCATATTTACCTTATGAAATTCATAGCTATTCATCGTAAAGCCTTTAGTAGACACTGTCGAACGACGCATCGTGGTTGCTAATGACCCCATTTTCTTCAAATCAAAAATAATCGGCTCAATCGATCGTCCTTGTGATAAGCCACCTGGTTTTTCAGGATAATAATCTGAATAACCTTTAGCATATTGGAAACGCATATGCCTAGTATGATTATTTAAAAACCTTAACATTTCTGGTCCTCGTGTAATATAAGCTTCCTTTAAAGCCTCTGGCACGCGATCACCAATGGTTGAATCTAAGTATAAACGCGCTAGTTTATGTGTATCTGGAACACCTTCACCCTTAATCACATGATTATTTGGGATCCATAGTGCACCACCAGACAAGGCAGATGCCCCACCATAACGATCTGTCTTTTCAATGACTAATGATTTCATGCCCTGTAGCTTTGCTGTCAGACCTGCTGTTAATCCCGCTGCCCCCGAACCTACTACTACCACATCATAACTCGCATCCCATTTCATACTTACATTCCTCACCTTCATTAGTAGTTACTAAATCAATGAATCTGGTATTACTACTGAAAAGTATAGAATTAAACTAATATTCAGTCAATTTTATCCTATTATAACTTGTAGTTGATTTCCGTTCCGACTTGGGCGCTATTCCAGTAGGGTGTCTGATTTCTTCTAAAACTACGGGTATCATATTCATTTCTACTTAGCATATATTTTTTAAAACGGCTTAAAGTATATAGAGGGTGGAGGAATTTTGCAGTTGAGTGCAATGATACTTGGTGGATTTCTTTTTTTCAGTGTTAGCATCGGAGGAGCTATTGCTTGGATATTCTCTAAGCTATTTCAGCATACAACCCAAGGATTATCATTATTATGTGGTGGATTTTTAGTTGGCTTACTTGTACTGGACATTATTCCTTCTTCTTTTCAACTATACAAATCATTTGGTCTTATACTTGGAATTCTTATTGGCTACTTAATTTTTCAAATACTCAATAGTTTATTTCACACTTCCCATTCACAAAACCCCTCTGTATCACTGCTCGCAATTGCTATAATTATCCACACCATTCCAATTAGTCTCACAGTCGGAAATTTGTTAGGGAACGCTGCATTAAGTATTACAATTACAGCATCAATTATTCTACATCATCTACCAGAAGGCTTTGCACTGTCAACAGCATTACTATCACAAGGCGAAAGGCTCTGGAGACTGTTTCTTTATTTCATAGCATTTTCAATTTTCTTTAGTATTTTTATACAAATTGGACAATATTGGGATTTAACAGAAAAGGCACAAGGGGTACTAATGGGCATATCGATTGGGTTAATCGCAACCGCCAGTATTTCAGAATTTATTTTGCATCATATTCGTTCAGTAACACGAAAATCCTTTTTAACCTATATTTTACTAGGTTATTTATTAAGTTATGTGTTTCACATGCTAATCGAATAAAAAAGCAATCCACACTATCTGGTGGATTGCTTCTTTTTTATTACTCTTCGTCATCAAGTAACACTAATGTTAGTGTTAAAATTTTAGAGAACTCTGCACGTGTAAGATTACCTTTTGGATTAAATTGACCTTTCACTCCATCAATCACACCTAATTGCTTTAATAATCCGATATCTTCAACAGTTTCTTGACGCATTTTATTTTTGTCTGTAAATGGGTTATTTTTGCTAACTTTACTTACATCATAATCCATTCCTTCTAGATATCTTGCTGTTACAAATGCCATTTCCTCACGTGTAGCAGGTTTATTTGGCTCAAAATTAACACCATCAAAAATATCGATTAAGCCATACTCTTCTAAAATCGCTACTTCTTTTGCACCTGGGAATTTTGCCAAATCTTTATATGTAGCAGGACCTTCATAATCTTCATTCACATCTAATCCAGAAGCACGGAAAATCATAGAAGCTAATTGTCCGCGTGTTACTTGTCCGTTTGGATTAAATGTTGTAGCAGATGTACCATTTATAATGTCAAATTGATAAAGTACTTGGATATAGCTCTCAGCCCAGTGTCCGATAGAATCTGTGAAGTAACCACCTGGTTTTAAGTCAAAACTTTTTTCTGGGATCATTGTTGTAATTATAGTATTTAATTCTTTATTATCTAGTAGTCTCCATTTTCCACCAATTAAAACTTCTCCTTTAAATGAATTTCCAGATGGAGTAAATTTTATTTGCATAGCGTTACCGTACAACTCTTTAAATTCTTTTTGTTCCTGTGCACTCAATTTAGGATCTATGGAGAACTTTGCCGTGATACTATTTTTTGTTGTTACAACACCATGTTCATCAATAGCTAAATCTGAGATTAGTAGTCTTTTATAGAGATCTTGGTAGGTCATTGATTGCACCTGTATAGTCGCTGCAACTGCCTGTTTTGGATGGATAATGCTAGCAACCTCTACTTCTTGCGCATTTACATGTGTATTTACTTGTGCATTTGCTTGTAACCCAAAACCTCCTGTAAAACATGCAACACTAAGTGCGCCAGCTAAAATTGTTTTTTTCATTATTCTTGCCCCTTTCAATTCATAAATTCAGTGTACTAAAACAAGTGTTAGTAAATCTATAAAAATATGTAAATTATTCAAAATTATAAGAAAGCCCTATTTTTTATACGATAAAAAATTACTAAAAATTCAAGTAAATCCAGAAAATAAATTAGGTATATTTTACAATAAATCTAACGAAATGTATCATTATCTCTCACTTTGAGTAAATATCCTTTCTCAATATGTTTATTTATTCATTTTATTTATGTAGGAAAAATAGCAAACTCTATTCTTTCTTTAGTAGGTATAAAGTTTCGTGTCGGACAGCAGATAGCACAATTCGAAATAATGCTGCCTACAAATAAAATGTCACTCTATCGAGTGGCGTTTTTTATTTTATTGTTATACTTTTCGGAAAATTAATTCAGCGTACAACTCTTTATATCATTATAATAACTGAGTCTTTCATTTGATTTTTCGATACTGAAAGAAGTAGTATGGAGTTGTAATAAGGGACTTATAACATCCCCAAACCATTATATTAATGTAATAATTCCAAAGGAGGAATTCATGATGAATTATCAAAATATTACGGTTGCAGGTAGCGGCGTTTTAGGTAGTCAAATTGCTTATCAATCAGCTTTCAAAGGATTTAATGTTACGGTATACGATATTAATGATGAAGCATTAAAAAATGCACAAGATCGTATCTCAAAATTAAAACCATTATACCAACAAGATTTAGGTGCGACTCAAGAAGAAGTTGATGCTGCATATGCACGTCTATCTTTTAATAGTGATTTAGCGGAAGCGGTTACAAATGCTGATCTTGTGATCGAGGCGATTCCCGAAGTCGTAAAAATCAAAACTGAATTTTACACAAACCTTGGCAAAGCTGCCCCTGCTAAAACAATCTTTGCTACAAACTCATCCACTTTATTACCAAGCCAATTTGCAGAAGCAACTGGTCGTCCAGAGAAATTCTTAGCGCTTCACTTTGCAAATACGATTTGGAAAAACAACACAGCTGAAATTATGAAACACCCAGGCACTGATATGAAAGTGTTCGATGAAGTCGTAGAATTTGCACGTGCAATCGGCATGGTTCCACTACCATTATATAAAGAACAACCAGGCTATATTTTGAACTCATTACTAGTTCCATTTTTAGATGCTGCTGAATCACTATTAGTAAAAGAAGTAGCAGACCCAGAAACAATCGATAAAACATGGATGATCGGAACAGGAGCACCACTAGGTCCATTCGCCATTCTTGACATTGTCGGCATTAATACTGCATTCAACATTGTAGAAGCGAAAGCCGTTGCTACTGGTGAAGAAAACTTTAAAAAATTAGCCAACCTCTTAAAAACAGAGTATATCGATAAAGGCAAACTAGGTCGCGCAACAGGCGAAGGCTTCTATAAATATCCAAACCCAAACTTCGCAAAGCCTGATTTCCTAAAAGGCTAATCAATCAATAAAACGATGCACATAGCAAAGATGCTATGTGCATCGTTTTTTATTTTTTCAAGATGTCGACATAGGTTGTAATTCGAAGTGATCGGGTTGTAGCTCAAACCGCTCGGGTATGCTGAAAAGGTGATCGGGTGGCTACTCGATACGCTCGGGTTTACCCAAAATATAATCAGGTTTGCCAAGAACTTGATTAGGTTTCCAACTCGAGCCACATAGGGATACAGTTCACGAGAAAAAATCCCAAAAACTAGGTGCATCTTGAAACTTTACTGTCGTGAGTTTTTCTATAATTTTCAGTTTAATTTCTTGCTCCAAATCTTCCCTTTCTTGATAATCTGTAATGTGTAAACATTGTTTAATTTTAGGTATGAAATTCTCTATAATTGTTAGAGTCTCTTCGTTGTGTTGTTTTTCAAAATTCGCCATATAAATCCCCTTTCTTTCTGAGTGTATTATTGAGCTTATTTAAAGCTTTCCTGTGAAGATTTGATATATTCTGTGGTGTTGTTTGTAATGTTTGAGCTATTTCTTTTATAGAAAGATCTTTTACATAAATCATCTCTAAAATTTGGAGCTGTTTAACTGTTAGTTTTTGCAAGGACTTCAAAAGCTGATCATCTTCAATATTGTCCAATAAACCTTCACCAACTATATTATTAAGTTCATTTTCATTGCTTACATCTTCTATTAGCTCTTTTGCGGTCGTGCCACCTTCTTCTGATAAGCCCTTATCTAATATTAATAAAATGCGATTTTGCACCCTTCTTCTTTTTTTATCAAAATCTAAGCTAAAGAAGTAAATTAAATTACTGACGTATTTTATTTTCCTAACATTTATATAGTGAGTTTGAAAAGATTCATCAACAAGTTTCTTATTTATATCAGTTGGATATAAGATAGCTTTTTGTACCAAATAAAGATTTTCGGAATCCGACAAAAAGCTTTTAATAATTGGATTGTTAACCTGCTTATTATTTTTGTAAAAGAACTCCTCAATTTTTTGGTTATCATTGCCCATTTAATAATCCCTCCTATATATCCGCCTTCTTTCTAAATAAAGTGAATGTAGTATCTATATTATAAACCGAAATAGGAACAAACGTTCTTAAAAAGATAAAAAAATCAACTTTTATACGAAAAAGGTGATTTAATCCAACTATTTCAAATATCTAAAATAGCTTTTATTTTTTCTGGCTGATAACCAATAATTCTCTCTTCTTTATTGTCAGTTACTAATACAGTAAATGGGATAGCGCTAATTTCATATTGCTTAAATTCCTTCAATACATGCTCATCATTAATATCCTCTTTAACCTAACACATTATTGACATCCATCGCTTGAATATACCGTTATAGCATACTTCATCTTAAAGACCTCTTTTTTTTCTATAAAGAGGACTCAAACATTAGAAATGAAGCCATCACAAAATAATATTTTAAGGTTGATTTTATACAGGAAAGATTCTCTTTACATATTACAGTTTAAATTTTGGTGATATAGCCAAGCAGTAAGGCAAAGGTCTGCAACACCTTTATCCTCGGTTCGAATCCGAGTATCATCTTACACTACTAATTTGGAGTAAGAAGGAGGGTTATTTACATTATGACGCCAGAAAATGTTCCAATGTGGATAAGCTTGATAGGAAATTTTGGGTTCCCAATTGCCATAACAGTCTATCTGTTCGTTCGATTTGAAAGGAAAATAGATAAATTAGAAGCTGTCATTATGGAATTATCTGAAGTTATAAAGTCTCTTAATTACAAAAAAGGAGGATGATCCACTTGGAAATTGAAAAATTGATGGCTTGTTACTGTAAAGCGAGAGAAGTTCAATCATTTTATACAAATTGTTTAACGAATGACAGTCTTTCTCCAAAAGAACGCTATTTACTAATAAATCTTATTAAAAATGCCAGTCTTTCTTCTAATTTATTGAGGGGATATTGTCAGATTCAAGCTAACGAAATATGACCTATTTAGAAGTCCCCTCCAAATTGAGGGGGTTTTATTATATTAAATCTCCTTGTGACTCGGATGTAATTTATTACTAAAAAGTTTATCTCTTTCTCTCATTTAATGTATGATTATATTAAAAATGGGAGGGGAAATTTATGATAGCCTACAAGAGAATTGCTGTACTATATTTTCTTATTATGTTCCTTAGCATTTTTATTGCTACACAGATGAACAGTATATTGACTGGCGTGTTGGTTCTTGCTTTTTTATATTGGTTGTTTATTGGGCTTCCTTATTTATTACAAAAAAAGGTGAAGTTTTTCGAGATATGTTGGAGTTGGTTAACAAAAGGTGGAAGAATAGGTCCTAAAAATTAAAAATCTAGCCGCTAAATTAACCGAATATTGCAACTGAACATTCGTGAAAACATTCTATTCTGAAGTGCCCTGAAAATGTTAGACCTTTACTAACATTTTCAAGGTATTTTTTTCATTCCTCACTTAGTCTTCCCTTTCTGTTTTCTAGTCTATTACGCTAGAAGAGTATGCGTAGTTTATTTAATTTCCTTTGATTTTAAAATATAATAAATTATTAAAAATACTGCTGCTATAACTAAGCAAAAAATACTTGCTATTTTTTCATTTTGAATTTCAATAGGAAAATTTAATCCTGTCCAAAGCGTCCCAAAACCAGTTACACAAAATACTATAAATAAAATTAATACAAAATTTTTCAAATGTCTCCACTCCCGCCTTCCTATTTTAACTTTTAGACTACATTTAATTAAAAAAATTGACATAATCACACCATTTTACAATTCCACAAAACGTTATTCAACCAAATTCATCCAGTATCTTTCTTTGAAGTTATAGGACATCTATGCGTCAAACAACTGACAGGGTGTCATAAAGAGCAGACATCTAAAACTTACCAAAGTTCCCGATAATTTAGATAATATTAGGGCAAGAGAACTGTGGGATGACCGTCCCTCATTGACCAAAATATATGAAAATCGTATTATAAACGTAATCAAAACCATGAAGCTTAAATACTTTATCACATTATTTTTTCAAGCATACTATACATCAATAAAAGGATCGATTGGAGGCGATTATGATCAGCAACAATAAAAAAATTGCATCGATCAATATTGTGCTGGCAATTTTACTTGTTCTAGGTATCACCTATAATTACTTTTACAATCATTCACCAATTCAGATTGAACTCTTAGGCAACTTAGGATTTTGGCTAGCATTCCCATTATCTATAATTAATATAGTAATAAGTTTGAAGCTACTTAAAAATAAAACGGGTGGCGTTAGTAGCTACGTCACTTTTATGATTGCTGTGATGATTTTAATCATTGCTTTATTTTCACTATTTCATTGGGGCTCGTCATAAAAAACAAAAAACTGCACCTCCAATTGTTAGATGGTGTGTCTAACAATTGGGGGCGCAGTTCAAGGCTAAAAAGCTATTGGAGTTTTTTCATTAAAGAAACAAAACCATATAATCCTCATCAAAATATTCCTGACCTATTTTCAATGCCCTCTTCTCCGCTCCAAAAACTTCAAACCCTAAAGAAGAATAAAGCCTTTTTGCTGAAGCATTCGTTGATACAACCGTTAAAGTAAGTTGTTCCACTCCCTTTAACTCCCTCGCCTTATTAATTGCTTCGACCATTAAACGCTTACCAATGCCAAACCCTCGCTTTTTCGGAGAAACGTAAACAGCAAAGATGCTCGCTTTATGCTTTAACTTAAGCTTATTTTCCTGAACTAACGTCGCAACGCCCACTAATTCTTCATGATCAAATACACCTAACGTGTAAGAACCCTGCGATTCAAATCTGTTGGCAAACATCTCAATCGGATAATCCTTTTCCTCCTCCAAGCTAGAACCAAATGCCTCAGGATTATTTTGTAATCCTTCTAATCTTAAATTCCGATATGCTTCAGCATCTGCAGCTGTTAAAAGTCTACTATTCATTCGTTTCCCTCCTACAATACTTTTCATTTTTATCGACAATTACCAATAGAGTTTTATGTACTTTCACAAGATAGTTCCCTAAAATGGAAATAACAGCACAAAGGAGAATGTTTAAATATGAAATCTAACAGTATGGCGAATCATTTTCATACATAGTAAACGAAACGAGTGCAATGCAAAAGTTGGTGAAAGATATTGAGGAGGATATAGCTGGACATATCGTCTTTCCAGACCCCCTCGCCCACTACCCTAACCTTATTCAATCCATTCAGCTACTTGCCATCCATGAAAAGCATCATTTTAGAATAATGGAGGAGCAATAATTCCCTCAAAGGATTTTTAATATAGATTATTTAACAATATTACCCATAAAAAAACCCCCTTTATTAGAGTATTTTCCAACTCATCTAATAAAGGGGAGTAAAGGCATTTGTAGAAAATCTATTCTTTACTATAATAAAATAATGCTTGAAAAATTTGAGTAACTATAAATATATTAAAGCTCACAAATAATGCAAAGGTTACAGAATCTTTAAATGCAACGAGATCATTATTCGCAAAAATAGCGATACTTAAATGAATAATTAAGTAAAGATAAGATAAGCTCAATGATGTTTTTAATCTTTCAATAATAAAATTATCTAATAGCACTTCTTTTTTTAAAAAACTTTTCTTTTTAGCAGTAGTTAAGGTTTCTTTAATTAAAAAAGAGAAAGCAACTAGAACCGCTATTGAAAAAATAACCCCATTAAAAGTTTCTCCATTGGTAACATAATTATAGGCCACAAAAGTAAAAACGAATACAAGCAATAAACTAAACAAAAGTTTCAGGAATTTTGGAACTCTTACTAAACCCACTAAGTAACACTCCCTTCCTCAATGTAAAAAACTTCTTTTATATCTTTTTCAAGTGCAATGCTAATTGCATAAGCAACAACAATTGAAGGTGCATATAAAAGCCTTTAAATGGGTCAAAGTTTTTTTCCTTTATCTTTGGCAATTTACATAGTAGGAACAATCACTCGGCTATTTTGTTAGTCATTTAAAATACTAAATCTAATCAAGGATCTGAACTTTGTTTTGGTATTATTCTACTCAATTATTGTTTAATAAATATTCAAACGCCAAATGTTATCCATAACGTTTGGCGTTTTTCTAATTCAAGTTAAAAATACTGAATTCTAATGTAGTTAGTTATTTCAACATTAGCTAAAGGTTTCTTCAAATTTAAATAAACTGTTACAAAAATTTTTCTTGAATCGTTTGAATCAATTTATTAGCATTCTCTTCACTAATTGAGAACATCGTTTGCCTAAAGTTAAACCCCTGTCCACATATATCTTTCATTTCAGAAGCTGATAATGGGCGTTTTAATCTGAAAAATTCATTTAAAGGTGTATATGTCTCTGCACTAGAATATCCATTATAGTCTTTCTTCTTGTATACCCCTGTTCCTTTACCATATCCTACAATCCCTGTACCACTTTTATAAAGGAATACAATATCTCCTTTTTGTATCTTTTCTATTTTTTCTTGCCATCCCTTATGATAAGCTGCTGCTTTCTTTTCATCTAACATTTCATTTGTTGTAAGTGAATTATTGCTGTGATTAGTATTTAAAACGTAAGCGCTACTCTCATATTCTAAATAACTTTCAATAGGAGAATACATATTAAATTCTATATAATGTTCACCATTAATCTCAAATATCCAGTATACAATTGCATCAATATTCAATCCGTTCTTCTTCCAATATATAATCGCTTCAACAGTTTGCTGATCTAATCCATTCGTCATAACAAGGAAATGTTGCTTATTATTAAACATATCTTGTGTTATTTGATTACTAGTATCTTTATTAAAATACTGTTTATGCGCTTCAATTAACGGTATATTACTTTGGCTATAAGTTAAGTATTTTTCATTTAATTCATCGTAGCCACTGTTTCCGAATAATTGACCATATCGTAAAACTTGTAACAAATTCTCTTGATTAGAACCCCATCTTTTCAATTCAAATATGTACAAATCACCATCTTTATCAACTGCTAAAATATCTGGTTCTTCTTGTCTTGGACGTTCATTAAATATTGTCATTAAATCTTTGCTAGAAATAAAATCTTGTAAATGCTTAGATACTAGCTTTTCCAAATCCTTCTCTTTCCAGCCAATAAAATCTAGGCTTACCCTTTTAACTTTTTCATAATCTAATGATGACTTATTTAATTTATATAACATTTGAATCACTCCCTTTAACGAGTTTAAAAGCTCTTATTTAGTTTGTAAGAATAAAATCTTTGAAGTATATTTATTGATGTTGAATACATTATTTCATCTATTGTAAGTATTTTCAATAAATATAAAAACGAACCTGTAATTATTCTCTACAAATTCGCTTAATTCATTCTTACCATAAACACCAGGTCGATTAATGTTATTCAATTGGGCATTTGATAAACCTAAAAAATTAAAATAGTAATTTGAGAACTATTGCTGAAAGTACTTTCTTGGAGGTAATCCAATGAATGAAGTAGATTTTTTGGGTTGGAAAATTCGTTTTAAAGATGGATTAAGAGCTGTAAAAGATAACGATGCAAAAGAAATAATTATTATTGAAGGTATTCTAGAACTAAATGCAATGATTCGCATTGATGAACATGGTGAACTTCAAATTAAACCTACATGGGATACTGTTGTTTTAGTAAATCCAAACGATAATATTATTACTTTTCGCCATGCTAATAAAGTTTTTACAAATGAAGAATAGTGATCGTAATTTTTGTCAGCTATTCCTTGTCACATCCCGGATAGCCCGTCAAAATGAAAAGGGCCTTTGACCGCTTACCCGGGTGTGAAAGGGAAAAAGATTTTTCGCACAAATTACTTTATTGCTTAGCTACCTTCAATTTTAGAAAACTCTTCTAACCACTCCGTCATTCTACTCTTAGCATAATCCTGTTCAAATTCGTACCAATGATTTTCGATACCTAGTTCATTAATTTTTTCCTTAAAAAATCGAAAAGGCTTATTTCCGTTCAGTACGTTGGTTAAATGAATCGTAATCGAATCTGGTTGCTTTTTAGCAAAGCTAACCATGACATCATACATTTCAGACGATGACACGGTTGGAATCATCACTAAATCCGCTGCCACTTCCTCATCATCCCAATCAATCTCAGGCTCGCCAGTTAAAGCTTCTGGCGCATCCAAAAGAACTTCACCCGTTCGACGGTTTAACACATACGACATTTCATCATTAAATCCATCTAAAAATGCCTCCGCAAGTTCATCTAGTAGTTTCAATTTCCTCACCTCATATAAGTGCTACACGCACAAATTCACACTTAATATTACAAAAAATTCCCGCAACCATCAATCGTGGCTACGGGTTTTGTATAAAATCATACGGCGTTTGGTGCTATAGAATGCTTAAGTTCAGTCGAAAACTGCAAGAAAAAAAGAACCGAAAAGATTCGATTCATTCATATATTCCTATACTTAACTCCCTACAAAATGATTCTATAGTGTCACGCTCTTCTTTTGGCAATGCTTCGTACTCAACCAGATATTGTGCGGAAAGATCTTCTAGCTCCTTATAGCTGACTTCTCTTGTCAGGACGATTCCATTGACCTCATTAGCCCACTGGTTTGCAGCCGCAATATCCGTAAACGCAAAGGCCTGTTCTTCATCGTCTGTAAATGTAAGAGGATCTGTTTTCTCCTGGTAATAGCGATTATCTACTTGCACTACGTAATATCTAATTGAATTCATTATACACCTCCCCAATTCATGATTTTAATTATTTCTTTTTCACAAAAGATCATCCTTCATCAATTCTAAGTTGAGTAGAAGGAGTGCTGTATGGCCGCTGCCATCGATTAACGGATGAAACCCATGTAACATCGCACGGAATCGTATGACTAGGTCAGTTCAAAGCATACTCATCTTATAAAAAGTCTGAGATTTCTAGAGTAGCATTCGTAAAAACTTTTCAAAATTCACGCCTGCCTCACGTGGAATTTGCTCCTTTGACGTAGCTTCAATCGAAGTGGCTAAAAACGTCTCGGCAAGCTTCATCGACTCAACTAAATCCTGCTCGCGCATCATGCCCCCCATAATGACGGATGCAAACAAATCACCTGTGCCTGAATAGCTCTCGCCGTTGTATTCTCGGATGCTAGAAAATGAACGATGTGCATCGACATACATATTGCCTACATAACGCTTGTTCTCATCTGCTGGCGGCGGATTTAAACCGGTTATAATAACGTTCGCACCAGTTTCCTGCTGTAGCTGATGGCCCGCTTCCTCTAACGCCTGAAGATAATCCAAATCGTCTTGATAGCTCTGTAGCTTCTCATATGACAAACCTGTAAGCAAGCAGCATTCTGTAATATTAGGTGTAATAATGTCTGCACACTTCACTAGCGCTTTCATACGATCAAGCAGCTCGCCTGTATACATTTTATACACCTCGCCCAAATCGCCCATTACCGGATCGACAAGCAGCTTCGTTTTACTTGAGTGAAACACGTTTAAAAATCGAAAAATGTTATCAATTTGCTCTTTCCCTGTCACAAAGCCTGTGTGTATGCCATCAAAGGTCGCACCAAGCTTGCTCCACTCATCCACAAAGTAATCCATCTTTGACGTTAAATCCTCACAATAAAAACTCGGATACCCTGTTTGCGCCGTTAAAATTGCAGTTGGTAGTGGCACCGCCTGAACACCCATCACTGACAGCACAGGCACCGCAGCCGTTAACGAGCACTTCCCAAAGGATGACATATCTTGAATTACAGCAACTTTTTTCATCATACTCTCCACCTAACACTGCTTGTATTCTCTTCATCGTATCATAATTAGAAAGATGCGAAAACGTGCATATTTATAAAAAACTAAACTGACCTTTAATATTTTTATCAAATTGGCACTTTTACGATAGTCAGTCCTTTGCTAAAGTTAAAATTATCGAAAAATTCATCATAGTGAGGACATGCAAATGCAAAATATACAAGGTCAATCCTATACAAAATCGCGCACGAAAACATTTGATTTGGTGATTACGTCCATTTTAGCAGCACTTGTTTTCGTCGCCACAATGTTTATTAATATTAGGCTACCATTTGGGCAAGGTGGACTTATTCACTTAGGGACATCCATGCTTTTAATCACGTCGATTTTATTCGGTCCTAAAAAAGGAGCACTTGCCGGAGCAATCGGAATGGGCTTATTCGATATCGTAGGTGGCTGGTTAATTTGGGCGCCAACGACAATTATTTCCCGCGCATTACAAGGCGCCATCGTTGGTAAAATCGCTTGGTCTAAAGGACATAGAGGCGACGACATCCGACTAAACATTTTAGCAGCCGTTGTTGCTATGCCCGTGATGATGGGGGTTTACTATATCGGGCAAGCGATTATGTTCAAAAGCTGGGTTGCCCCGATGGCATCCATTCCCGGAGACTTAATCCAAAACGTTGTCGGATTAATCATCGCAATTCCAGTATGTATCGTGATGAAAAAAACACCGTACTTTAAAAAGAATTTTTAATACTACCCCATAAACACACCATCTTGCTGTTTTACCGATAGCATAGATGGTGTGTTTTTTTGTTGGTGCTACTCTCCCATAACTGCTTATACATATAAAAGTGCATTGGTACCCCACTTTCACGAAAGTCATTCGAAATGACCTTTCAATCTTTTCTTATAGATCATCACTTTTTCCGAATGAATAATTTTTCAATAATGTAAGCTTTTTTTCATACTATATGGTGGAGGTGAAAAAATGCCAAGAGTAAAATATATAGATTCTGACATTGGCTTAGTGGCAAGGATGATGAGAGCGGAAGCAGAAGGTGAAGGAAATCAAGGAATGCTATATGTTGGCAATGTCATTGTGAATCGTCTTGTAGCGGAATGTCCCGACTTTAAAGATTTAAGAACAATTAATGATGTCATTTATCAGGTACAGGGAGGAAATTATTCTTTTGAAGCTGTTCAAAAAGGGAATATGTTTTACCAAAGAGCGCGACCTAATGAAAAAAGATTAGCAAAACTGACGCTGGATTATTGGAGACAACATCCAGCGAAATTCGCACTTTGGTATTTCAATCCATATGCCCCATGTCCTCCAACATGGTACGGTCAACCTTTTACTGGTCAATTTAAAAATCATTGCTTCTATGAGCCAGCGCCTGATACATGTGAAAGTGTTTATCAAGGATAGGTAGCCAGGTGCTACGAAGACACTTTTTTAATTGCAGGACTAATAGACAACACTATTCTTTCAATGTGACTCTCGAAGATACTGTAATAGTTATAGGTTGAAAAATTGATATAATCTCATGAGATAAAGAGGGAACTTCCCTGGATAGCAGGTGTTCCCTTTAAAAAGGCATATACGTTTCGTCAGGGTAATTCTCAAACGCCTATGCTATCATGTACCGGCTTGTTTAGTGCACCTGAGTATAAACCCATTAGTTCTGCAATCACTAGCTCTGTTGTTTGAATGTCCCAATCAATTATGCCCCGGCATAATTAGAGGTGGGAGTCTTCTTTAACTTACGTTACAAAAAACATTTTTGCTGAATGAAGATAAATGCAAAGAAAAACGTCCATTTATAAAAACCACACATTTAACTGTCCTAAAGACACGGAAATGTGTGGTCTAGTTATTTACTTTTCTTCAAATAAATCCATTGGCATGTTTTTCATAAATTCTCTCACTTCTTGAATACCAGGGAGTTCACTTTCTACAAGTTCCACCCCTAACACTTTTGCTAGTGGCTGAAGCATCGGCCTTACCTCTTTAGAGACAAATATTTTACTTGGTCTTACCTCAAAGCTTTGTAAATATGCCCATAGAATGCTTTGTGCAATAGGTGGCGTTTTAGGCATAGGGAACAGTTCGTGTTCAATAACCAAATTGCTTCCTCGTTCAACAAGCATACCAACAATCGGATAAACAGTGCGGTTCGTTAGTTCCGTTTCTACGCCAAAAGGCATGTAAAATACATCATACTCTAGTTGTAGCGCGCTTTTAGGCTTTTTCTTATATTGTGCTTTTTCAAACATAGAAATTTCCTCGTAGCACTCATACGTTGGCTTTGATTTATTTATTTGCAAAATATAGATTTCCTGTAACTCACCATCCATTTGCACTTTAAACGTTGGATATTGATGTGCAGCTACCTGCGGATATTCCCAGCCAGCCTTCCGAGCTTCTATAATATTAATCATCTTACTTACAGCATCAATTAAAAACTCTACCTCTAGATAGTTTGGTGTTTCAGGATGTGTTCCCTCCTGATAGCTACGGAATTGAATCCAGTTCTTCTTCCCTCTATACGACAACCCACAATCTTTAATTAGCTGATAATCTGCTGGATCTAACTCTTCTCTATCAACAAAATTCACTGTTAAAGCATTTAAACCATAGGAGAAATCGCTCGATAAATTTTTCTCATAAAGAATCTTTGTTAAGCTATCATAGCCATGTTCCATATCAAAAATCATTAATCCGAACTCTTCACCACCAGCTCCCATAACAGAAACAAGTGCTTTGTATTCTGCTTCTTCGCAGTCAATTACAACGACTTCATCATCCCTTAAATATTGCCATGGCTTCAATTTTTTGAGCTCATTAGCAAGCTCCAATAAAGAAAGATAATCTGGCTCTATGCTTTCTAGAAGATCTAAAAAACTATCTACATCTTCACTCTCCAGTATCCGTTCATTAATTTCTTCCAAATTAATCTCGTTTAATTTACCTGTATGAATATTGCCTGCTCCCGCAATACATAAAGGTGTTTCAGAGTTCATCGGTAAATCCACATAGTTCTCTAATCGAACGGTTAATGGTTCACTCATATCAATAACTTGTGCAACGGCTTCATCACCAGGTTTTAGAAACCACTCAGCGAGGAACTCCTCTTCTGTATCAAAATCCGTGTCATTGTCAGGTATAAAATATATTTTTTCTTTAGATACTCGTCCATCTTTTTTAACAATTTCAAAATCAGAATAGCCCGAAACATCCAAATCAAAGCCTAGTAGTATAACTTCATCTAGCAAAGAAAAACTACTTTTCTCTGGTAACAAAAACTTTCGATAAATTTCCGGTTTTTTCTTACTTTCTATATGCAACTGTATCATTGTTCAACCTCCTTCTTCTATTTGTTAAAGCGATGCTAATGAAGCTACAGCTTGATCTACTTTCAGACATCAATCACCACCGCTTGCTCCATCTATTCATTGAATATTTCAACTTTGTAGCTATCCCCCAAGTGAACCACTCTCTATTCACTTTACTAACAACTTCTCCATTCTGCAACACTTCAAACTCTCCATACCCCACCAATTGCCACACACCTCAATATCTGCAGCAATAATTGTACAAAACACCCCAAGTATTGTTCTAGCAACCACCTATTGTAATTAAGAAAATTCATATTTAGGCATTAGAAGCGAAAATTCGTTTTTTTCTCAAAGCTTGTACAATTAACGAAAAAACTTGATTTTGAAACTTTTATAGCTAATGGTATGTTACTACTTAGGAGAGGAATTTTTATATTTCAAGTTACGTTTAACATTGATTAGTATATGTTTTGATAAAAATCTTTCCAAATCCATGGACGAATAGCATGTTTAGGGACCGCTAATCTAATTGTGTTTGTTATGATTTTTGAGTGTACAATATTTTCCTGTTTTACTCCTGGTAGAAGGATTACCAGAATAATTTAGAAGAAATCAGGAGGTAGAGATGAGAAAATCCTATAAAATTGTTGTTGCTATTCTATTTAGTATTTTCACTTTTACTTTAATTATATTTTTAGGAACAATTTCCACTGTGTTATCCAAAGTAGAATCTTTTAATTTTCAGCCTACGATGTTTGGTCAAGATATCGTTTATGTTCATATACAAGATAATGTATTTAAAGCTAACGTACCATGGACAGTTGTAATTATATTTGGTCTTTTGGGTGGTAGTATTCAACTTCTTATTAATAAATTTAGTAAATCATATAAACAGGTTTATATGACTCTAAATTCTAGATTTCATTCGTAAAGCTTCTGGTAAGGCGCCAAACATAAGAAAAGGTAACACAAAGAAACCATCGACTCTAGCCGTCCCTTTTGCTTTTAGATTTTGTAAAGGAAATATAGAAGGACCAATCGAACTCTAGCTGCTATCGCATTTATGGGACACCACTTGCTATAGTATCACCAAATGTATAATCAGTGCTGATCACATTAGTACTTCAGAAGCACTTGGTTAATTACTTATATTTTTACAACAGTAATATTTCAGAATAATTAATATGTATAATTCGGTTTTTCACTAAATTTTTTCGAGGTGACTTAAATGGAGTTTATCAGAAAATACATATATATTGTTTATTTCGTATTACTATTTATAACTTTACCTGTTTGGGATTATTTCAGACATGGTAGCTGGAATTTTCGTTATAACTTTTTCTTTTCCATATGGGTTGTAATTGTTTTTGCGTTTATTAATTCTCTATTTAGTAATAAAAAACATGAATAAAAAAGGAGGAAAAAGAACGAAGAATCGTCTAACTAAAGTTATCGCGTCTCTGCTTGTACCCTCTTTAGTAATATCAGCCTTATCACCAACAACATTGGCAAAGAGCAAAAAGGCAAACACAGAATTTGATGAACAGCAAGTGCAAGAATTAGCTGAAGCACTAGAATTTGTATTTGAACAAGCGATAGTGGTGAATGAATTTGGACAAACTGTAGGTCTGGATTTTGAGAAAATTGAAGGAAAGTATGGTATAAGTCCCTATTTAGCAAAAGTAGAAAAAGCTATTGAAGAAAGTAAAAATGAAGTTGTAACTACAACTCGAACAGCTGCAGTGGACCGTTGTTTGAATAATTATTTCACTGCTGAAGATTTTCTTCCTACAACTGTTATTAATTCAATAGCTTTAATTCTAGAGAAAAATTACACATCCGCTGCGTTAAAAATAATTAAGGCTGGTGTTAAAGGAAATGTTGCTGGTATCACAGTTTCCTTGGTTCCATTCTTCTTTACTTGTTTATGGCAACAAGAGCGATGGTAAAAATATACTATATTTGATTATTTACTCGACGTAGTATATGCGTCACAATCCCCGATGTTTTTTGGGATTGTATTTATTATCACTAATGTTGCATTACCTGCATCGAAAAGATTGAAATTTAAATATTTTGCTACCAATATTCTCTCTTGGTTTTATACTACTCACTAATCAAGGAATCTACAACTCTATTCTACATTTCAAAATAGGTGAAATTGATATCGTTAGGGGGGATTCAACTATGTTTACTAATAAGTAAAAGTTGAATGAATCCGAAAAAAAAGGGTATCAATTCTTTGATATCCTTTTTTAATCGATTAAAAGAAGGTGAAAACTTTGGGTTATATATTAATACGTATATTTATTCTTTTACTTATTATTTTATTTGTTGAATCATTAATATATTTATTTAAAATAAAAAATACAAAATTAATAAGTATTTCAGCTTATATAATAATGGCAGTAGGATCTTTTATCACCAGTCAATATATAACTAATGAATATAAGGAATTTATAAAAACATCAGCAATAGCATTTTTAATTTTAGCATTAGTATCGTTATTTAAAAGAAACACCGATATTGATTAAACCAATCATTAAGTTGCTGCACATTTTCGGGGATAAAAAAAGTAAGCATGAGCGAACGAGAACTTCACTCAATTGTTCTTTCTTTTTTTACTTTCGGCCTAGCAAAAGAAATAGGTAGAGGGGGATTAAATACCGACTATGACTACAAATAAGAAAAAGTTGAATGAATCCGGGGTTCTAAATTCATCGAGTAATGGATTTTATGTAGCATTAGTATACGGAATGTTATTCGTTTCTTTAATGCTCGTCACAGGCAAAGAGCTTACAATTAATGTTTTAGCTATACCAGCTTTAGTTTTATTTTTGGTTGTTAGAGTGACTGAATATTTTGTGACGAGAGGCGGAAAAAAAGATCTTCCTCAATGGATTATAGTAGGGGGATTTGTTATCGCTGCTCTTACCGCGATAGGTATGACGATTATTTTACACTAAAGGTATACTGTTTATTGTTTTTTAATAGGTGATTGCTAAATGAGAAATTGTTTGGCAATCATCTTTTTACTAGGTGCACTATATCCCATTGATGAGCTACTATTAAATTATTTCAAATAAGGTGATTCAGAATGTCTATTGAATTAATTTTATCATCATTAAATAAAAGATTAGGAAAAGAGAAGACCATAACTATACAAAGAGAAAATGGGGAAATCATAAATGTTACATGTGATTGGAACAATCCAGTAACTGACCAAGAACTAAAAGAATTTTCTTTAAAGACTAGTCATATTTTGCCGAAAGACTTTTATGCATTTTTAAAATTATGTAATGGTGGAAAATTATTTTCAGAAGGCATGGATTACTTTGAACTATTCAATATAAAAGAGATGTTAAATTATTTAAATGAATATGATACAGATATAAATTATTATAAAAGTGCGTATGATAAAAGTTGGTATATGATTGGGTATTATAAAGGATATGGTGACTATTTGTTCATTGATTCAGAGAAAGTTGCGAATTGCGAAGACGACTATCTAATATATGTTCAAGTAGGTGATATTCAAAGATTATCAATGAATTTTGAAACATGGCTGGATCGATTCATCGTCGCACAAGGAGCTAGATATTGGTTATGGTGATCAGTTTAATTTATTGTATTAACTGTCAATTCTCTGAACAGAAAAAGCTCAATAGTCATGGTCGTCCCCACCATATCTATTGAGCTTTTTAATTGTCTCTTTAAAATTGATGTTTACTTTTTCAAACTGATAGCCCAATAAATACCACTTTATATTACAAAAAACTAAATCTCCAAATATTTCATTACTTAGGTAAACGTTTAGTAATTTTTTTATATTTTTACTCCCAGCTCTACCTATTTCCTTTTATTTATCTTCTTTAATACAAAAAAACCGTAAGCCCGAATTATAAAAAAATAGGCGCACCTTTTCGGTACACTTCACGAATAGCCGTATATCATTGATTTTTTATCAGATATACGGCTATTTACACTTTCGTTTATATTTATTCTTTGGTTAACAAACTGAACTATTCTCACTGTTAGTTATATCTAACAATTAGGGGCAGTATTTTTATGCATCTTTCAATTCTGTCATTAAAATCTTATCTACTTCATGACTCGGAAGTGGTTTGCTAAAGTAATACCCCTGTGCTTCTTTACACATTTGCTCACGTAAAAAATTAGCATGTTCTTCCGTCTCGACCCCTTCAGCAATGACTTCGATATTCAGATTGTGTGCTATGTCAATAATCGACTTAATAATCGCCCGATTGCTAAGATTCAAATTTCTTACAAAAGACTGATCAATTTTTAAACGGTCAATCGGAAATTTACTTAAATAACTTAACGAACTATAGCCAGTTCCAAAATCATCAATACTTATACTTACACCCAGACTTTTTATTCGCTTTAAGGCACGAATTGTATAATCGACATCTGATGCCATACTTTCTGTAATTTCTAACTCTAAATATTCTGGCGCTAAGCTCGTTTCTTCAAGAATTTCACCAATAACTTCATGTAGGTTATTTTGCATAAATTGGCGTAAGGAAATATTGACCGCGACCGTTAAGTTAGGCTGCCCCTCATCCTGCCATATTTTCGCCTGTTTACACGCAGTCCGAATGACCCATTCTCCAATCGGAACAATCAGACCTGTCTCCTCAGCAAGTGGAATAAATTGATCTGGTGACACGATGCCAAGCTTCGGATGATTCCAGCGAATCAATGCTTCAGTCCCAATGATTTTTCCAGTTGTAATGTTAATTTTCGGTTGATAATAAAGCATCAGCTGATTCTTTTCCTGTGCTTTTCGCAAGTCTGTTTCAAGCTTCAACTTTTTAAGCATAGCTTGCTGTAATTCTTTCGTATAAAATTGATAGTTATTTTTACCATAATCCTTTGCTAAATACATCGCTGCATCTGCATGTTTGATTAGCTTTTCCACCGTGTCTCCATCATCTGGATACATGCTAATACCGATGCTCGGCGTAATATACAATTCCAAATGTTCGAGCGTTAGTGTCTTGGAGATCGTTTTAATAATTCGTCTTGCAACAGCACCAGCTTCCTTACGACTAATATTCGATAAGAAGAGTGTAAATTCGTCGCCGCCTTGACGCGAAACCACATCATTATCTCGTAAACAGCTAAGCAAGCGATCAGCCACTGATTGTAAAAGCGCATCCCCTATTAAGTGTCCAAGTGTATCATTAATGTTTTTAAACCTATCTAGATCAATAAACATCACACATAGACTTTCTTGATTTTCCCCTGCCTTAAGCACAGCTGAATTTAATAATTGTGTAAATAGTCTTCGATTCGCTAGATTCGTCAGCGAATCATGGTGAGCCATATGATGAATCGTTTCTTCAGCTTTCTTTCGCTCAGTAATATCCATCATTGATCCGATGACTTCAACAATCTTTCCATTTTCCCAGATTGGTGATAATGTAATATAAAAAAATCGATTATAGTAGGGTAGTTCAAAGTTTATCGTTTCTCCATTGAAAGCTTTATGGAAATTCAACTCTAACTGCGTTGCAACATCACTTCCAAAAATTTCAAAAGACGTTTTACCTCGAATGGCATCTGTTACTAATCCTAGTTCTTCTGCAATTTTACCTTCGCATAAAGTAAAAACAATCTTCGTATCTTCATGATCAACAATTTTAAACACACAGTTCTGCAGGTTTTGAACGACTTTTCTAAAATCACTTTCTAGCGCTTTTGCTAATGCCGTTTCTGCCTTAATTCTATCGGTAATATCTGTTCTAATGGATATATATTGATATGGTTTCCCTTCGCTATCAAGAAAAGGAACAATCGTTGTATTCATCCAATACTCACTACCATCTTTTGCACGGTTTTTCACTTCGCCATTCCAGGTCTTCCCTTGTCTAATCGTTTCCCACATCGTTTTAAAAAACGATTTTGGATGAAATTTAGAATTAATGACGCGATGTGTTTTACCGATGAGTTCCTCGTTCTTATATTTAGAAATCTCACAAAACTTTTCGTTAACATAGGTAATCACACCTTTTTCATCTGTGATGGCAACGATCGAAGCCTCATCTAATGCATTTTTTATATCATGTAAGTTTTTGAGAGTTTCATTGAGAGATAATTCTAACTTTTTATGATTTGTTATATCATTACCTACAGCCAAAAACTGATAAATGTCCCCTTCATTATTATTAATCGGTGTAATTACAAGATAAAACCAGTATTCTTTATTGTCCCTAGTTTGATATCTTACTTCCCCGCGCCATACTTCTCCAGCAAAAATCGTTCGAATATGCTGCTCCTTATGGAAATCAAACTGTACATTCATTTTTTTGTATGATTGACCGATTAGCTCTGATTTATTACATTTAGAAATTTCACAAAAGTGATTATTTATATACGTTATCGTTCCTTTTATATCGGTTACAAAAACACTGAAAGCCCCTTCTAATAGCCTCAATGTGTGTTCAACTTTAGCTACATCTCGAAACATAGTACCTACTCCCATTATAAATTCCCTATAGCAACGTTTAATGTATCTACAGACGTTGCAACTTTATCCATTGCTTCGTTAATTTCTTTAATATTATATATAAGGGCTTCCATTCCCTGTTCAACCGTTTCGACATCGCCTAAACTTGTGGACATCGAGTCCATAATACGATTAAACGCTAAGTCAGATGCATCTGATTCTTCTTTTCCTTCTTTAACAAAATGATGAACTTCTTCGATCGTCATAACAACTTCCTCTGTAAAACCTTGTGTCTCATCAACATAGCCCTTAATTTGTTCAACTGATGCTTTCGTCTGGCTCGCTAGTTTTCTTATTTCTTGTGCCACAACAGAAAACCCTTTGCCATGTTCACCCGCCCGGGCTGCTTCAATAGATGAATTAAGTGCCAAAAGATTCGTTTGATTCGCAATTGATTGAACAAGATTAATAACATGGCTTATTTCTTGGACGGAATGATTTAATTGCCCTACAATCTTTTCCATTTTATTTGTGCGACTAAAAATAGAATCAATGCGTGACTCTAATTCTAGTAATTTCTCTTGCCCATCAGTTGCTAGTCGCTGCGTATCTCTAGAAGTGTCAGCTCCTCGTAACACCGATTTATTCACGACCTCACTACTTGTCACTAATTCTTGGACAGCTACATTCGTACGCTCAGTAATATGCGTCATTTCTTCACAAACCGTCATTATTTTCGCTTTTAACTCAGTCTTTACTTCATCGTATTGAAGCTCGCGTTGACGGAGATTTTCCTTTTCATACGCTTCTAGTACGAGCTGTTGTTCAAAATTTAGAATTTTTGTTATGACTTGACTAATCCTCATACTTTCGTCACGATTTTCAACATGACAATGCACAAGATGTAATAACGTACTTTGCAAATTTTGAAATGCTGCCATATACCATTTTGGTTCTAGTCCAATTCTATAGTGTATATTGGCTATTCTGATCCTCTTTTCTAAAAATTCTTCATTTAGTTGACCACCAAACATTTCAATTAAATGCGTCTCTAACGTCTTTCTCAATCTATCAAGCGTACTATTTTCTAAAATAATTGTTCTTAATTGTTCTACATTTGTAATCGTTTGATAAAAAGTTGTAACGATTTCATCAATATGATCTGATATTAACGGTTGGATAGCTTTTGATGTCTTTATCTCTTCTATCGACAGATCAATCATTTCTAATTGTTTCAAGATCATCGCATCTTGAATTTCTACGCTCACCTGTTTATGCTTTGCATCATCTAGCCAATATGTGTGATTTCCTTGTTCCTTCTTCCTAAACATAGTGGACTTAAAAAAATAATGTCTTTTCATTTTCGTTTTTTCCCCTTACTATACAAAATTCTCTTATTATTGAAGTGAAAACCACAACAATAACCAAGGATCCGTTTTGGTTTTAAGCATTCTTAACAAGATATAGATTGATATTTATAAAAGAACAGAATCTAAGTTTTTTCTAAAATATCAACTGCAAAAATTTATGCTCTCTGATTTTTTACTACGTAGCTATTCTTAACCTCCACTCACACTTTCTGAGAATATAAACTCTTGTTAATTTTCATCCTACGATTGGAACCGGCAAGACCATGGTTGCTTACAGCAAAAAAAAAAGACTACGAACGGGCTAATAAAACAGCCCGTTCGTAGTCGAAGATTTACGGTCTTCAGTAGAGACCCTTAGCCCATATTACTAAGGATATACGAATGGTTTTCTAGTACACATGGAATTATTCAACAATAACTTTAAACATTAGTGTTTCATTAAAATCAATATTTTTAAAGTAATTTCAACATGTTGCGTAATCATTAAATAGACATTAGCTATTTTTTTAAAAATGATTAATTGTATTGTTAAGTTCCATAGTTAAATTCATCAACACTTCATTTAATGCTGCTAGTCCTTCTGTGGACGCAATCGTCTCCTGAGAGGAAGCACCCATCGTTTTGATCATGCTCATTGTTTTCTTTGGAACTGGACAATATTTGTAACAATTATAATTTCAGACTTTTGCGATGAATCGAACTAAAATATACTCATCCATACAAGGAAACTTTTTGCCGGTAGGAAGAAAGTCTCGAAGCTCCATCATCCCTCATTTATTAGCAGACAATTCTAACCTTTCCGCCCATTACCATTATAAAGAATACTTTATAAATTTCAATAATAAATCGAAAAGACTATAAAATCCCCTTATTTTTAATAAACTATTCACATTTCTAGGTAAAAAAGAACAGAAGATGTTCGTAGGACGATACATGATAGTAGACGAAAGTTTTTCCGAATTGATTTGCCTTATCCATTAAAAAGTAGATTTTGAGGTGATGAATCATGATGACGAAGTATCAAATTAATGAACGCGAACAGCTAGAAATGTTAACGATTGATCAATTGGTACCGTAAGATCAATTAGTGAGAAAACAAGAGGCAACGATTGACGTGTTTCACGTAAAGAAATAGATCGCTTTTTAGAAAGTCATAGTTTCTAATATTCTCTGGAGAGGATTTTCCATTAGTGAAATAATATATTATTACTAAGAGGATTATTCATCTTCTTTTATATCTCGCCCCTAGCAATCGATATAGAAGGTAGCGGTATTGTGCCTTATCAAATCAACTAGAGGTGTTCTAGTGGCTTTTAATATATTTTTTCCTTTTTAAAAACCAGAATACTATTTATAACATTGTTAAATTAAATTTTTTCTTAAGAAAAAGTTTTATATGTTACTTTGAAAATAAAGTTCGATTAAAAACATGTTGCAAATATAGATATTTTATTATAGTATTTTATTATTGTGCAAAAAAAATAATGTTTTTCTTCTTATCAAGAGAGATGGAGGGACTGGCCCTATGAAATCTCGGCAGCGGAACTTAGTGATTAAGTTACCGTGCCAAATCCAGCAAGCAATGGCTTGGTAGATAAGAGGAGTGTTTTATAGATATAAGGCCTCTTCTTGTTGTTTCAAGATGAGGCCTTTTTTAGTGAGAAATGGACAAAAGACGTGTCCATTTTTAATTTTTGGAGGTAGAACAATGAAGAAAGAGAATCCATGGGCGCTAATCCCATTTGTAGTTTTTTTAGTTTTATTTATTGGTTCTGGGGTTATTACAGGTGATTTTTATGCCTTCCCTGTCATTGTAGCTATTGCCATTTCGGGCGCTGTGGCTCTGGCGATGAATCGAAAAGAAACGTTTTCGCGAAAGGTTGATATTTTTTGCAAAGGCGCAGGAAATTTAAATGTCATGCTGATGGTTCTTATTTTTCTCTTGGCTGGGGCCTTTTCAGCGGTAACAAAAGGCATGGGTGCAGTGGACTCCACTGTTAACTTTGCTTTATCGGTCGTTCCGCCAAACTTACTTGTTGTAGGCCTGTTCATCATTGCCTGCTTTATCTCCCTATCAATGGGTACATCGGTGGGTACGATTGTTGCACTAGCGCCAATTGGAGTTGGGATCAGTGAGCATACCGACCTTTCCATGGCTTTAGTAATGGCCTCGATTGTTGGCGGTTCGATGTTTGGCGATAATTTATCCATTATTTCAGATACAACCATTACTGCCGTTCGTTCACAGGGCGCACAAATGAAGGATAAATTTAAGGTAAATTTCTGGATTGTGTTGCCCGCAGCTATTATAACGAGCATTATTTTTGGAGTTATCACAATGGGTGAAACAGCTCAAGTGGAGCATTTAAGCTATAATTGGATAAAAATTGTTCCCTATGTTCTGGTTATTATTTTAGCGTTAACCGGAATGAATGTATTCCTTGTTCTGGCACTTGGGATTGTTCTCGCCGGGGCTGTTGGTTTAGCGGATGGCAGCTATCATTTAATGAGCCTTTTACAAAAGATTGGCGAAGGAATGTCAGGTATGTATGAAATGGCATTTCTTGCGATATTAATTGCTGGGATGGTAGAGGTTATTAGGTTTAACGGAGGAATCGACTTCCTACTTCACCTTGCGACACGAAGAATTAAATCGAAAAAGGGTGCTGAATTTGGGATTGCCGGCCTTGTGGGTCTAACTAATTTATCTACGGCTAATAATACAATTGCTATTTTAATTGCTGGTCCGCTTGCAAAAAATATTGCTGACCAGTATGGGATTGAACCAAGAAAGTCCGCAAGTATATTAGATATTTTCTCCTGTACGATCCAAGGTCTTCTGCCATACGGAGCCCAATTCCTGGCAGCCGCAAGCGTAGCCCGAATATCACCAGTGAGCATGCTGCAATACTCTTTCTATCCGATTTTGATAGGGATTTGTGGGATTATTGCTATTCTTAGTGGATACCCAAAACTAAAGAAAGCCTGAACTTTATCACTTTAAAGTAACTGATGTGGCTTTAAAAAATATTGATTTTTTATTGAAATAATCCAATCGTTTTGAAAAGAATTTAATCAAAACGATTGGATTTTTTTATTTGAGGTTAGTCTTTTTTGATAAATAATTTTAATAAGGTTGATTAAATGATTTTCAAGAATTTTCCCCCTTAATTTCCTCGTATTTAAGAGAAAGACCCAAAGTAATTAGTTCACTTCAAGTCTAACCTTCATTCTTCAACTAAATAATGGTAGATATCATAATGCACAGGTTGCTCTAGTACTAAATTCATCGTAACGACTGATAGATGATTTCCTTTTCCATCAGGCATTTTTTCGTTTTTTGCACTACCATCTGCAATGTCTGCTTGGCCCAGGTAATAGAAATCTGTGCCTTCACCGTCATCTTTTTTCGTAAATAGATGAATTTTCATCCCTGACTCTTTATAAGTTAAGATGTTCTTTACTTCAACGGAATCCAACGTTAAACGATTACGGGTGAACCATCTAAATAGTTCGGGTGCTAAAAATTCATCACCATAAGCTTGGCTTGTTTCGACTTCATCCTTTTTATGATACGTAACGAAGATTGGACAAGTGTTATGTTTTGAACGGTAACCGTAAATAGTTGATGAATCATCATGCGGCCAGTTCAATAATCGGCAAGCATCTCTACGGGAATATTTCTCAAATAACGTCATTGCTTTTGTTTTATCATACTTTTGATTTTTAACATAAGCACATTTTACAATATCCTCAATATATCCTTTAAAATTTGAATCTCTCACACTCTCTTGAATTTCCTTATTAAATTGATATTGTCCATCAACGATTTCAATAATAGGCTTAAATTTATACTTTTTCACATCATTTTGAACATGGAATTTTAGTGAGAACATGTTTTCAACGGATTGAATTGTTGCATCATCTGCATATGTTCCAAATTCTTTTAATCTTTGAATGAAAGACTCTCTGGAAAATGATTCTTCAGAAAGTAACGTTTCAATTAAAAGAATTTCGTGTACTCGTTTTCCATTCAAAAACTCTTTTGAAAACATTCCCAAAACAGAAAGTTCATATTCAGTGAGAGAAGGCATTGACTCCTTCATTTTCAATAAGAAATTATAGTAGTTATCGGAATAACCTACAATAACCTCAGGGTCGATTGAGTTTTGCTCAATAAAGTCAATGAGGAAAGGGATTCGACCCAAACGATTTTTCGTTTCTGTATAAGCATCCCGTAATGTTTTTAATGTCGATAAATTTGTATTGTTAATAGCATCAAAAATCTTCTTTTTGGCAATTTCTTCAAAGTTTATCGTTGACACACCTGTTATATAGTCTGTATTTACCGTTTTTCGGCGGACGTTATCTTTGTTCATGGTTTGGTCCCCAGAGAGGGCAATCGGAATCAGATAGTTATTTTTATAGTTTCCGATAAAATCAATAATTGTTACATAATCTTTTGAATCGTGTTTACGTAGACCACGACCTAGCTGTTGTATAAATATAATGCTCGATTGTGTTTGGCGAAGCATTACTATTTGATTTAAGAATGGGATATCAATTCCTTCGTTAAAAATATCAACCGTTAAAATGTATTCAAGTTCTCCATTATTCAATTTTTGAATTGCTTCTTCGCGCTCATTCTGTGAATTGTCACCAGTTAACCCAATCGTTTTTAAACCTTCATGGTTTAAAGCAGTAGAAAGTTCACGAACTTCCTCCTTGGAACTACAAAACATTAATCCACGAATACGATCACCAGAATAGCCATAATAATTAATCTTCTCAATAATGTGTTTTACACGTTCAAAAGATACTAATTTTTGAAGTTCTGTTGCATCATCAATAGTTAAGCCATCTTTTTCATAGTCCAAAACACCAAAATAATGGAAAGGACAGAGCATCTCTTCTTCAAGAGCTGCTTGTAGACGGATTTCATAGGCAATGTTGTAATCAAACAACTCATAAATGTTGAATCTATCTGTTCGTTCAGGTGTTGCGGTCATACCGAGTAAAAAATTCGGAGTAAAATAATTGATAATTTTTAAATAGGATTCTGCACCTGCTTTATGTACTTCGTCTATCAACACATAATCAAATTGATCTTTTGCAAATTGTTGAAAGTAGCCATCTCTTGAAATTGTTTGGATCGTTGCAAATAAGTATTTAGCATTAACATCTTTTGAGGTACCGGAAAGAATGCCAAAATCATCTTCATGTCCACCAAGAATTTTCCGATAATCTTGCATCGCTTTCTTTAAGATTTGCTCACGGTGTACAATAAATAGCATTTTTTTAGGAGAAAAGCTTCGAACATCAAAAGCAGATAAAAACGTTTTACCTGTACCTGTTGCAGAGATAATTAATCCTTTTCTAGCGCCCGTTGCACGAAGAGCATTTAATTGTTCCAGCGCAGCTATCTGCATTTTATTTGGTTGAATTGCTAAGCTTTCAGCAAGCGCATTTGTTAAATATTCAGCATTTAGTTCTAGTGTTCTCGAAGTAGTATATTTAACAAAAGGTTGTAGCTCGTAAAATTGTTTGTAATTAGCAATCCATTCTTCCTTTAAAGGAATCGCTTCATCCCAAGCATCTTCAAATTGGTTTTTAAAATGATTAATAATTTCTCCACTTTCTAATGAAGTTAAATAAACATTCCACTCATAGTTTGCTTTTAAAGCACTGTCAGTTAAATTGGAGCTTCCGACAATTAAAGAGTAGTAGTCTTGATGTTCAAAAATATAGCCTTTTGAATGGAAACCTTTTTCACTAGTTACACGCACTTCAACGTTATCAAGTTTAAGAAGCTCTTTAAACATTTTCGGCTGATTAAAGTTTAGAAACGTTGATGTTAAAATGCGTCCATTTATCCCTTTTTGTTTTAAGTCGTAAAGCATTGTTTTTAAAGTTGCTAAACCACCTTCAGTAATAAAGGCGACAGAAAAAATAAATGTTTTACATGTTTTTAATTCTTGAAGTATTGTCGATAAGACAGTTTCTTGATGCTTGTTTGTTAAAAGTTTTGGTTTAAATTGTGCTGAGACTGTCTTGTTTTGATCGATAAATCCTTTGTAAAGGGAGTTTTCGATTTTTCGAATCAGTTGCTGTTGCTCCACTTAAGTTCACATCATTTCATTTATTTTTATTTTTCTTCCTTTGAAATCTTCTCTACTGCAGGGACATCCGCAGGGGCGAAATTCAGTTGTGTAAGTTCGTCTCGCGTAACCCATTTCGTGGCAGCATGTTCTAATGCGTTCGGTTGCCCATCCACTAATTTCGCTTTGTATGTTTCAAGTCGTACAATTACTCTTTCATATTCATATGTTGTATCTTCTACTTTTGCTCCTACTTGAATCGTACAAGTAAATTCCTCTTGAATCTCTCGTTTTAACGCTTGTTCAGGTGTTTCTTCAACTTCAATCTTGCCACCTGGAAATTCCCAATAATTCGCCAAATCCATTTCTGGACTTCTTAACGCACAGAAGATTTCATTTTTTTCGTTTTCGATAATTGCACCAACGACATGGACTGTTTTTTTCATAATAAATCACCTCGTATTTTATTTTTTAATATAAGTTTAGCTTATTTTAGTAAAGGAGTTAAGTGAGGGAATTTCGAAGTATCAATATAAAAGAATATGTAAGTAGTATAAAACCACATTTAAATGCATTACGGAGAAACCGTATAATAAGTAAATGAGTCTTTTTATGAAATGCAGAAAACACTGTTCCATTCTGTGTGGAAGGTGCTGTTTTGATTAGGTGGATGATAATTAGAGTGACAAGATGTTTCTGCTGTTCTTGCGTCATTGCTTTTCTATTTTGAAAGCCTTATGGAAATTAGCCAGGAACACTTGATTGGTAGTTTCCAACCGTTATTATAAAACTTAATTAATACTGCTTTAATCGACTTTATACGTATTAATCTTGCCGCAGGAGTAACTTGTAATACATCTAAATAATGATAGAGCTTATCAATATTAATATCCTCTACATACTCGATACGACCAACTTAAAAATGTACTCCTTAACTTTCAATAGTGCGCGGTCTATTACACGCTATACGCATTTGAGTAAATAACGTATCGATAGCCGCTCGCTAATATGCATACAATCGGTTCTTTCAGCTTTACTACTAGATAAAACAACTACATCACAATTTACCACAAATACACCGTGTTTCCGCTCCCTATTTACCATAGAAAATACCTCCTAATATGTTTTATTAGAAGGTCTTCGAACAAGCTTAAAATAGTTTATTTTATTTTAATCAAAAATTATATCTATAGTATATGGGTATAGATTCATTTCTCGTCAGTCCTTAATGATGAGGTGATTACATTACGGATTTAACAAAAGTAGTTGGAGAGAGAATCCGTTTCTTCCGTAAAGAGCGTGGGCTAACGAAAGCTGTAGTCACATCAATTGTGAACTACAGCCTTTGCTATACTAATTATGTGTTTCTAGAAATGTAAACGTGCTTCCCAAACCTCTTTCTGAATATCTAATTCATCCTCTAGTCTTTATGTATCAATAACATAGGTTCTTGTAGATATCCCCCCACCGTTCTTGGTACGAATGCATGTAAGTTTTCTACCCGCTACGTTCATCTACATAATCATGTTCCTTAATATATTTACGAATAGCTGGCATCAATAAATCTTTTACTACTATCAGCTTATTTTGAGCATCATTAAATTGTGAACAATGTGTATGATTGCATATCAATTGACTAAAGCATACTTTTTGTAATGGAAATTCAGCATATCCAAGTATCCTTTTTATTGTATTTTTTTGAATGTATTCCATGTTCGAATCACGTTATCAACTGAATCCTTTAAGGTTTTAATAAATAGGTTCTGTTCAACTTTTGGCGTTAATTCTACTAATCTTATTTGGCGTGGCTCACCATTTTTTTCATTTAATTTGTGCTGAGGATATATGGCCCAAACCTCAAGAACAGCCCTAAATGACCGCCAATTCCCGGGGAAAGATTTAGAAAATACTTGTTGAGAGTGAAGATTGTCTCGATACATCGTCAATTGGTCCATTACATCTGTACGGTACTTATTATTCCAAATGTTTTTTAAAGGGCGATATTTAAAATCAATAATAATCGAATTGATGTATTCGCCTTCTTTATAAAAATCAAGGCGTAAATCGGGTCGATTAGCGCTCATGTCCGTATATAAAAGTTGAGAGACATCTGTTTTTGTAATGGTTGCATCGTAAACGAGATTGACCTGGATGTCATCTTTAATTAATTCTATTGTCGTGCCTTGTTTCAAAAATGGGACCACAAATACTCGTTCATTAGAAATGGAAGCACTATAAACCCAGCCTTTTTGTATTTGATAGCCCAGTTCTTCTGAGGTGAAAGCTTTGATAAATTGAATAAAGCCCCATATTTCATATAGCTGGTCTGTCCTTTTCCAATAATAGGTATACTCAGGACTTAAACTAATCTCATAATTCTTCACCATTACATCTTTGTAAAACTTAAAGATTGTTCGATAGTTGGGATCAGTCTGAACAACCATGGAATTTTGCAATGGCCTTAAACCATCCAATTCTTTTACCCACCCCATATTCAAGAATTTGTTACAGTCATTAATTATAGATGTTAATTTAAAACGATGTAATTGCAGATCTTCTTTGGTTGATAGCAATTTATGATATTGTAAGTCATGCATGTATGTGTTTTTATACTTCATTTTCTTTTTAATCGCAGCCTCAATTTCCAACAGAAAATGGTCCAATTCTTTGAAGAGAGATGTGAGTTGTTTAAAAATACCCGAAATATAAAATTTCAACCATCTATTTTCCAATGTATCGTATAAACAAATATTTTCACTGGAATACACTTGACCTTTTCCATTAGCTTGAGAGTCAAAACTCATTTTTCTTAGTGACACTTGATCGAGTAATCGGGCCTTCGATTTATCTACTTTTTTATATGCTTTTTTCAGGCGATAACATGGATTTTTGAAGACATGTTCAAACGCTATCCTCCATTTATTAAAACTTGAATTAATCAATTCAATTTTATTAATTAGGTTTAAAGGTAATGGTGAATCATCATTTAAATGCGTACCAGTACGCTTATACAATATATCTCTAGCAAGCCCTGTTAATTCGGCTTCTACTTCTTCTCGCATGACAATCCATTGTTCAGTGGTCACTTGCTTAGGAATGATTTTTAGCCATGTATAGTAATTTTGATTTTCGTGAACTACAATAACTTTATAATATCCCGGAATTAATGCACCTGTATACTTATCGTTGCTATCATATATTTGAAGAGGTTCATCAGATGGAGAAATAAAACTTAGATCTTCATGAAGCTCATCTTTAAACACAATATCCAAAAGGTCAAAATACATCCTATCGTCAAGATTTGTTGAAGAAAAGGATAAACACAAGTTAATATTTTCTTTAGCAACAGGAATTTCACTGTCATTAAGTTTGAAAAGTTCATCCTCATTTCTTGCAAATTTCACGACCTCTTGAGGCTTTTCATTATGTTGCTTAAATTCAAGTTTAAATGGTACATCCATATAGCTTTAACTCCCTAGATTTTTCTAGAATTAATTCTCGCGTTTTCTTCATATCGTATCCTTGAACATTATCTAGAATTTTAATTAGTTTACTATCTATTACTGCTTTTTTATCAGCGTCATAAGTGCCTAACAATTCTTTAAATTGTTCTTCCGTACCAAGAATCTTCGTTAAAACACGTTGTACTAATTGCAAATCAAATGCTTCTTCTCTCTTTAATTCGGAATTTTGAGGGATGTTATTTAAATAATTGCCGATTTGTTTCACAATGCGCCAGCCCACACCCAGATTACGATTTGTTTTTTGTAATTCCTTATGAATATCCCATAAACATTTAGATTCAAGTTCCAACAAGCCAATTTTGGATTCTTTGTTTCTAAAGCTATTGTAAGCAGTAGCAGAAATATCTAATTTCGTAATTTTTGATTCAGATCCACGTGAGTTTTCTACTAGTTCAGATATCTTCTCATATGAAATAACATTAAGATTAATAACATTTGCTCTATCTAAAACTTTATCTGAAAATTGATAAGTGGATTCATCGAGATTGACGGTTCCTACAAATAAAACATTATTTCCAATTTTAATTGACGGTTCATATTGGTTGCTGTTGTAAATTCTATACTGAGATTCATCATTGTATAAACGTAATACTCGTTTATTATCATCCATCTCAAGGACAGATAAAAATTGTGAGAAATAATGTTCCACTCGTGCAATATTCATTTCATCAAAACATACAATATGCATTTGATCAGGGTTATTATAGGCATGTATTAATATATTAACCAGTCCTGAATCGCCAGGGCGATATACATTATTTAAAATATCTAAATAACCAATAACATCAGCATCATCTTGCCAATAAGGTCTTACAGGAATAAATAATTGTTGTTCTTTTTTGAGGTCCAGTGCATCAGCGTAACACTGCACAAGTTTTGATTTCCCCGTACCACTCATACCAGCTAATATTACTAGACTGCCTGTTTTCATCGCTGTATGGAAGTTATAAAGGTCTTTCGGATCGTAATATAATTCATTGGTAATGCATCTTTCATTAAAAGCCTCCATAAATTGTTCCTCTTTTTCTGTAGCTGGTATCTTTTCAGGATTAGGAGTTAAAGCAGGAATCGTTTTTGTAACGCTCTTAGTAAGACTACTACTTGATACATGGTCTTGGAGTGTTTCCTCATTAACTAATTTAGTTCCATTTATCTCCATTTTTTGTTCTAACTGATAAAACACATTTAGTGGCAAATACAATACATTATTATTCTCATAGTAATTAAAAAAATTGTCTTCGCTTAAATCTAGCGTAAATAAATTAGAGGAATTAAACTTAAATCTAAAACCTCCATGAGCATAATCATGGGAATCGAATGGTCCATATAGTGATAAATTGTCGCTGACCGGATCTTTCCAACAAATTACATTAGGTGTGTCATAGTCATCATTTGAAATATTTTTATTATCTCCGACAAATCGATTATTCAGCAACTTACTTTCAAAAATTTGTTGTGTAATTTGTTCAGCATCCCCTGAAAACACAGGGATTTGATTTAAACCTTCTTCGCGTTTAAATTCATCATTTTTCTTCACATAACTAATATTTCTTGCTATATAATAATCGTTACCAATCCCTGGTTGTACCTCTATATTGAAAAATAAGATGTACTTCTCAAGAAATTCTGCGAGCTTCAATTCACGCTCTTCATCATCAAATGATGTATCGGGATAGCCAATATCTTCAGCAAAACATGTAACAATTTTAACTTCACTAGGGAAATCTTCTGGGAGGATAGAAATTATCTTAATATAAAATTGAAGTAAGCCTTGTTTATTTACAAAGACGTTATTTTTAACAACTTCATTATCACTAGCTAAAACCCCTGCAAAATCAATATTCCATCTTTTTTTATACATTTTATTTATCCTCGTGCTTTCTCTAGATTCGACATATTTTGGTTTAATTCTTTTAAATTATTAATAATTTTCACTTCAACACTTTTGTTGTTTTTAAGGTGCTTCTTATTAACTAAGTGTTTCTCTTTTTGAGTTAGATCGTAATAAATAATCCATATTTCATTATATTTATTATTTTTATCAGTATTGAACTCTTTTATTGCTTCACCTTCGATAAATTCAAATCCTACATGTTTTGTGTTATTTATTAGAATCTCATCAGGTTGTCCAAATATCGCAATTTGATATTCGGCTTTATTTGTACAATCTACATTTTCTTTCAATATATTATCGCATTCATAAAGTTGCGGCTGGGTTTCACTTTCTAAATTTTCAATTCTTAATTTTAATAATTGCACTTCGTTTAAAAATTGCTGACGCTCTGATTCAACTTTATATTTTTGTTGTTGCAATCCTTGATTTAAAACTTGTAGTTCTTTGTTCTCTCGAGTAAGCTTGTCATTATCGATTTTATATTGCTCTTTTTCTTTTCTCATATCCTTTAATAAATTATTAATGTTATCTAGCTTATCCTTATAGATATCTTCTTTACTTTTATTCTCATCTTCTAAATTTTTTAATTTAGTTTCCAACTTCTTAATGGTCTTAATAAGTTTTGATTCAGATAAACTATCAGACGATTCATTCAAAATATCATTTGTTTTTTTTTCAATAGGGTTTTGTTCAACCTGTAATTCTTTTTGTAACTGACCAGATACCAATTCTTTAAACTCATCAAATCTCTCATGGGCATAAAGAGAAATTAAAACGTTTACGATGCCTTTTTCATCACAAAGAGCTTTAATTTCATCCCAAGATAAATTTTTTAGATCCCATTCGAAGTCTGCATCCATCATCAAAAAATAGTTATGCAGCTGCTTTACGTTGGTTGCCTTTAAAAGATTATTCTCTAAAAGTTTTCTATTCTTTCGAACGTCATCAATATTACCCGCTCGGAAACCGAGGTTATTGATTTTCTTTTGCTTATAGATATTGACTATATCCCGTTCAGTTAGAGTCGATACCAAGATTGTTAGTGTCTCTTTATCCATAAATATCTTCCTTTTTTATAATTTTACAAAAATCCTTACATTTCTATTGTATCAACTAAATGAACTGTAGTGTTTTATTTATGAAAAATATTATTTTGAAGTAAATCTATGTCACGTAAAGGTAATTGTATGGATAGTGCACCAATAAAATTATTTTTTGGCCATATGGAAGTTGAACTAAGGATCAAAAGCATACTGCAATTGTTATTTTATAAATAAAAAAACCACAGACTTAAAAAAATATCTAAAGTGCGGTTTATTTTTCCTTCTACTTCACCCTTCTTCCTCCGACTAACCTACTTTGTTGGTTTAAGTACATTTCTTACAAATTAAATCTATCTGAAAGAATAACTGAATAGATTATTTTTTGTAAAACCTCAATAAAAATTACCAATCTTTATTGATCAATCTTTTTTCCAAAGCTACGCTTAAAAGTAAATCTATATCTTTAATAATTTGTAGCTACTATTCTTCATTGATAATTTTCAGAAGCACGCATATTTAGTACTGTGCTTTAATACGATTAGCTATAAAAGCTAGTATATAGTATTGAGAGCAATGAATATCCTACAGCCTACAAAGACCCATAAATAGATTGGGCAAGTTCAAGATAAATATAATCTAGGCACAATTACAACACAGGGTTAACATCATACGCATTGCTCATTGTTATTTGAAGCGGGTGCTAGTTTAAGGAAGTGCAAGATCGTTTAGGTCACAGCGATGTCCAAACAACAATGAACATCTAAGCACATGTTACAAAGAGGGCAAAAGAAGAAGCGGTACTAAAATTCTCAAGCTATATTGAAATGTATAATATTAATGACTACATTTGATTTAAATTACTTGAATTTGTTTAATATTTAAAAAACGTCAAAACCCTTATAATCAAGGATTTTGACGTTCATTGAATTCCTATGAAATTCATGTATGGAGACGGCGGGAATTTGAACTGATTGCTTATAAACCTAGTCACATCAACGTTTCCAAGCACGTCTAATTATTATTAGCCAGATTATAGCCAGACGTGTCAACACCGTATTATAAACCACCATACAGGGAAACTAGCTCCTTTTTATTGCTTAATGAATGTACTCAACAATCTATGCTCAAAATTTGTTGCATTGTCCATATGTCCTAATAGGTCTTTTTACAATTAACATTCGAATCATATAAATACTCTGGATCACTAAAATAGATTTAAATTTCATCTTATCCAAAATATTTTCTTTTTAAATGTGACATTCCAGGTTCAGCTAATACCTGTTCAATTTGTGTTTTATTAATGAGAATACATTTAAATGGAATATGATATTTAGTATCTTTTAAAGCATTGAACCAATCCAAAAAATCATTAGTTATTTTTCTATTTGTCATTAGCAGAAAATAATCTGGTTTATGCATTAAAACCTTTGTTATTTCATTATAAATTTCACTTATTAGTAGGTTATTATAGTCTTTGGAGTACTTACATTGAAGTACCCATCTATTGGAATAATCCGTTATTATAGGTATCCATGCATGTGCGTCTACATAGAAACATCCATCTCTAGCTCTATCAGCTCCTTTACCTATAATCTCAAGGTTTTTTCCGCCCCATTCCTTAATAATATCTAAACATAGTGCTTCAAATGCCCCGGCTTCATCGACTTTATCTTTTCCAGCAAACTCATCTGGTAGTTTGATTTTTTCCCAATTTATTGATTGTGTGTATGTTCTAAAGTGTTCATAATCATCTAGAGTGGTTAAAGAAATTCTAATTTTATTTAATTCAGCTTTTCCTTTTAACTTGCCATCACTATTTTCTAAATCAATCCTAGATATCTCCAATTTATAATAATTACTATTTAAATTCACTATAGAGAAAAGCTTATAGTTATCATTCAAAGTTTTCACATCTAGTTCTTTAATAGTTATACTTAGTTTAGGATTCCCACTCTGCGTATACAATCCAACATTAAATGCGTGAAAGTCTATTGATAATCTACCTTTGCCTATTAACTCATCTTTTTGATTATAAATTTTGATAGTTTCTCCAATAAAATTATCGAAATATTCTCTCACTTCTAGAGGCTCAACATTAGAAATACTTAATGTATTAGTCATTTTGAGCACCTCCATGATAAATGTGCTCATCTGCTGGATTGATGTGTAATATCCAAAGTAAAATATCTTTTACAGCATACGCTTCTCTATCTTCCCATGGGATATTGTAAATATATGTCCCTAAAATATTTTTGGTAAACACTTTAAATCTATCTATCGTTTCTTCTAACATTAGAGGGTGTGATTCACTTCTCACTGCATCTATAAACTCAATTAAATCCCAATATAAAATTTCTCTCATGTTTTTGAAGGTTATATTTTCAGCCTTAGAAGAATAGTTCGTACCAGCTATTATAATTGCACTATACATAGAGAGTTTTTCACTTTCTCTTTCAGCAAAAATTGCCTCTAAAATAGAAACTAATAATTTTGCTTTAGCAAATATATCTTCTGTATTAATAAACTCATAGTACAATTTAATAGAACTTTTAATATTATTACTTATCTTTTGTTGTGAAGATGAAAGCTTATTTAAAAACAAAAATAGCTCATTTGAAAAATCATCTATTTTCTTCGCCCTTTTATAACCTGATTCTTTCCTACCGAGTAAAAGATTACCTGAATTTTTATTATAGAGTACATAGGGGTCCGCTATTTTAAAATCATACTCATCTTCTGGAGAAACAAAATAATATAAAAGTTCTAAATATCTTGTTAATTTATCCTTGCCTATTGAGTAAGCTAATTCTGTATCTTTATTTCCGCAAGAAAACCCTTTTACAATAAACCAAGTTGAGTTATCTTTTTCATTATTAGAAATATCAACGAACGTTGGCTTTCGATGCCCTCCTAATGCATCGTAAATTTCAGATTGCCAACTTAAAAACATCGAATGAGACAGTACTTCCACATCTTCAAGAAGAGGTTTTTTATAAATTTTTTCATCAATTGCTATATTTTGAACTCTTAGTGCAATTTCAAATTCACTTATTGATAAGTTTTCCTCTAGTACTTTTTTTACCGTCTCTGATTTCAGCTTTTCATCGTATGCATCTATACATTCACCTATCAATAAAGGGGCATTATTAAAACTTCCGAAGATCTCGCCTAAAACAATCATTCTATAGTCACTAAATCTTTCAACGTGGATTTTTTCAATTTTTAATGGTATATCTTTTAAATAAGTTTCAATTATTTTAATTAATTCTTCAGCTAAACTAACATATGATTCAAACTTTAAAGTATCGCTAAAATTAGTTTTGAATTGGAAGTTATACGCATTAAATACTTTCGATTTAATATCTGCTGTATTAAGTAGTGAATTAATTTTATATGCTGCTTGCTCTCCTTCTTCCATTGTTTTTCCTAATTTAACACTATTTAATATCTGATTAATATACTCGTTTATTACTTTGTTAAGTATATTATCCAAACTATTAAAAGATAACTTTTTATGATTTTTACTCAAACATATCGTATATAAGCCCTGTTTAAATTCTTCGTATATATTTTGAACTAATTTAGTTAAAGTTTTATGCGAATAATACCTTTGATTAAATTTCTTTAGGATGCAGTTCCTAGCTCTATAAAGCTTATAGTACCTCGGGTAAGAATTACTAACTTCGTTTTGAGGAAAGCTTATACTGTTTAAAGATTCATAAGCAGAATCCTTAATTTGAAAATCTTCAAATAAAATCTCGACTTTCTTGTTGCGACTTTTCTCCAATTCGTTAAAAGGTACTTTTAAAAACTCCTCAATTTCAATATTGAAAATTTGAGATAAAACCATTAATGCCATCTCACTCGGAATATCTAATCCAAAAACTATGTTTTTACTTACTACATCTCTAACTAAGTTTTTCTCTAAGTTCGCAAATTCAAATTCATTATTTTGTAATATAAACTGCACATAAATAGAATATTTTAATTCATCTAAAGCCTTAGATGCAAAACTATCAACTAAATCATCAATTTCAGGTATAAACGAATATGTACTAAAATTAAAACTACCTATTTTCTTATACAATGAAACAACCTCCAAAGAAGTAATTATGAAATCTTAGTCATTATCAATCGAATTGTGTAATTAGCAAGTAATTGATACTACCAAGGTCTTCTATAACCATTAAATCTGTTTAGCCTTTCTACCTCAGTTAAGTAACTAACCGCCTTAGATGTATTTGTATATCCATTTACTTGTCCATATGCGACTTTTACTCCAGCAATTACACCCATTCCTAATACCTCTTTTAAAAAATCTAAATTAGAAGCATCACCATCAATAAGTTGATAAATACCTAAAATAGACGCCCCTGTAGCGGCAAAACTATTCCTTAAATTGCTTTTATACTGTTTTTTTGCATCAATCAATCTTTTTTTCGCTTCAATAATATCATATTCAGATGTCATTTCTCCCATCCTATTAACCACTGCCATCGCATCATGGAATTCGTTTAAATTCCTTTGATTGACTGGATTATTTCGGAATTCAATTATCCTTTCGATAGGTGTATCATCAATGTTTCTAGGCAAATAAATTTCGATACTATCTCTCAATGTTTTTATACTGTTATTTCTAAAATCAGTTCTAACTATTCTATCTAATTCTCTATATCTTACATCTGACTTCTTATCAGATATTGTTGGAATGTCCCTTCTATTAGAAATAACATTCGCTAATAAAGTCATGTATTCTGTTGCTAAATCATTATTGATGATTAACCCTCTTTCGGTTTCTTGAGCCCATTCCTTTTCTAGTAACATTTCTTGCAATTTGTAAGCCATTTTCCCTGAATAAATCTCCATACTTTCTCTTTCTAAATCTCGCCAACCATTTGCCCTATTTTGCAATAAAGGATTCATTGTGATTCTACCAATTGTGTCCCCAATATTTAAAGCAGCATCTTCTATTTCTTCAGAAGTTGGAGAGTGAGCTGAAAACAAGTTTGTTTCTCTTAGAATTAATTGTTGATTTGCCGATAGCTCTATTTTCCCCATATTGTTAGGCATAATCGTTACAACTTCTCCAAGATATAGAAGAGCGAATTTTAACCATCTTTCATCTTCTATATAAAAATTAGGATAGTATAGTACCTCTCTCAATTTATTAACCTCCTAAAATTAACTTTAAAAATTATGGTTTATACAAATAAATAACTATCTTAATTTTAACATAGAAACCAAATTACACTAATGTATTAAACAAATAAGTCGATGTCTTAAAGACAATTTGAAAGGATTTGTGAATATGAACATAGTAGCTAGAAAATGCGAAATATAATCGCTTTGGCAAGAACAGAATGTCTTTTATAACGATGAGATTTTAAGTACAGACTTAAAAAAAATATTCTTTCAATGGCACTCGATCTGTTGAACATTTCAGAAGACTACGCTAATCTAAAATAAAAAAATACCATTCCTTAGTAAATACTAGGTGATGGTATTTTGCGTTTTACTGAAATAATTCCGCCTATTCATAATACAGCTTTCTTCACTAGGCTTTCTAAATAATCCAGCTTGTACTTAGGTGGAATCGTGATTGGATTTATTCCAAACTCATTAAAAAGCTTCAAATACTTTCGATATGTGCTGGCTGAATAATTTTTAGCGGCTGTATCTAAACTTCCTTTAGAAACACATTTTACAAATTCTTTCATTTGTAATTTCACTCTAGTTGATATATCCAGTGCAGCAATCATTGCTTCTAACTTTGGATAAGAATAGAAATCACCAGTAGGGAAAATGTTCAACATGTAGTTGTTCATATATTCAGTATACTTCTCTTTATTGAAATAATTCTTTAAAGACCTTGGTTCACCTTTTCTATACTTTTTATTCTTCAGATGATTTCTGTCAACACACACTTCAAATCTCATCACCCCTCTTTCCCATATTTCGATATATTCATTTTTGTCTCTGCGTTCTTGTTCCTTATCATAGAAGATAATGTGAAGGCTTTTACATTGATGATATTGTGACGTCAAATAAATCTTTTTTTTCAAGTGAGCCGTTTTCTTTTTTAACTTCCTAAATAATTCAACGTAAATTTCCCTAATGTTTTCATTTGAAATTTCAATATCAAATCGATAATCAATCCTACTAAGATTATGCTGATTGAATAGTTGTTTATCACCGTAAACGATACTCAATGCTGCTTTAATATAACGTTCAACTTGCTCATAATCGTTCTCTTCTACATTCCCTCTATTCAAAATCAAAGGAATATTTATTACCATCTTGCAAAATGCAATTGGCTTATTTGAAAATTGCACGATACTAATACCCTTAATCATATACTTGTGTAAAATTTCGTTTATTGCTTCCTTGCCATAGTGATCCTTTCTAAATTTTAGATGTTCGTAATCTAGTTTGATTAATAATTCCGTTGTGTGAATCATATTTCATCCTCCTTTTTAGCCACCGAAATTCTATTAACGTTGATATAACAACGAATTGCTATTTTTCTTACGCATAGGAGATGGCTTATTTATTTCTCTCTATCGCTTATATTTCAAGCAACTTTTTCATTCTACAAAGTTCCGAGAGAAACTATTCCAAAAATATGTTTTACACCGTGTTTGTCAATTAACAATTGCTATAAATGGCGATGTAGGGTATGCATAAAAATATGCATATTTATACTTTGAATGGAGGTATCTATAAGATAAGCTGTTTTACCTAATAATCTTTATTCTGCTCTTTCTTAGCCAGAAGTATATCGATAGAGGCTCCATATCAAGTGACAAGGTGAATGAATAATATTGCAAAAAAATGAGTATAATCCATTGCCATTTATGACGTTAACTCAATGCCAAATCCATTTCCGCCTTAATTTATATTTTCAATGTTACTTAGCTAACATTTTAAGAGAGGAAAAACGGAGTGATTGAAGAAAATTTATAGATTACCGGAATCAAGGAAATTACGTGGAAAAAAATGAGCAATAAAAAATCCTACACCATGTACGATGTAGGATAGCAATCTAATATAGTTTGTGAATAGGATTTTCTGACCGCTAATCTCGTTGGAATTCACATAGGCTGAATAAATTGAATTTAAATCCATTTTCCCTCTCGTTGGCTGACTTGTTCAGGAATCTTTTTTATTACTACAATTAAAAAATATTCATTTTAATTAATAAATTTATATTTATTCAAAATCATAAACTGTTTCTAAAGGGTTTAATACTTCATAAATCTCATTGTATAGATTATCACGATTTGATACTTCATTAAAATATATCATTGAGACTATAGGTTTAAATTCATTAGTACTACGATAAATCCCAATTCCTGTTAATATCTCATCACTCGGTATGTTATAAACAGTTTCAAAATCTGGATTATGTACTTTTAACTTAATTTCACTGCTTAGTGATTTCTCCTTAAAGTAATCTGTCAAAGCTAGTACTAATCCATCTTGGCTCCCCTCATCACCATCAATAATAACCAGTACATCTTTTTTTAATATTTTAAATACTTCGACAAAAAAAGGCATATAAACTTTTCCGTGTGGAGTATAGAACTCAGTTGAACTCTCAAATCTATTTTTAATTGAATTAAAAGCCAAAATCTCTGATTTCCCTTCAACTAATATAATAAATTTATTAAATAAGCATCTATAAAACTCATCATTATATAGCGTTTGAGTAATTAAAGCTTGAAAAAACAGTTCATTTTCATAAGCATTTAATTTTGTTTTTATATTATTTTTAATAGTATAGTTTCTGTTTTCAAAACTTAAAGTCTTACAAGCTGTTTCTTCCATAATATTTCTCAATCTTTCTAATGTTAAATTAATAGTTTCTACACCTGTTATTGTTCGATTTAAAATACACAAGTCTTTTATATTAACATTAATTTCTGAAAGCAAACGGACACTATGTGTAGCAATACATATTTTTATATCCGCATTTGCTAATTCTCTAAATAAACGACAAACTAATTTAATATGATCCTCATCTAAAAAATTCTCTGGTTCATCAAAACATATATAATCCAAATTATTTAAATTATACTCGGATAATATCATTAAAATATTGGTAAATTTTTCTTGACCTTTAGATGGCTTATCATTCATATATTTATTTTTCTCAACTAAGCTACTAAGTAATTTAATAAATGCATTTAATTTAGGAGAAATTGTTTCGGTTTCAGCATTTTTAGAATTAGCACTACCCCGTTCTAATTCGTTATTGTAAATGTATTTATAAGCAGTAAAATCGAGTTTAACCTTCATTTTACTTTGGTTAAACTGTGGTTGACCTTCTTCGTTTATATATACGGCAGCTGGATTATCTTTAAATATTTTTTTTAAAGCTGTAGTTTTCCCAGAACCATTAGGACCAACGAATATTTTAATATCCATTATTCCTCCCTCAATCTTTTATTAACTGCATAACAATATTTTAAATATAAATTAATAATTGATGAATTTGTAAGCTCATCTATATTAGCTTTATCTCTAATATTTGTTAACGCTATAACTTCAGCCGATTGTTGATTGAATCTATCTAACCTAATCTTAGAGATTTCTTCAATTATATTAATGAATTCTCCAAATTCCGCCAAATTGTTAGGATACGTAAAACTTAAATTTCGATCAGTTGAAATATTGAAATAACGCTCTCTAAATAAACTTGCTAATAATTTATCTGGTTCCAAATACTTTTCCCAACCCCAAGATGAGTTTAATTGCATTTCAAACATGGCTTTACTAATGATTTCATCAAGGTTGTACAAAATTTCTTGATTATATATGTCAATTTTATCTTTAATTTTATCAGGGAGTTTATTATATTCCGCTTCGAAAAAGACAATTTTCTCAGGAAAATAATCTACTAATATAGATTTAGTAATATCCTGCCTATCAATAATTTCTATCCCATAAAAATAGTAACTCTCTTTTAAAATTTCATATGCTTCTTTCGAAAAAACCACAAATCCTTCATCAGTATCTCCATTGTAATTTTTAGGATTATGATTTCGTAAGATATGATTATTTAAATCTATTACTTTAATAGTTCTTTCTTTCCTATCCTCTTTTTTAAACGGTACTTTTATACTCCCTAATATCATTATATCCCCAGAAGATGTAGATATGTCTATAAATGCACTCTCGTTATTCTGATAATCTAACTGTTCAAAAGTGTTAGTTTTATTCCTATATTCAAACTCAACAACCAATTCATATACCGTATTCCATTCAGAATCTTCGTGGACTACATAATCCGCAAGGAATTTTTTACTAACTTTAAGATGTTCATCTGAACCTTTTTTTTCGTATTGAATTACATTTTGTACTTCATTTTGTTGCATGCCTGATATGTAAATAGCATCAACATATTTTAAATCCTTAACCCCTAATTCAGAATAATTTTCATTCGAAGTCAAATTAGGATTAATTTCATAAACGCTAGTTTCCTTAAAGTTTCTATACACAATTAAATTATGAACAAATATTTTATAAAGATCTAAAGAATCATAAATATCTTCATCTTGATTTAAATAAAATTGCAGATTCCCTTTTAACCAAGTCTTATTAATATCTAATGCTTTATGTTTTAACACTACTTTTAAATAGAAATCACTTTCTTCAGTACCAATGAAACTACCTTCACTTATTAAAGCAGGCAAATATGATGACGTATCATTTTCGTAGACACCTTTTATAAACTCTACTAATTCTTCGATAGTTCTTTTCTGTTTAATTTCTGTTAGAAAACTCCCCATTTCGAACAGCTCCTTAAAATTATTTTATATATCTACATTAGTAAGCTACTATCTAATGTTTTGCTTATTCGACTTTAATTTCTCCCTATACTCTGCTTCAAGATCGTCTTCAATATCACATTTTAATGTCCATGAATCCTTTAAAAGAAATCTTTTATAACCACATTTTGGGCATTTATATTTATATCTTCCAAAATATGTTCTTGTATTTTGCATCTTTCTGTAATCATTTTTACAATATGGACCTTCCACTTTACCTACATTGATATCCAATATTTCATCCGTATAATTATTTCTACGTTTAGGATTCGCATAAACTTTCCACTTAAATCCATAAGCTTCTCCCTCAAACTCTAATTCATAATGTCCTCCTAAACCTATAATCATAGGAAAAGGAGTTTGTAAATTAAATATTTGCTTTCTAATAAACCAGCGAATTATTATTATAAAGATTAAAAATAGCATCCAATAGAATAAAAACTTATAGTCAAGAATTAAATTAAAAAATCCGCTTAGATTAATAGTTTTACCAAATAATATAATGTTAACAGCATAGGTTGTTAAAAATGTAGCTGATAAAGAAGCTAACACTCCAATAGTAAAATCCTTAATGTTCCTGTTCATTAATAACACCTTACCTCCAATTATCTATACAGAAAATGAATTTTATCAATTTATTAAAAGAATTAGTATTTTAATTAGCCATCGACTTTTTAAGTGTCCTCAAACATTTAAAGCGTTATTTTTTAATAAGACAATAATTTCTCTCGCAACGCTTCATCACTTGCATAAATATAAAGCCCTTTAATGCCACGTTTCATTAAAATATTGATGGAATTTAAGACGATTTTTTCTTTTGCTTCATTTACATTGGTAATGCCTTCCGTACCTGTATAAGCACCTTTGTCCATATACTTACTCGTATCAATAACGATTTCATCTTTAGCAGCATCGTATTGAACAGAAGGACCCAGCACGACACCAACGTAATTTAAATCAAAGCCTTGGATTGTATAAATGGAGCCAGCTTCATGAATTGTTTCAGGTTTCTCAGCCCAAGTGTATTTCGTACTTGTTGTGTTCCAAGGCATTTTGTATTCGCCATTTGATTCGTTCACATAATATGTGCCACCATCTTTTTTATGTAGATAATCAAATGTTGAAACGACACGGCTTAATCCAAATTGATGATTTTGAGCCTTTATTTTTTCGTGCATAGCTTTCATCGTTTCAAACACTTTAAATTCATAGTTTTCATCATGAGGTAGTGGCAGCACCTGCTTACGTTTAAATGCATTAATCCAATTAATTACCTCATCATTTGCCTGCATACGGAACTGATTTGATAACTGATATTCTTCCTTGTATGTGCTCAACTTTTTTAGTTGCTCTAATGTAGCAGCCCCCCATAGGCTTTTCAACTTAAGTACTTGATCTTGGTCATAAATAATAACGACTACTTTTGCCAGCTTTAAAAGTTCCTCAAGATGATTATTTCCATGAAAATTATTATAAGTATCTGGCTTTGTTAACAATAAGTGAGCTTCATCTACAAAAATAATGTCCGCTTTTTTCTGCTCTTTTTGAAGCGTGTTTATTAATGGTGTAGGTTTCGCAAAGTTTTTCCCCTTTAGATGCTTTACCTGCTTCGCAATTCCTTTATAGGTCTTAAACATTTCCTCATGGTTTACAACTAAATAGTTTTCTGTCTTATACAGTGGTGAAGATGCTTCTTCAGCTCGTTCCTGAATCGTGTTAAAAATCGAACTTAAAACAACGCTTTTTCCTACACCAGCTTCACCTTCTATCACTAACAAGCTGCCATATTCAGTTGTAGTTGCTTGTACTTGTTTCTCACAAAATTCGAGTACTTTTTCTTTTAATTCGAGTTGTTCTATGGACAATTCTTTGAAAGGAGATAATTTAAAAATGTCTTTGTTTTCAATCGTATGAAGCTCATGATTAACAAGCTTTTGTTCATATAATTTCTGCCATAGTTCTTTAAATAATTGTTGATCGTAGTACGGTTTGTTGTAATAGTTGTGCGTAAAATCACTAGCCATTTTACTTTTGTTTTGCAATGTATATTTTTCATCACCAAGAAAGTAATTTATAAGCTTCGTTTCTAAATGAAATGTTGCGGATCGATTAAATTCATCATGCTTGATGAGATTGATTTGATCTATATTTTTACGAGCTTTTAAGTGTGCTTTCATTCGATTTTTAAAATATACCGTTTCACCAATATAAGCCTCTTTTTTGCCATTCAGCACATAAATGACTGGGTAATTTAAATATTGTTCTGTGTTGCTTATTTGATTAATACTACCTTGCTTAAACGGCAAAGATAGGATTTCGATTGCTGGCATTTTTTCACCTACTTATGATTTTTTCCAGTAAAACAGGTATTCAAATATTTCAAGAAAATGATTCCTATCCAGTGTGTATTAAGTCACTATGCATCTAATTACTACCTTAATAATAACAAAGCAGCAGTAGGAATATCTACCAGATAAAAAACTTCTGAAATAGTAATAGATGCCCTTTCTACTTTAATATGCTCGTTTAGCTTTATTACAAAAATTTGCGGCTACTAGCTCTTTTATATTCATCAATTGTAATTACGGAGAATTGAAATCATGCCCGTAAATCACCAAACCCTCTAAAACTGTAACGTGGCTATCACAGTTCAGATGAACAACATTCAATAGCACCATTTCCCTTAGATGTAAGCGATTGGTTAGGGGGATATTACCGAAGCAATTATGCACTTCAACCCTTGATACTAAAGGATTTACAATAAAAAAATGAAATATTTTTTTCAGAATTTAAGCTCTAATTAGGCTAAAATCCTTGGAGGAATCAGATAATAGTTTTTTCAGTCGAATTCTTCCATTGCTAATTAATCCCCTTTGTCCTGGAGGAATTATACAATAGTTTTTCTAGTCAATTTCTTCCAATGATAATTCCCTCTATTTATATAAATGCTGTATATCTTATATCAATTTCATATAAATGTGGCTTGAATATTCAAGAAACCCCTATGGCTTTTTTGATATAAATTATATAAATGTTATATAAATGTTGTATAACTTATATCATTTTTCATATAAATGCGGCACTAATATTCGAGAAATATCCTATGGCTTTTTCGATATAAGTTGTATAAATGTTATATAACTTATATTGTTTCTTGCATAAGTTATATAATTGTTATATAACTTTTTCGCATTATAACTGCATTATTTTGATCTTTATGAGTCTTTTTCATTGGAAGAATCTAATTGTAGTTTTTTCGGTCATTATCTTCCTATTGAATTTTCTTTAAACTTATATAACAGTTGTATAAATGTTATATAACTTTTTCGCATTATAAAATCAAAATACTGTCAATTAAAAAGAAAAAGGCATTTAGACCTCAAATGTAGCTGCTAATCTAAATGCTCTTGTGCCCCTATTTGATTGAAATTATTATCTTCTGATTTTGATCACTTTACGGCAGGAGTGCTATAAATGTGTACAAATTGTGACAACTATGTACAACAAATTCCTATATGTGTGCACGCACTCGTTTTTCTCTTCGAACTAGAGGCAGGTATAGGTGTATATACGTCCGTGCGTAAACCTACTTATTGGCGTTATCACTTAAAGCGAGCTTTACGGATGACTTTCGCTCCAAGCACGCTTATTACATTTCGTTTAATAGCACGTGCCATGGAAAACCAAAACACTGTCAATTAAAAAGAAAAAGACATTTAGACCTCTAATGCAGCTGCTGATCTGAATGTACCTATCCCCCCTGTTTGTTTGAAATTATCGTCTCTTAATTTAGTTCACTTTACGGCAGGAACGCCACGATTGTGTCTAAAATGTGACAACTGTGTACAACAAATTCCTATATGTGTGCACGCACTCGCTTTTCCCTTCAAACTAGAGGCAGGTATAGGTGTACATACATGCCTGTGTAACCTACTTGTTGTCGTATCTTAAAGCGAGCTTTACGGATTACTTTCGCTTCAAGCACGCTTATTACATTTCGATTAATAGCACGTATCATGGAAAACCAAAACACTATCAATTAAAAAGAAAAACACTATCAATTAAAAAGAAAAAGGCACTTAGACCTCAAATGCAGCTGCTAATCTGAATGCACTTTTAGCTCTTATTTGTTTGAAATTATTGTCTTGTAACTTAGTTTACTTTAGGGCAGGAGTTGTGTGCGTGCTGTAAATGTTATTACTGTGCAAAGCTGACTAATTGTTGAAAAATGCAGCAATTCACCCTTAAATATATATCTAATTCCTTTTCCAGCTAACGGTTCGTTATCATATCTAGGGAATACATGCAAAAGAGCATGTGGTATATGCTGCCCTGCTGATCTACCATAATTCCATACTAAATTATAGACATTCAGTTTATAGTGGCTATCTAAGTATTTCTTAACCTCTTGAAGTGTAACTTTGTAATAAAGATCGATTATTTACAATAGGTATTCGTAATCAATGGTGAAATGTCTTCACCTTACACTTTTCTTTACTAAATAAAACCACTCATATTGTTCAGTAATTAACTTTCTACAACTGCTTATCCAGCATCTAAATAATTCATTCTTTTATATTTAATACCCAAAAATTGGACATTTTGAGAATGTTTTGTTAATATTCTGAATTACAGGTCCTTATATTGCTAATTTACATTTAAAATACGGACCTAAAAAAGGAGCGGATATTATGCTTGATTTCAGTAACCCTCGATACGTTGATAAATGTTTAAAAATGCCCCATGCAAAAAAAGTTGGTTACTTTTTAATTGAAAATGAAAAAATATTTGTAGCGATACAAGAAAATGAAGATTGCTATTTCAATAAGAATCAAAAAGAATTGGTAGAAAAATATCAAAATCAAATTAATCCAAAGGATTTTCATGAACTTTCAAGAGCAATCGTCGTAGAATCAGAACTATTTATCGGCGATACGAAATTAACATGTTCTGTTTTAAATGATGGTAGAAGAGTTATAAAAGACACCAGCTTGTTTAATGCACTCGATCGAACAAGAAAAGGAGAAACAAGAATTGAGGGATTCCCACCAATTATCGGTTCAAAAACTATAGCTGGGCTACTAACTGAAATGTATCCTGAACAAATAGAAACAATAACTCCGTTTGAAGTAGCGGAATTTAACGGAAAAACTGGAAAGTGGTATGACGCTAATACTATCCCTATTATTTGCGATATTTACATGGAAGCTGAAAAACAAGGATTAATTAAGTCTGGTCAGCAACATGTATTAGAAAAGGCAAAAATATTATTAAGGTCTTTAGCAAAGGTTGGAATTACAGCTTTAATTGATGAGGCGACCAATTACCAGGACATCAGAGGTAAAGATGAACTTCAGATTTTATTAGAAAAATTCATCTCAGAAGAATTACGTCCATACTCAAGAGAATTTAAAAGCGACTATTTTGAACAACTGTTTCGCCTTTATAAGCTCCCATACGATCCAACAACAACAAAAAGACCTCGTTATTTTGCTGGATTCACTAACAAATATGTATATGACATGTTACCTCCAAATGTATGGGAGAAATTAGATGAAAAAAATCCGCTTATATATAACAGTGAAAAGAATAGATCGGACAGAAAACATCGTTTGCATCAATATCTTTCTGAAGAGAACGGTCTTAAATTTTTGAGAGAACATTTAGAGGGTTTAGTTACCGTTATGAAACTCTCTCAAGGCATGGATGATTTTAAAGAGAAATTCGAACTTGTTTACGCCGATAAACTGAAAACGCTAGGAAGAATGCAATCACAATATCAATTAACTTTAGATATGATAGATTAGATGGATATCTTAATTTAATTGGTTATGATGATTATTATAAAATAGAAGATAACCTAATTATTCAACTAACGAGTGGTTTAGTTGAATATTCGATTTCTGAAATGTTCAATCTTTATTACAAAAAGCCCAATACTGAAATGAAAAATAGCCCCTATTTTGATCAATATTTGTTCAAAATAGGGGCTATTATTTTCTATAAGAAACATCATTAATAGCTGCGTTTTAATCAATCTTTATTCCAAGTCAACATGAAGAAGTTTATAGGTTGCATTCCATTCTTCTGCCGATAAATCAAATGCTGTCTCTCTATGTATTTTAGGCATTATGATACCTGCTCCTTCCAACTGAACACCCTTTATGCGTGCCTGATCTAATTGTAAAAACATGCAATACCCATTACTTAAGATGATATTTTTGTCTGTTCGAACTCTAAATTACATAACGAACAATTCTTCATAATACCCTCTCTTCTAGTCTAAAATTTCCAATTATACAACATAGCTACCTAATTTAAATGTTCAGAAGTAAACAATTTTAATTATCTTAATCCTAGCTTCTGTCCGACTTAGAAAGCTTATAAATAGCTGATTTGGTGTATCCGACACTTTTTTTTGAATTATCTTTTCTGCAAATTTGTAGCATGGGGTATTAATGCTTCTGCTGGCTTCATTGCTTAATAACACTATTACCTATTACGGAGGAACAAACAAATGGAACAAACTATTGAAAAATCAATCGAAGAAAAAATTGAAAGCTTAATTACACAAAGCCTTGAAAAAATCCTTAAAAAAAACATTGAATCAATCCTTGATACAAAGCTTGATTCTTACCTTGGAAATAAGCTTGGATTTTCTCCTGATAAAAACCTTGAAAAAAAACTTGGTGAAACAATTGGACAGCATAATGAGCATGCAGCTAAAGAGTGGCTGAACGTTCAGGAAACTTGCGACTATATCGGAATTTCCTATAAAAGTTTACAAAAGCTTATTGATCAAGGGCTTAAAGGTAATTCAATTGGTCGCAGCAAGCGATTCTCCAAAACGGAAATCAATCACTTTTTAAAAAATGTACAAGCATAAAAAATAATGGAAAACACAAAAGGAGATCTTTCTAATGACAACAATGGACAAAGCAGTTAAAGAATATATGAAAAGAGGCGTTCCTCATTATATGGTGAAAATGTATGGGGGGATCGATCCTTATACGAAAAAGCAAATCGACATTACAAAGCGTGGTTTTAAAACAAAAACTGAAGCAAAAGCTTTTTATACTCAAAAGCAAGCGGGAATACTACAAAAAAGTGCAACTGATATTTCAAATATTACATTTGAGCAATTCTATCATAATCACTATGAAAAATACCTTGAAAAAAGTAGTATCGAAAAAAGTACTTTAGGGAAAATTAAAGGTATGTTCAAAAACCACATCCTACCCTTCTATGGAAATTTAAAGGTTAAAAATATTTCCTACCCAGATACTTTACGGTCATTTGAAGTATGGGATAAGAAGTTAAAAAGACCTTCAAAGGTAGCGAGTGAATTAAACAAATGCATAGTACATGCAGTCAATTATGGAATTATTTCAAAAAATCCCGTTGATCTCGAGGAATTGCGTTCTAATGAACAAATGGCACTTCGTAAGAATGGTAATAAACAAACTGAAAAACTGTTCTATACACCAGATGAATTGGATGTATTTATTCTAAAGCTGAAAGCAACAGATGATATTTCAAAAATTGCAATTTTCCTCGTGCTTGTAAATTTAGGATTACGCAAAGGGGAGCTTCTTGCACTGCAATGGCAAGATATTAATCTTCAAAACAAAAAAATTCTTATTCATCAAGCTATTGGTACAGATGACTCGAATAAACCCTATGTTAAAAGTACGAAGAACACGGAGGAAAGAACACTTGATATTGATGAGGAAACTTTCCAAGCATTATTAAAATGGCAGGAATATCAAGCAGAGCAATTAAAGTGGCAAAATCTTGAGCATCAAGGCAGCGAGCAGTTTATCTTTCCAAACAATAAAAATACTTTTTATAATAACTGCAAATTAAATGCCTGGTTAAAAAGATTCCAAATCCAACATGGTTTAAAGCTCGTTTCAGTTCATGGCTTACGTCACAGTTGTGCTTCTCGTATCTATTATCAAACGAAGGATGTAAAATTTATTCAACGTTTCTTAGGTCACTCAAAAATAGCAACAACGATAGATACGTATATTCATTGTATTCCTGAATTACACACTCTATTAGATGAGTAAACTAATCATACTGCATAAAGGTTTATTAGTTTAATCTCAATTCGTGCCAAAGTATATTTGTATTTTGGCACTTTTTCTTTCTCTTTTTTAACGGGTATTCGCAATAAATATAGAAATACTTAAAACTTACCCTTTTATTTATACATTAATCATAAAAAAGCTTGGTAGAAACCTTATTAGATAAGGCTCTACCAGGCTTTTTACATTTTCATTAATTATCTTCCCTTAATTGTCTCACTTGTTGCTGGTGGCTTAGAAGTGATGTCATGCAGTACGCGGTTAATGCCTGCTATTACAACGATTTAGTTTATTTTAAATTCTTTATCATCAAACTTAAGCATATATGCTTTTTAAGTCCTTCAAATAATAATTTAAAAACATTGCTTCGGTAAAATGATATCTCGACAACATTGAATGTAATTCATCATTTGACCATGTATTTGGTGATTTACCTGCCATTTCTACACTTAGTTTACCTAAATTCATTTTCAATATATCTAATTTTTCAGCATTAATTACTTTAAATGTTCCATTAGCATGTGCATTATTCTCTAATAAAGCACTTCTATGTAACATAACAGGTACTAACCTTTTATCTTCTATATATATTTCTTTATACCAGTTAATAGAATTTGTCATTTGGTTAGACTCTGCTCTACTTATATTATTTTGACTATTATTTTTACATTCGATTACTAGGTCAAAGTTTTCTGTTCTCCATAAATTATCTGGACCATCATCAAAGTCTAATTCTGGTCTAGACGAATGAAAACCTAAAAATTCGCCTAACATTCCTACTGCTTCTTCAAACTTTTTATAATCAAACATAGGGGAATATATGAGGTTATTTATTATGCTTTCAATTTCTATACAAATATCCGTCCCCTTTTCATACAAAGATATTCTTTCTTTAAATTGCGATATTTGATTTGAAGCTTTTTTCACTTTACGTCCCTTAACAAAGCTAATGGGTTTTACCAGGCTATTATTAAGGTCATATGCTTTAACTTGCATTTCCCTTGAGCGATTTCCATCTAATTGAGATAGTAGATGTGAGTACAACTGAGTATAATATCCTTCATCATCTGAATCCTTTAAAGCTTCTACTAATTCATTCATATTAACAGTTACATATTGTAAATCTTTTCTTTCCGCAGCCTTAATAGCTTTTAATTCCTTATCAGAAATATTTATGAAACGGCTGTAATTAGTTATTTGATAACTTTCTGTGGATTCATTCACTAAATCCTTATGGAAATGTCTCCATCTATCTGATGCACTTAAACATTCATTCATTGCTTCCTTCATATATAATAGAGCTTGTTCTTTACTAATGTTTTCATCATCAGTTAAATTAATTCCAAAGTCTAATTGTGATTGAATAACAGGACTAAATAATTCCCTATTCTTGTTAACACCTATAAATTTCAGTACATCAGTACCTAATAAAATAGATACACAGTGGTCCGTTCCAGACCTAACTGCTCTCCCTAATCCTTGTTCTAGAATTTGAGCTTTCTTCATATTTAGGATTTCAGAATTTTTACGATATCTAGGTTCAATTTGTTCTTTTAAAGATTCTTTATTTGGCATCCCATCAATAACTAAAACCCTACACATATTATCTATTAAATCTAAACCATCATAACGATTTAAAAAAACAAATAAATTGCCTTTTTCCGTAGCTTTCAATACATTAATTTTTTCTGAAATATTATCTTTATTTACAAGAACTCCACCTATTTCAAGCCAAAATTTAGCTTTTCCTTCACTTGGAACAATAACTGCTACATTATATTCTCTACTGTATTCAATACATAAATCTCTAATCTCAACATCTGTTATTTCTGAATGATATCGTTTAGGTGCTAAAATTAGCCTTTCACCCAAACTTGCATTAGGACTTTCGATTAAGTTATTTACAGCATCTAAACTTACATCTAATTCACTAACCAGTTCATAACTATTGTTTAGCGTTGCAGATAAAAAATAACGATGCTTAGCATATTCAAACGAAGGAATTTTTGATGTTGGTAACTTTAAAGGTGTAATCTCAATCCATGCTCCACTAATTAAGCATTCAGACAAATCTAATACATCTATTATTAAATCATATGTAAAGAATATATTCGGATTAGATTCATCATTATATCTAGTAAGTAATTTTTGAATTTCTGATAACTTATTTTCCCATGCCCAATAAGGAATCTGTTTAATAACTGATGACTCACCTTTTTTAATACTATTATATGCTCCAATTCCTTGTTTAGTTAATTCCTCTTCAAACAAAGATAAAATAGCATTATATAACTCGTAATTTTTTTCCCGAGATATTTTTATTGTTGATTTTTCTCTTGCCTTTTTAATGCATTCATGTGCATCATCAACAACTAATGCCCCAATATTTTGAATTTCCCTAGTACCTGCATCTCTCACTCCAAAAATAGATTCCCCATTAAACATTCTTTCAAATGTTGTAACAAGTACTGCTTCATTGTTCGTATATTGTATAGGAAATTCTTGACGTTTCTTTTCATTTCTAATTATCGTACAAACTGGTATTCCATACAAAGCCGCTTGAGAACATACTTGTTCTACTAACTGATTATCTGCACACAGATACACTACAGGTCCTATACCTTCCTTTAATTTAGAATAGAGCATTAGTAATCCTATCAATGTTTTTCCTGCACCAGTATCTAAAATACCTACTATATCCTTATCATCTCTTTTATCATGCCATTGATTTAAAAAATAAGTCTGAGTATCTCGTAAAAAGTTATATCCTTTTTCTTGAATTAATTCCTTATAAAACAAATCAATAGGATTAATATTATTTTCTTTAGTAACAGTTGAGTATTGTTTCATTCTTTTTTCAAAAAAGCTCATATAACCACCCCTCCATTCCATATTATTACATATTGAAATTTTTAACAATATTATTTGATAATCCTATATTTTTAGGGAGATGTCTATTAATAAATTATTCTTTGAGAATTTTATAAACCGTCGCTCTTCCAATTCCATATTCTTTAGCGATATCAGTCGCACTTTCTCCCGCTTCAAATAATGCTCTAACATGCTTCTTAGTTTTTTCATCAATTGCAGGTCTTCCACCCACTTTTCCTCTCTTACGAGCAGCTTCTAATCCTGCTTTAGTACGTTGCTGAATAATATCACGTTCAAACTCTGCAAAGACAGCTAACATACCAAACATAGCTTTACCAGTTGGTGTTGAAGTATCAAATGAATCATGTACCGATACAAAATCTACTTCCTTTTCTTTTAATTTGTCTGTTAGCTCATATAACTCTTTTGTACTTCGTGCTAAACGGTCTAGCTTATACACAACGAACAAGTCACCTTTTGTAGCTGCTTTCATGGCATTGATTAATTCTGTACGCTCATTCTTACGGCTCGACACTTTCTCTACATATAAAACAAGCTCTAATCCTTTCTGATCTGCATAATTTTGAATTGCTCGTTCCTGCATATCTAAATTCTGTTCTTCAGTACTCACACGACAATAACCAATAATTCTAGTCAAAATTAAACCCTCATTTCTATAAACTTATACGTTTTATATACTTATAATAATAGACGAGTTTATAGACAGATTCCATAAAAAAAGAGAGCCTAAACGTTAATTTAAGCTCCTTCTTCAAATCGTCTACTAAACGATAGTTTTATAGACATGTATTTCGTAATTGAAATGTGAGCCATATCGCAACCGAAATACTAGACCATTCTGGTAGATAAGATTATCGAGACAGCAAGTTTACTGGTAGGCTTTACACGGATTCTTTGCGGGCATAATTCACGTTTAAAAGGCATAGTAAAAATGTTACTTAACATACATTTTACTAGGGCTAAATCACACATACTTGAGAACATTAAAATTAATATTTCAATTCAAACCGTATAGAGAAAATTCAAAAATCATGCTATAATTCGATGTGAATTGATTATAAATAAGACTGTTTAGTGGTGGTACACCAAGCATTCTTAGCAACAAGCAGAATCGATTCAAAGGCGATTAGCGAGTAAAAAGTAAAAAAATAAACCACTACTCAGCTTTGCGGGCGAGGGCGGTTTATTTTTTTTTGTAAAAGCAAATGACAATGCAATTACAGATACGATAAGTGTTGAAAAACGTATAGCCATCATCATTGCTTTGCCCCTACCAACAGCTTACACCTCACGATTCTACAATACTAATGTCTGAACGAGTAATACACATGTAAATTGAAGGAGGAAAGCGATAGGCAGTATGTAATCATAAAAAAAGCTTACCGATCTTATATGACCAATAAGCATGAGATGAATTCAGATGAATAAGTTTGTTTTTAAAGTTAATTCTCGATTCATCTGAGAGCCATTTAGTCAACTACCTCAAATTGCATCGTTTCAAAATTTAGCTCCATTGGAATGTAATGCGATACGATCATCATTAGTGGGAATGCCAGAGTTACTGTATAAGCATATACGTGCATGAATTGTAGCGGATCAACCTGTACATATGTTACCATCACCCAATCAGCAAGCATATATGGGACATAGAAAACGATAAAAAAGTAGGCTAAGCATCTGGCGGTTTGTTGGATACTCGAATAAAAGCCTGATGCAATATATGATAACATGTCTCTTGTTTCTTCTTTCATAATACAGTCGCCTCCATAATATCTAATGTTTCTTCTATTATATTATAAAAATGGTGAACTGCGATATTCTCTAATACACCATAAGACATGTTTTTAATTGTTTAGAAAGTAACTTTATACTATAACTTAAACAGCAGCATATGCCCTTCGTATTTATTCATGCATCTACTCTATTTTTCGCCAATCAATGATCTCAATCGTTGCATTTGAAAGCTGATTGTACAAGATTAACCAATTGCCAGCGATATTTAGTTGAATCAATATTTCACCGTTAATATTTTCTCGAAATACAAGAACAATAATAGAGAGTTCATTATTTTCGTAACGCTTTAATACCCCAGCTTTCACCATGTAGTCATTAAAATGGCATTCTACGTATTGTTTTTCATCTAGCTGAGCGTCAAGTAGCGTTCGAATCGTCTGAGCCACATGCTTGTACAGGTTATGTGTATTGAATTCGTCTTGTAATGCTACTGCTAAATCGTGCTTAATTTGCTGTGCTAGCAAAGAATCGCTCCTTTCATAACGTGTTCGCATTATCATTCTACATGCTTTGAATCGCGATATTCAATTGGTATGTAAATAAACTAGATTGCCGAATATATTAAACGTTCTCCACAAGACAAATAGGAAAAAAAGAGGGTTTTTAATCTTTTTTATTTTACCTGGGGTACAGACAACAAAACGGAAAAATTGTACGTATAGTTACAGCCGACCAACACTAGAAAATATAAAATACAGAAAATAAAGAAAAACGAATGTTCGTTTTGTGGTATATTATTAGTGCTTCAAAGGCGATTAGCGAGAAAAGTAAACCACTATTCAACTTGGAGGGAGAGGGCGGTTTACCTTTTTAGTGAAAGTGACTACGGATGATAGAACATCCGTAGTTTTTTATGCTTAATTTAAATCGAAGGCATGAGAGTTGCGGTTACTCCATGCAAAAAGCACTCACAGATTTGATTTTTAGAGAGTTTTACAAGGAGTTCTGTCAGATTTATGAGGATTTATATCGTTAAGCAAAGAAAAGTACCCAAACGATGCTTTGGGCACTTTGTTTTGTAAGTAAATGTTATCCTTTATTTCGAAGCTTACTAATTGAGCTATTTTCGTTCAAGCAGAGCAATCGCCTTATCAATTTTCTTAATCGTTTTATCAAATCCATGATTAGTTACTTTGGTGTGAGGCTGTGTAGATTTTCTCTTTGTTGTACGTTTCAAGCCCATGTTTGTCCCTCCTGTATAGCTTTTTCATTAAAATTCTTCTTTAAGACAAGGTTGGGTCAATTTTGAAGGTTGTTTTTATAACTTAAACTTTAAAACCAGTTCAGCAGCTTTTAAACGGATTGAATCATCTTTGCTATTTAATAATTCTTTAATAACATCAATGGCATCCGTTTCTAATGCTGTTACTTCTGTAATTGTCCCATTAATTAGTTGTTCGATTAACTGGGCATGTTTAGTTAAATCAGCAACAGCCCCAGGGTATCTTAGTGATCCTCTTAACTCGTCAGGTAATTCTGACCGAAGAATTGATTGTTTATTTAACAGCCACTTTACTTTACGTTGATGAGGATAGCCTAGTCCTTCTACGTTTTTATCAACTGTCTTGTCGTAGATATAATCTGATTCAATTTCCGCAAAATAGATATCCTTTTTATTTGTAGAAGGAACAACTACTACGTCTCCAATACTCATTCCCTTTACTAAAGAATGTAGATTACCAATTCCTTCTTCCATATCGTTCTTACTTAAAATGGTACGCATATCGTTAAAACTAAAGTCAGATAAATCTTCACCTACAGGATAGCCTACTGCAATAAAATTAGTTTTTAAAAAATTTTCAAGATGATCTGTGCCATGAGGTAAGGGTCTTAATAGCCAATAATGTTTATTCATATACATCACTCCTAAATAATTTGTGAACACATGTGTTAATCATATTTAAACACATGTGTTCACATGTGTCAACAAATTAATTTTGTGTTAAAGCATTTTAAAAAATAGTATTTATACAAATCCATACAAAAAATCGTTCCCAAATGCAAGTTTTGGGATACAAAGGAACACTTAAAACGTTGTCACATCAATGTTTTAAGTGTTTTTTTATATTCCAATCAAATACACCTTTTTATGCAGGATCGTTTGAACTTAGATACAACAAAGCTTTCAATGCTATTCAAAAGAAATTACACGGGAACATATTTTGAATAAAATCTTGCATATACAGCCGATTCCTTAACGTTAAAAATCATCATTTATAGCTGCGTTTAATAAATCTTTATTCCAAGTCAACAAGAGAAGTGTATAGGTTGCATTCTATTCTTCTGCCGATAAATCAAATGCTTTCTCACTATGTACTTTAGGTACTGTGATGCATGCTCCTTCCAACTAAACACCCTTTATGGAATTTATGCGTGCAAGATCTAATTATAGAAATATACAATTCCCATTACTTAAGATGATATTTTTGTCTGTTTGAACTCTAAATTACATAACGAACAATTCTCCATACCCCCCTCTCTTCGAATCTAAAATTTCCAATTATACAACATAGCTACCTAATTTAAATGTTCAGAAGTAAACAATTTTAATTATCTTAATCCTAGCTTCTGTCCGACTTAGTAAGCTTATAAACAGCTGATTTGATATATACGGCACTTTTTTTCGAATTTTCTTTTCTGCAGTTGTATATGGTGTCGTATTACTGCTCCAGCAGGCTTCATACTTCATAACTAATGATTTGATGTATACGACACTTTTTTTCGAATTTTCTTTTCTGCAAGTGTGTATAGTATCGTATTACTGCTCTAGCAAGCTCCATGGTTTATAACACTTACTATCTATTACGGAGGAACAAACAAATGAAAAACTTAATTACACAAAGCCTTGAAAAAAACATCGAAACAAAGCTTGAATTTACGCTTGATAACAACATTGAAGAAATTTTTGAAAAATGCTTATTGATCAATGGCGTAACGGTAATTCAATTCGTCGCAGCAAGCGATTCTCCAAAAATGAAATCAATCACTTTTTAACCAATGTACAAGAATAAAAAATAATAGAAAACACAAAAGGAGATTGCTTTAATGACAACAATGGACAAAGCTGTTAAAGGTACAAAAAATCAAATTGGAAAATTAATCTATACCTCAGATGAATCGGACGAATTTATTCAAAAGTTGAAAGCAACAAATGATATATCAAAAATCGCAAGTTTTCTCTTGCTTATAAATTTAGGCTTACGCAAAAGTGAGCTTCTTGCACTGCAATGGCAAGATATTGATCTTCAAAACAAAACAATCCGTATTCATCAAGCCATCGGTTGGGATGAATTGAATAAGCCTTATATTAAAGTTACGAAGAACTATTATGAAAGAACGCTTGATATTGATGATGAAACTTTGCAAGCATTATTTAAATGGCAGGAGCTCCAAGCAGAGCAATTAAAGTTGCAAAATATTGAGCATAAAGGCAATAAACAATTTATCTTCACAAACAATAAAAATACTTTTTACAACAACTCTAATTTAAATCGTTGGTTAAAAAAATTCCAAACTCAACATGGCTTAAAGCTTGTTTCTGTTCACGGCTTACGTCACACTTGTGCTATTCGCATGTTTTACCAAAAAAAAGATATTAAATTTATCCAACACTTCTTAGGTCACACAAATATAACAACAACGATAGATATGTATATTCACCCCCTCTGTTAGGATAGATGTCGTAGGATGCTTTAGTGTTATAGTTAAGTAAATAACATGGAGGTCGATCGATATGACAGGAAGAAATAGAGTGCGATATTCGCAAGAACAAAAAGAAGCAATTGTTAAACGCATGATGCCACCGAATAATGAAGCAGTGGCACAAATTGCGAAAGAAGAAGGCATTACAGATGTGACATTGTACAAGTGGCGTAAAGAAGCACGTGCAGCTGGTGTGGCAACGCCTGGAAATGGTCAAACCAGTGATAAATGGAATAGCCAAGACAAGTTTTTAATCGTGATGGAAACGTTCACGATGAATGAGGTAGAGTTGGCGGAGTATTGCCGTAAGAAAGGGTTGTATCGCGAACAAATTGAAGCTTGGCGCAATGTATGCCTTCAAGCAAATGGTCAAACATCAGATCAAACGAAACAGTTGAATGGCGCATTGAAGGAAGAACAAAAGCGTGCCAAGCAATTGGAAAAAGAGCTACAAAAAAAGGAAAAGGCACTTGCGGAAGCTGCTGCATTACTACTGCTTAGAAAAAAGGCCCAAGCGATTTGGGGGGACGACGAGGACGAATGATTAGCCCATCAAATCGCGCATTAGCTATAGAACTCATCCAAGAAGCCAATCAGAACGGTGCGCGATTAGCAGAGGCTTGTCAAGAACTACACATTAGTGTACGTACTTATGAACGTTGGATTTCGGATGGTGGTGTGAAGGTCGATCAGCGCCCACTTACGAAACGTCCTACACCAAAAAATAAGTTATCACAAGAAGAAAAAGAGGAAATACTAACGATTGTGAAGCAAGCAGAATATGCGGATTGCCCACCTACGCAAATTGTGCCTAGACTTGCGGACAAAGGAACTTACATTGCGTCAGAATCGACATTTTATCGTGTATTACGTGAAGAAAAGATGCAGCATCACCGAGGACGTAGCCAAAAGCCTGAGCGAAGAATCCCGGAAAGCCATCTGGCAACAGCGCCAAATCAAGTGTGGACATGGGATATCACTTGGCTCGGAGGACCAGTGAAAGGTTTATATTATCGACTCTATTTAATTCTCGACTTGTTTAGTAGAAAGATAGTCGGCTGGGAAGTATGGGAAACAGAAGAGGCAAAACACGCCGAAACACTCGTAAAAAAAGCAGTGATCAGTGAAAAAATTCTGGGAGAACCACTAGTATTACATTCCGACAATGGGAGTCCAATGAAAGCCTCGACCTTTCTAGGTTTACTGGAGAAGTTGGGCATCCAAAGTTCGTTTTCAAGACCACGTGTAAGTAACGATAATCCTTACTCAGAGGCGATGTTTCGGACACTCAAGTATCGACCGGATTTCCCACACAAAGGTTTTGAAACAATTGAAAAAACAAGACAATGGGCACAACAATTTGTCCATTGGTACAACGAGATCCACCTGCATAGTGGGCTGAATTTTGTAACACCTGTACAATGTCATACGGGCGAACACATAGCCCTATTAGAAAAGCGCAAAGACGTGTACGAGGCTGCGAAGGAGAAACATCCGGAGCGTTGGGCACGAGGTACAAGAAATTGGGCACCGACTGAACAAGTAGCACTCAATCCAATGCGAGATGAGGACAAACTGAAGCAGTGACATTAGTCCCCATTTCCCTGGCGATTAAGATTGAAAGCACGCTTTTTCTTTCAATCTTAATTGCCAGGCCAGCAAGCGCAGCGCGATAGCCTTGACTGAACATGGGGATTCACCCAATCTTTCAAAATACTAAAGTAACTAAATACGACAACTATATTGACAAACACCGTTCATTGCATCCCTGAATTAGGAAATATATTAGTAAAGTCATTTAATCAAACTGTATAAATGATTGTTAATTGAATCTCAATCCGTGCCAAAGTACATTTGTATTTTGGCACTTGTTCTTACTCAATTTTTAACAGGTTTTCACAATAAGTAATGGAATACCTTATTTGATTGCTATTGAGCACGCAATAACTTTTACGAATTGTTTAGTATAACTTCATTTAGTATATTTATTTTCAGTTATGGAATAGTGATAAATTTCAATATCTGAATCAATGAAGCCTCTTCGCTTTGCCCCATGCAACGTTTGATACATATTCTCTCTACCAACAGGGTTGTCCGTATGAATATATATTTTGTTTGCCCGTAACCCTTTTTCACAAATATATTTTACTAAGTCATAACCCGTTGGCAATAGATTACCTTGTAAATCCTCTCCCAAATCATGGTCAAGAGAAAGTATATCTACTTCGTGATTTTCAAGTAGAAGAATTGCTTCTTGAAACGTTCTTGCCACAACAAAACCACTCGGACAATCTCTTAAATCATCAACATAAAGATTTATCTTTTGTGTACCCAAAATCATCACATCCTTAATGCATCGTTTGTTTCAATTGTGTAGTGTAATAAAGGATTTTGCAAATATACAACCACTAATTACAAATAGCCTTTTTGCTATCATCATTATTTCAACATTAAATGCTACCAAAATAAAGGTAGCTGATTTATTGGGAAACCATTTTTTATACGCTATACTTACAATATAGTTAATCGCAGCATTAACTGTACCCCTAGTTTCCCTGTATGGTTCTAGGAGGCACTTTAATGAAAGACCCTATTAAATCATATACAAAAAAAGATGGCAAAATCTACTACATGTTTAAGCTTTATTTAGGGATGGATAGCGAAACAGGCAAACAAATTCATGTTACTAGACGCGGCTTTCAAACAAAAAAAGAGGCTAATCTTGCCTTAGCTCAATTAAGAGTCGAAGTTAGTAAAGGGGAATTTAAGAAACCTAAAACAGAAACTTACGAGGATATATATAATGTCTGGATTCAGCACTACGAAAGAACGGTTGAAGAAAGTACCTTTGTCAAAACACTAGGAATTTTCAGGAATCATATTCTCCCTGCATTAGGTCACTACCGAATTGAGAAATTGAGTGTAGCAATCTGCCAAAGCTTTGTTGATGACTGTTCCTTGAAACTAAAAAGATTTCGAATGGTTAAAACTTACGCATCTAAAGTAATTGATTTTGCTATTAAGCGTGAGTACATCAGCTCTAATCCTTTCAAGCTAGTGGATCTTCCAAAAATCAAAGCTTCTGCTGTATTAGATAGCGAGGTCAACTACTATTCAAAGGAGCAGCTAATTAACTTTCTTCAATGCTTAAAGCAATATGGTAACGCTCAAATAACCGCATTTTTCTACCTGCTTGCTTTTTCAGGCATCCGTAAAGGGGAGGCACTTGCATTAACCTGGGCGGATTTAAATTTCGATACAAAGGAACTGCTCATAACAAAAGCTCTTTCAAGAGGTAAAAATAACAAGCTCTATATCAAATCAACGAAAACTGATACGATACGCCAGCTTTTAATCGATGATGAAACATGCAGCATCTTATCTGAATGGAAAAGGATTCAGCAAGATAAATTTCCAAATGCGAATGACAAAAGTCAATTAGTGTTTACAAACGAACAAAATGACTTATTGCAACAAACGGTTCCTAGAAAATGGCTCATGAAAATCATCGACACTTACGGCTTGCCCTATACACATGTTCACTCATTTCGTCATGTGCATTGCTCTTTACTTTTCGAAGCAGGTGCAAGTGTCAAAGAAGTACAAGAACGATTAGGTCACACAGATGTGCAAACAACGCTCAACATATATACGCACCTATCAAAGCGTGCAAAAAACGATACAATTAATAAATTTGTGGCGTACTTAAACTCATAAACTTGACCCAAAAGTGACCAGATTTATAGCCAGTTTCTGCTGAAAATCCCAGAAAACTCAGTACATTAAAAATAGAAAAAACCCTTGATATACAAGGGTTTTGATCACTCTAGACAACTCTAGAAAATTCAATTATGGAGACGGCGGGAGTCGAACCCGCGTCCAGAAACTCCAATACTTCAGCTTCTACGCGTGTAGTTTGCCTATTTACGATTCACGTAACATTATGCCGACAAACAGGCGTCCTGTACGCTAACCTGGAAATCTCTTGTCGGTGACTCAGGTGGCACCATCGACCGTATCCCACTAAAGTTGGGCCCCACGTTCTCTACATGGGCGATAGAGAGGCAGAGCGCTTACGAGCTTACGCTGCGAAAGCTAAGTTTTGTTGTTTGCCAGTTATTATATAACTTCCGTTGTTGACGGAGCCGAGACCTCCGACGCGCGACCAAAGCTTGAACCATCCCTGTCGAATCCGTAACGTCCCCGGATATAATCCGGTCATAAACCGTATACGGGCAAGCCTGCTAAATGCAGGTTGTAAAATGAACATCGTATGAGTAGATGCTCACTGGCATGTAGTATTATTATAAAATAAAGAGTTTAAAACATCAAGTAGAGACACTGAATAAGTTATATCACCCTCTAAAACTTTAGCATAGAGGCTAAGAAGAGTAGTGCCACCCTCTTTTTCTAAAACTCTAATTATCGCGATTTTGTTTCCTTTGAAGAAGTCTTTCTTCTAAATTGCTTGTGCCAATAATTACGCCTGCGATAATAACCAAACTGCCTAAAAATTGCTGAAGTGTAATGCTTTCATGTAAAAATAATGCCGCCCCAATTAATGCGAATACGGTATTGAAATTAACAAAAATAGCGGATTCTGCTGCACCAATTTGCTTTATACATAAATTATACAGTGTGTGTCCAATAGAAGTAGCTAAAATAGCTGACATGAAAAATACAAGCCATATGAGCGGGCTGAAGGATAAAAATGCTCCGTAGCTTTTGATGCTTGTAGCAAATGTGAAAATTAATAATACTGATGAGCCAATTAGAAGCATCCAGCCTGTCATCAGCATGGGAGAAATTATTTCAGTTGCTTTTCGAATTGCGATAAAGCTAAAGGCCTGCAAAAAGAATGACATAAACACGAGAAAATCACCTAGCTGTAGATTTGTCAGCTCGGTAATGTCATCTACAACTGCGAATAGTACGCCAATTCCCCCAAGTGTAAAGCCGAGTAATTTTGTTTTCGTCATAATAGTGTCTTTAAATATAACTGCAATAAGGGCCGTGAAAAGCGGGCTTAAGCCACTAATAATAGCTGTTTTCATAGCAGTTGTTCGAACAATACCATATGCTAAAAAAACATGATGACAAATGACGCCGAAAAAGCAACCAATTAATATGTACTTAAATGGCATTTCTTTTACATATAACTGCTGCTTCGTTAGCTTTAAAATAATAAAAATCGTAATACCTGCTAGAAAAATACGGGCAGTTTGCATTGTTAATGGATCGCCATTGGAAACAATTACTTTCAACCATGTAACATTCATACCCCAAAGAAACATAACAAATACTAAAATGGAATAAACCTTTGCATTTGCCAAGTCATCACCTCTTGTTTTATTCAATCGAAAGGTGGAAAATATCCATAAATAAACTAGCGTCTTATTTCTCACCTTTTTATAAAATATTTTTTCGGGAGAGCTGTTGGGAAAACAGGCTAGGCTTTTAGAAGATTTTTTCTGAAGCTACCGGAACAAACTTCCTTATATTTCCAAAAGCTATTTGCTTAAATACTTCATAAGCCTTTCATACGAAAGTAGGCTGTCGGGAAAGATATAGCTTTCCTAACAGCCTACCATACTCCATACCTCTCCTTTAAGCAGTGCTACTCTTTTGATAAATGTATGTTCCATCTACAATTTGATCAAGCTGTACGAAATCACCAATTTGTACATTTTCATGAATGCGTACCGTTAGTTTTGCTGTAGAATTCTTTAGCTGTACTAGCGCCACAGTATACGGTGCCAAATGGGTATATTCAGCTGGTGCAATATGGATGACCGAATAACTATAAACTGTTCCCTCATCTGGAACTTCTCGTTCGTTTTTGATTTCTTGGCGGCAGGTGCTGCAATACACTTTTTTCCTAACTGACTCAACACCACAGCATTCATAAACCTTCATCTGCTACACCCTTTCTAAAATGTGGACAACCGAATAAGAACCAGTGCCACCTAAATTTTGTGCAAGTGCTAACTTTGGTCGTTTTTCTAGCTGGTTTGGTGCATGTCCGCGCAATTGGTGCACTAATTGGTAAAACTGCGCCACACCTGTTGCGCCAATAGGGTGTCCTCTTGACAAAAGGCCGCCGCTTGTATTGACAGGCTTTTCTCCGTTCACTTGTGTTTTTCCTTGCTCAATGGCTAACCAGCCTTCTAATTTCGGGAAAAAACCGAGCTCTTCAATGGCAAGCATTTCAGAAATTGAGAAGCAATCGTGAATTTCGACGACATCAATATCTTCAGGACCAACCCCTGCCTTTTCATAGGCTTGCTGCCCGGATATACGTATCGCTGGTAATGATAATAAATCGATAGCATCCTGCATCATCGTAGGTCCTGAAGCCTGTGCTGAGGCTAATATTTTAATATCAGATGGCTTACGAGATAAAACAACCGCTGCTGCCCCATCCGTTATTGGTGAACAATCGAATAAGCCAAGTGGATCTGTAATAATGCGTGCATTCATGATTTCTTCAAGCGTTGCTGATTTTTGGAATTGTGCAAGTGGATTTTGCAGAGCATTTTCACGGTTTTTTAAGGCTAATTTCGCCAAATGGGATTTATTTGCACCTGTTTCATAGAAATAGCGATTCGCTACAACGCCAAAAAATCCTGGGAAAGTTAGACCTGCATAGCGTTCGTTTGTCGTTTGATCCATCGCAGAGTTAATAAATTGTGTTACTGTGGCAGTCGGTGCATGCTTCATCTTTTCAACACCGACAACTAAAACGCTTTCATATTCGCCGCTTAAAATGCTTAGAATTCCTTGGCGTAATGCGATACCGCCTGAAGCACAGGCACCCTCTAATTTGGCCGTTGGAATATGACCGAGCCCCAAGTCATTTGCTACAATCGCGCCTAGAATCTCTTGATTGGCTAAGCTCCCTCCCATATAGTTACCAACAAAAACAGCATCCATTTTTAACTCTCTTGCCTCATCTAGCGCATCTCGACTAGCAGCGAGCATTAAATCCTTTAATGAAGCATTTTCACTGTTTCCGAACTTCGTCATACTTACACTATGAACGTATACCGTCATTGTGTCACCTCCATATGCTGTTTTACTAGCTCGCGTTTTAAAATTTTCCCGTAGGAGCTTTTCGGTAGCGCCTCAACTACATAAATTTCTTTCGGCTTTTTAAAGCTCGCTAAATGATTTTGGCAAAGCTTGATCAATGCATCCTTTTCAATTGCTCCACGTCCGTTTGGCACTACATATGCGACGATGGATTCGCCCCATTGCTCATCCGGAATACCAATAACACATGTTTCCTTGACGAATTCATGTTTGTTCAACACTTCCTCTACTTCACGAGGGTAAATATTCACGCCACCTGAAATAATGACCTCCTTTTTTCGGTCAACGATATATAGGTAGCCACGCTCATCTAGTCTGCCTAAATCGCCTGTATGAAGCCAACCGTCACGCAATGTTTCTGCTGTTGCCTTTTCATTATTCCAATAACCCTGCATAATAAGTGGACCCTTTGCCGTAATTTCACCAATTTCTCCTACTGGGCATTCATTGCCTTCAGCATCAACGATTTTCACATCAACAAATGGTCCGACTCTACCACACGAATCAAGGCGAGAGGGTAAATCCTCGCGTGGCATTATAGAAATGCACATCGGTCCTTCTACTTGACCATATGTTTCAACAAATTTTGTGCCTACTTTGTCTAATGCCTCTTGCAACTTTGCAGCAGCAATGGGTGAGCCTGCCATATTAATAGATTTAATGGTATTAAGCTTTTGCGGAATGAAATGCTCGTGCTGAATCATTAAGTTGACCATCGTTGGTACTAGGAAAATTATTGAAATACCGTCCTGCTCTAATAAATGAACAAATTGCTCTGGCTCAAATTTATCGTATACGACTTGTGTTAAGCCAAAGAGCCATGCCACATGACTTAAGAAGTTTGCCCCATGCGTTAATGGTGCAACATGACCGAGCATATCCTTATAGTCGACCTCACATGCCATTGCTAATGAAAGTGCTCCACTTACCATATTACGGTGTGACAGCATGACTCCCTTCGGATTGCCTGTCGTTCCCGAAGTGTACATAATAGCCATCGTATCATTCTCATCTACTTCATTTTCATGAGCCTGCCCTTTAAATTGATTAAACACTTGCTCATACGGTTCTCCGCAATAAAGGATGGGGAAATCAATTTGCAATTGATCGATTAATGACTTTTCACCAACAATCAGGCTCATACCTGAATCCTTCATTTGATAATCATGTTCTTTCGGATGCAAACGGTAGTTAAGAGGCACTTTAATAAGGCCATATAGAGAAACGGCTACATCAAGCTCAATATGCTCTAATCGATTTGACATTAAAATACCTACGCGCTCTCCTTTTTGTAAGTTAAGACTTTTAAAATAGGCTGTTAGTGCATATGCACGCTCAATTAATTGGGCATAGGAAATAGTGCGTTCTTTAAATTTAACTGCTATTTTATCTGGGTACGCGTGAGCTGATTTCAGTGCTAATTGGCCGATTGTACTCATCTATCTTCCTCCTACTCTTCAAAATGAAAAATTAGAACGCCGAATTGATCATCCTTACGTCTTTTCGGTATGGCCTCTTTTAATGGATAGAGTATGAATTCGACTGTAATGGCGATTTCGTTTTCTCCTTCAAGAAAATGACCACCAGAAAAATTTTGATCACAATCAACAAAAGATCCGTGGAAATGAATATCTAAATCATTCGTTTCTAAATCTATCCCAATAAAGCCTAAACCAGAAATAAGTTCTACCGGAGATATAGTTTGCCTCTTCGGTGAATAAACAATGGTCCCTTTCTTTTCGCCTCTCTGAACTTGGACATACGTAGCCTGCTTCAAGGATCCCAAACACTGAAATTGCCCTCCCTTCACACCAAAGTAGTAGCAAACCTCTTTAATCCCAGTAAATAAATCCGTTCCTGCTTTCAATCTCCCGATAATTCTATCCGTAGGACGGTCATATAAAGCCTGCCACCTAGAATTATCCAATACTAATCCCCCCATCTACCTTCAACACCTGAGCAGTCGCATAACCAGCCTCCCTAGATGCAAAGTATAGGACAGCACTTGCAATATCATCAGGTGTGCCGATACGCTTAATAACCTGTTGATCCAAATTGTATGGAACCCCCGTTGTAATACCTGTTAATGTTGCGCCTGGTGCCACGGAGTTACAAGTAATATTTAATGGTCCTAGCTCTTTGGCTACCCATTTTGTAAGGGCGATTACACCCCCTTTTGATGCTGCATATGCTGGGCCTGATCGACCTGTACCATCCTCACCAGATGTCACACCACCGTTTAAACCTGATACTGAGCTAATATTAATAATACGACCATATTGCGCATCCTTCATATGAGGGTAAACACATGCTTGCGTAAACATAAATGTTGCTTTTAAGTTCGTATCAAGATCCCGTGACCAGTCCTCAAATGTCATCGTTTCAATATTTTTACGACTACATGTACCAGCATTGTTCACCAAAATATGAATCTCTCCATATTTTTCAACTGTGCGGTTGACTGTTGCTTTTATAAATTCAGCATCTCGAATATCTCCTAAGCACTCTAAATACCTATCATGTACTAGTTTTTCAATTGTCTCCTCACATGAATTTAAATCAACTAAAACAACATGTACCCCTTGCTTTGAAAGCTGTACTGCGACTGCCTGTCCAATACCACTTGCCGCTCCTGTAACAATCGCTACATCATCTTTTAATGTCATAATAATTTTCCCCTTTGCTACTTAATATTTAATAAATCTGGTAAAAATGTTGATAGAGAAGGTATATACGTTACAAGTAATAAGACAATAATCGAAGCAACAATAAATGGTACGACTCCTTTTGAAATTTGGATGATATTGGCCTTTGACATACTGGCTGCAACATATAAATTTAAGCCAACAGGTGGTGTAAATAAGCCGATTGCTAAGTTAATCGTCATAAATACCCCAAATACAGCTGGATCTACATCTAGCATTAACATAATCGGAAGTAAAATCGGTACGAAAATATAAAACGCTGAAATGGCGTCGATAAACGCACCCGCAATTAATAAAATAATATTTATAAGTAGTAAAATAATTATTTTATTATCTGTTAAACCTAAAACTGTATTTGAAATAGTAGATGCAATTTGCTCTGTTGTTACAATATAGGCAAAGACAGAAGCCGCACTTACGATAATCATAACAACAGCTGTTTGTAACGCTGATTCAATAAAAATACGATACATCATTTTTATGTAGCCCTTTCGATGAATGAACAGACCTACAACTAGTCCATATACAACAGCAATAACTGCTGCTTCTGTTGGTGTGAAAATGCCTCCGTAAATACCACCTAAAATAATTACTGGAATCATTAATCCTGGAAGCGCTTTAATAAATGCATCCCACCGTTCTTTTCCTGTGCTTTTTCGCATAGCTGCTTCCATAGAGTCGTTAAAAATACCCTTTTTAATGTCGCGTTTGCGAACATACATCCCAGCGATAAATAAACTGATACCTACTAAAATACCTGGTATAACCCCTGCCATAAATAGACGATTAATCGTAATGGGGATTTGATCTCCTGCTACTACTGCAAATATAATGAAGGCAATCGATGGTGGAATAATAATCCCTATCGCCCCAGCACTCGCTACTAATCCTCCAGCAGTTTCTTTGCGATAGCCATTTTTCACCATTGCCGGAATTAAAATACCTCCAATTGCAGCAACTGTAGCGGGACCAGAGCCTGAAATAGCAGCAAAGAAAATCGCTACTAATACAGTTACAAGTACAATGCCACCTTTACGATGTCCTACCAATGTTTGAGCAAAGTCAATTAAGCGTTTAGAGATTCCGATATGGTCCATAATTACACCTGCTAAAATAAAGAATGGAATCGCTAATAATGTAAACTTCGCAACACTCGTATACATAATATCTGTTAATGCTTCAAACCCTGATAGCCCTTGTATTGTAAATAGTACAATCATTGAAGCTACCGCTAAAGAAGCAGCGATTGGTACTCTTAAAAATACAAGCAATATAAAGGAGCCAAAAAGTAATAGTGCTGTCATTTTAGCTCATCCCCTTTCGATCCATCGCCGTCATTATTCACCGCTTTATATTCTTCCACCATCGCTTGAACTGTACGAATTAAGCACAGTAAAGCGCCTAGCGGTAATGCAGAAGATAAAATCCACTGTGGCATCCCTAATGCTGGTGTCGTTTGATTAATCTGCATTTGGAACAATACCATATCAATACCGTAATAAAGTAATACTGCAAACAATACACCACTTGCTACCGATGAAATAATTACAATCGCCTTTTTTGTCAGCTTATTCCCTTTATCAAACAATAAGGTAAAACCAAGGTGTGCGTATCTACGCACACCTTGGGCTGTACCAACAAATGTCAGTAATACTAACAAATTAACTGTGATTTCTTCTGTAAAAGAAAGGGATAAATTGACTACATTGCGAGAAACAATGTTTACAAATGTAATAAATGTAATCGCTGCAAATGTAATGCTTAATATAATCTCTTCAAAGTAGTCTAAAAACTTCATATTATCCCTCCTATGGTGTAAACGCTTTCAGTAAATCTTCTCCCCAAATATCAGTATATTTATCATAAATAGGTTGAACTACTTGTTTAAATGCTTCCAATTCTGCTTCTGTTGGCGTATAAATATTCATTCCTTTTGCTTTTAAATTCTCAATTTGTGACGCCTCTTTTTCGCGCGCAATTTTTATTTGATAAGCAGCTGCCTCTTTCCCTAAACGGTCGAATAGTTCACGATCTACATCGCTTAAAGAATCATATAGTTTTTTGTTCATACCTAACACTAATGGGTCATATGAGTAGTTCCATAATGTTAAGTAATCTTGTACTTCCTCTAACTTTGACGAAGCAATGACATCAATTGGGTTTTCTTGACCATCAATTGTACCTTGCTGTAACGCTGTAAACACTTCTGAGAATGTCATTGTTGTTGGGTCTGTTCCTAATGAACGATATAAATCTGTGTACATTGTAATACCAGGAATACGAATCTTTAATCCGTTTAAGTCTTTTGGTAGTTTAATTTCACGCTTACTGTTTGTTATTTGACGGAAACCATTTTCACCATACCCTAAAGCCTGTATGCCCTTTTCAGCTAAAAGTCCTTTAAGCTTTTCTCCACCTTCCCCATTAAACACTTTATCTACTTCAGCATGATCCTTAAGTAAAAACGGCGCACTTGTGACACCAAAACGTTGATCTAAAATCGAGTAAATAATGGTAGAGTTAAAAGTTAAATCGATTGAACCTTTTGCTAAGCTCTCGACAGCCTTTCCTGAATCTCCACCAGATAATTGTTCATTCGTGAAAACTTCAATTTTAATGCGACCATCTGTTTCTTTATCCATATCATCTGCCAATTTTTTGGCTGCCTCATACCAAGTTGATGAATCTGATACAGTGACCGACATTTTTAATTTATATGACTTTTCTTTACCATCAGCACCTCCACCACTGCTTCCACCACAGGCAGCTAGTATCACTGAAACAATCAAGAGCACTGCAAAAAGAAGATTTTTCCCTTTTAAAAATTTCCTCAAAACATATCCCCCCTACTCTTTCTCTGTTAGACTTAATAATTATTCTATAATTCCGAAAAATCTAAATATATATTCTTTTGGGATAAAAAAAACAAAATAATCTATTGATTTTTGTCTCTAACATATAAAAACAATACAAAAAAAAGCTTTTTTAAATATTTAATTACAATTTTTTCTCCTAAACTTAAACTCTTTTTCTTTTTCGATAAAGTAATATAGCAATCATTAATTCCAATTTATTTTCATTATTATTAATATCAATATTTAAAAGCTTTTCAATTTTTTTTAAGCGATATTTCAATGTATTTTTATGGATATGAAGTGTATCGGCAATGTCCTGTAACCCCCCTTTGCTTTTTAACCACATTTCTAAATTGTAAATCAATTCCTCTTCCTTTATTAAAGAGCCAATTGTCCTTCCGATAAAATTGCCTACCTTTTGCTCATCAAGATCCGACAATAGTAATTCTAATTTTAAATCTTCCTCAAAAACTATTTGTCTATTTTCAACAGCAACTGTTAGCGCTATACTTGCTTCATTATAAGATTCATTTAGCTCGAAAAAGGAATGTGAATTGCCGACACCTATAAATATATCGTCATCATATAGCTTTATAAGTTTACGATTAAATGAATGAAGTGTTTGCTCTAAATGGATCCGAGTTACTTTTGGTACAAGCAACACTAGCTTATCAAAGCTCCATTGAAAAATATGTAAATGAGGATGAATTATTTGAATTGCACGCAAATAATCCATCCCCTTTTCATCAATTCTCCTATTTAATTGAATTATTATAACTCGGTTGTAAAGCTCCGTATCGATATTTAGCATTTCTGCTCGTTGCTCTAACAACAATTTATTAACCTGCCCATTTAATAAATCCAGTAAGAAGAGCTCAATCATTTTTGTCTCTCGTTCTTTTTTACGGTGCATTAAAAAATCTTCAACAAAAAACTGTGTGATTTTCTGCACAAGCTTCCCATATTTTTCAATTTCAAAGGGTTGTCCAGTAACCCCAATTACTCCAATTGGCGTGTCTTCGATAATTAGCGGCATAACCATTCCTTCAAGCACACCTTTTAATTGTGTTGAAAGCTCCTTTGTCATATGCATTACTTCTTTGTTCTTCATGGCTATTAATGCACCCTCATGAAATTGGTTCACCCTAGACATGTCCGTGCTTGCGATAATAAATCCATTATGATCGATTACAACAACATTTTGGTCAATCAATTCACCAAGCTCTCTAACAATCTTGGTTCCAATTATTTGCAAATTAAACATTGTGCCACCTCCATAGCAGAATAATATACTAATAATATTGAAATTTCAGTATATTTAGTATTTTTAGTGTATTTTACTATAGTTAGCTATGCTATTGTAGATAAAATCAACAATATGTGTAGCTTGCAGGCTGACTTCCAGCTTCGCTTTATGGATACCCGCTTGAATTTGTAGTAAGCAACCAGGATTGGCTGTTACGATAACTGTCGGTTGTAGCGCCTTAATCGTTGCCATCTTTGCATCTAAAATGTCACCCGCTAATGCAGGCTGCAACAAATTATATATCCCTGCTGAACCACAACATGTATGGGCGTTTGGCAGCTCTTTAAAGTGGACGTTCGGTAGCGCGTGTAATATCATTCTTGGTTCATTGAAGACTTTATTTACATTGCGTAAATGGCAGGAATCCTGATACGTCACAAGTGTTTTGTTTGCTTGCTGTGGCAATGTTGCTAAATATTCCAGCAGACCAGCTTTGACGAGCAAGCTGGAAATATCAATGGTCTTCTCAGAAAATCGAACTGCTTTTTCACGGTAACACTCATCACTATTTAGGTGCTTTTCATACTCCTTCAAGAAAGCACCACAGCCGCCTGCATTATTGACAATATAGATGTAATCATCTGAATCAAATAACTCTACATTGCGAATTAAGTTTTGCTTACCCCGCTTTAGCTCACCACTATGTCCATGCAGAGCCCCACAGCAGCTTTGATTATCTGGAATAATAACGTCAACACCAAGCATTTGTAGCAAGGACACCGTTTTATCGTTTGTTTCCTTATAAAGTGTATCCATTAAACAGCCTGTAAAAAAAGCTACCCTCATCGTAGCCGTTTCTTTCAGCTTTAATGGCTGTACCTTTTTTGCTACAGGTGGTAAGGATGCCTCCATTGTTGTTAAATGCTGCGGGAATAAATTTAAAAAGCCAATTTTCCGAACAATCTTTTGCAGACCTGATTTTTGATAAAGATGCAGTAGACTGACTGCATGCTCCATATTTTTTCGCTTGACGAAAAGACTATTAAATACAATTTTGCGTGTTGTTTTTTCTACGAGAGATGACTGTTTCACCTCTTGTACAGCTTCACGTGTTTGCTCTATTAAAGCACCATACTGTACTCCAGCTGGACATGCGGGCTCACATGCACGACAGCCTAAACATAAATCAAATGACTTCTCAATGGATGCATCGAATGGTACTATTCCGTCGCGTACTGCCTTCATTAAGGCAATGCGTCCACGTGGCGATTGCGCTTCATCCTGCTCCATGTGAAGATATGTCGGGCAGCTCGGCAAACAAAAACCGCATCTCATACAGTCGAGCAATAAATTTTCATCGACATGTGTCTGGAAGGATTGCTGCATTTGTTGTTGTACGTTACTTACCACCATGTACCACCACTCTTTTCTTCGTTTCTTTTGCAAATACTTTGCCAGGATTCATAATATTGGTTGGATCGAAGGCTTGCTTAATATTTTTCATTACAGTAATGCCGACAGGACCAATTTTCCATTCTAAATAAGGTGCTTTCATTTCACCTACACCGTGCTCCCCTGTAATCGTGCCACCTATCGACAGTGCAGCCTCAAAAATTTCCTCAAATGCCGCCTCTACACGGTGCATTTCATCTTCATCTCGCAGATCTGTTAAACAGGTAGGGTGCAAATTTCCATCCCCTGCATGACCGAATGTGGCAATATTGACATTGTACTTTTCAGAAATATCATTAATTCTCATGACCATTTTTGCCAGCTCTGACCGTGGTACTGTCGCATCCTCTAAAATAACAGTTGGTTTTAATTTCGCTAAGGCAGATAAAGCAACACGTCTTGCTATTTTAATTTGCTCCGCTTCCAGTGTATCTTTTGCAATTTGTGTAAAAAGCGCACCATTTACCTTCGCTATTTGTACCATTTCATTAACATCCTGTTCTACTTGATGCATTTCACCATCCTGCTCAAGCAATAGCATTGCCTCTACATCTGTTGAGAGACCTATTTTCATATATTGCTCAACAGCGATAATTGTTTTTTTATCAAGAAATTCTAACGTTACGGGAATAATTTTATTGGCGATAATGCTCGAGACTGTACGCGCAGCATCCTCTAATGATTCAAAGTATGCGATGCTCGTCATTTTATATTGCGGCAGCGGGATAAGCTTTAATGTAATCGCTGTCACAACACCTAATGTTCCCTCTGCTCCAACAAATAATGATGTTAGGTCATAGCCTGCCACATCCTTTGCTAGCTTGCCACCTGTTTCTAAAATATCCCCGTTCGGTAAAACAACTTGCAGACCCTTGACATAATCCTTTGTTACACCGTATTTTAAGCCACGCAAGCCACCCGAGTTTTCGCTTACATTGCCCCCAATCGTAGAAATTCTCATTGAGCTTGGATCAGGTGGGTAAAATAAACCATGTGTTTCAACGAATGTGCAAAGATTCTCTGTAATAATACCTGGCTGTACCGTAATCGTTAAATTTTCCTTATCAAAATTTATAATTTGATCCATTCGGGTAAATAAAATCACAACACCTCCATCGTAAGGCACCGTTCCTGCTGCAAGGTTTGTTCCAGAACCTCGTGGAATAATTGGAATTTTATATTCATTACATACTTTTAATACCTCTGCAATTTCCTCTACACTCCCTGGAGAAATGACAAGCTCAGGTAAACGTTGAAAGTTTGCAGTTGCATCATAGGAATAGGCTAAAAGCTGTGCAGTTGAGTTTTTAACATATTTTTCACCAACAATTTGCGTAATTTTTTGGATTGCTATGTTATTAATAATGCTCACCTCGAATTTAGTTGTTTATTTACTACAATTTTAGTTGTTGGAATTTTCTAAATATATGTCTAGTAAGATAAAAAAGAGTAATTTATTTTATTTTTTTTGTGTTAGAGGACCAAAAAAAGAAGCTGTCGGATTAGTCCAATCAGCTTCTAAAATTTTTGCTTCGATGTTCTTTTAAAATATGCTAAATACTTCACCAAAGTACAAAAGGCCGATGAGAAAGTTCGGCACAAACCTGCTTTCTCATCAGCCTTATTAACGCTGGCGGTCCTTGAAGGCACGTTCCATGTCGCGTTTTGCCTCTTTTTTACGCATGTCGTTGCGTTTGTCGTAATCCTTTTTCCCTTTGCCGACGCCGATTAAAAGTTTGGCATAGCCGTCTTTAATGTACATTTTTAACGGAACAATTGTGTAGCCGTCACGTTTTACGGCACCAACTAGCTCGCCGATTTGCTTTTTATGGAGCAGTAATTTACGGGCGCGTAGTGGGTCATGGTTAAAGCGGTTGCCTTGTTCGAATGAGCTGACATGCATATTGCTGATCCATGCTTCACCGCTGCGGATTTGTACATAGGATTCTTTTAGTTGGACCCTTCCTGCACGGATGGACTTAATTTCTGTGCCTGTTAGCACCATGCCCGCTTCGATTGTTTCTTCAATGAAGTAGTCGTGCCCGGCTTTTTTGTTTTGTGCTAATACTTTGCCAGTACCTTTTGCCATATTATTCACCCTCTACTTAAAGGATAAGCAGGGTCAACCTGCTTTTATTGATAAAGTGAAAGCACCCACTTCAAATTGCTTTAAAGCGTTATTGGTGCCTCCACCTATACTTTTACTTTATTTACGTTTTGTTTTTTTCTTTTTGTTTTTCTTGGCGACGCCCTCATAGAACTTTTGCTTTTGCTTCACGCCTTTTTTAGGGCCGGGGCTTGAGCTTGAGCCATCTTTGCGGCGTCCTCGTGGATCACGGTCGTTTTCACGTCGCTCGCCTTGTCCGCCTCGTCCTTCTTCGTTACGACCATTGCGACTGCCACGTCCGCCTCGTTCTTCTTCGCTACGACCACTGCGACTGCTACGTCCGCCTCGTTCTTCTTCGCGACCACCTTTGCGGCCATTACGACCACCTTTGTTCTCGCTATAATTTTTACGTGCGTGAATAACAGTAGGCGCTGCTTTTCGTGTTCGTCCATAAGACGTTACCATTCCGACGATTTCAAAGTCAACGGATGACTCCTCAATAATAACATTTGCTACACGGACTGTAACTTCATCACCAATACGGAATTGACGATTTGTACGTTCACCGATCATAATCATTTGACGGTCGTCAAAACGATAGTAGTCATCTGTCATATTGCTAATATGGACAAGTCCTTCAATAGTATTTGGCAGCTCCACGAAAATCCCGAAGTTTGTAATCGACGAAACGATTCCTTCAAACTCTTCACCAATTTTATCGGACATATATTGTGCTTTTTTCAGTGCGTCTGTGTCACGTTCTGCATCAACAGCACGGCGTTCGCGTTCTGACGTATGGTCCGCAATTTCATCCATCGCCATGCTCCACTGTGCCACTGTTTCTTTTGATGTATCTTTATTAATTAAATACGTTCGAATTAAACGATGGACGATTAAGTCCGGATAACGTCGAATCGGTGACGTAAAGTGTGTATAGAAATCAGTTGATAAACCAAAGTGGCCTATGCTTTCAGGATAATATTTTGCCTGTTGCATCGAGCGTAGAAGCATCGTTGAAATAACAGGCTCCTCTGGCATGCCTTCAATGGCTTTTATTACATCCTGTAAAGCTTTCGGATGTACGGTGTTTCCTGTACCTTTTATTAAAATACCGAAGTTCGTGACAAATTCAAAGAAGCGTTGCAGCTTTTCTGGCTTTGGATCTTCGTGAATACGGTAAAGGAACGGCACATTCATCCAATGGAAGTGCTCTGCTACTGTTTCATTGGCCGCTAGCATGAAATCTTCAATTAATTTTTCTGCAACTGTACGTTCACGTAATTCGATATCTACTGGCCAGCCATCTTCGTCCACGATCACTTTAGATTCTTTAAAGTCAAAGTCAATGGCACCACGCATTTGACGTTTATTACGTAAAATGTTGGACAGCTCAGCCATATGTTTAAACATCGGCACAAGTGGCTCGTAGCGGGCAATTAGCTCTGCGTCTTGCTCCTCTAAAATTTTGTAAACGTCCTTATAGGTCATACGCTCAGTTGTTTTAATGACACTTTGGAATATTTCATGTGAAACCACATTACCATTCGCATCAATAATCATTTCACAAGATAGTACTAGACGGTCAACCTGTGGATTTAATGAACAGATACCATTCGATAATCGATGCGGAATCATTGGAATAACGCGGTCTGTTAAATATACACTCGTCGCACGATCATATGCTTCAATATCTATTACAGAGCCTTGTGTTACATAATAACTAACGTCTGCAATATGTACGCCAAGTTTAAAAGTACCGTCTACATTTTTCGTTACGGTTACAGCATCATCCAAGTCCTTCGCATCAGCTCCATCGATTGTCACAATCGTTTCATGGCGTAAATCACGGCGACCCTCTAAATCTGCCTCTGTAATTTCATCTGGCACTCTTTGTGCAGCAGCAATTACTTCTTCTGGGAATTCAGGTGGAATGTCATGCTTATATAAAATAGATAGAATATCAACACCTGGGTCATTTTTGTGCCCTAAAATTTTAGTGATATAGCCTGTAGCTGATTTTAAATCCTCTGGCCAAGTAGCTACCTCAACGACAACCTTGTGTCCGTCGACAGCTCCTAATGTATCTCCTTTAGCAATGAAAATGTCCATCGGTAGTTTTTTATCATCTAAGACAACAAAGCCAAAGCCTCGATTAGCTTGGAATGTTCCAACAAAGCTCGTTTGTCCACGCTCTACTACCTTTGTCACTGTTCCTTCACGGCGATCACCGAATGATTCCTTTAAAACACGTATAAGAACTATATCACCGTTAATCGCACCGTTTACTTCATGCGGTGGAATGAAGACATCATCCATTCCCTCAATATCAGGTGTGACAAAGCCAAAGCCTTTAGCATGTCCGATAAATTTACCTCGAAGTAAATTCATGCGTTCTGGCAAGCCATAACGATTAGAGCGGGAACGCACAACTAAACCTTGCCCCTCCATACGCACTAACGTTTTCACTAACTCTTTAAATTCGTCAGCATCTTCAAAGCCAAATAGGTCCTCGATTTCGCCAACGGTTAATGGTTTATAATCTTCTTCACCGAAAAAATCGAGTAAACGACTTTGTAGTGAATCTTTTTGGTCTTTCATAATTTCCCTCCTTCATGAGAAAATCCTAATATATTTTATTGTGCCCAATTTAGGCTTTCTAAAAAACGATAAATATCTTCATGTAACTGATCTTTTTCCTGATCTAACGTAATAACATGCTTTGAGTTTTCATACCACTTGATCTGTTTTTCAAGTGACTCAGTTTGATTATATATAATGTTGGCAGATTCTGTCTCAATTACCTCATCATTTGTCGCTTGTACGACAAAAATTGGTGCATAAATCATGTCAATTTCCTGACGAGTCCGATCAATAAATTCTCGCAACTCTTGTAGAGATGGCATTCCCTTTTCAGCAATTAATGAAACTTCAGCTTCGATTTGCTCTTCATCTTTACCTTGGAATTTTTTGTAGTCCCTCGCATATTTCAGGACACCTTCAAACATGACGTCCGTTGTACGCATCGTCATTGGGGCACACATTGTCACTATACCTTTCACTGGGTTAGTAAGCGCAACGTTTAAAGCCATCACACCACCCAACGAAAGTCCGGCAACAGCAATTTCCTCATAGCCCGCATCTTGTAGCTGTTTATAGGCAGCTACGACATCCTGCCACCAATCAGCAGGCCCTGTTGTAATGAGTTCTTCCGGTTCCACACCGTGACCTTTATAATGAGGCGCTAATGTAGTATACCCTTTTTTCTCTAAAAATCTACCAAGCATTCGCACATCTGCTGAGCTTCCTGTAAACCCATGCAATAATAAAACTGCTCGTGGTCCTGCTTGAAAGAAAAAAGTCTGTGATAAAGATTTTTTCATGGCGAGCTCTCCTTCATACAAATACATACTATAACCATTATATCCATACTGAAGCTTCCTCAAAAGCTCCGGCACTTGTTCCTCTTTTTATGAGGTTTTATCGGTTAATTTGATGGTTTTATCTGTTACTTTGGCTCTTCTATCCGGCTTTGAGGGTTCTATCCATCATTTCGGCTCTTCTATCCGTTATTTTGATGGTTTTATCCATCATTTCGGCTTTTCTATCCGTCATTTTGATGGTTTTATCCATCACTTTGAGGATTCTATCCACCATTTCGGCTCTTCTATCCATCACTTTGGCTTTTCTATCCGTCATTTTGCGATTCGCGGGTATTCGCTTTGCTTCCGCGGGTATTCGCCTTGTTTCCGCGGGTATTTACCCTGCTTCCGCGGGTATTCACTGCTTCCGCGGGTATTTACCCTGCTTCCGCGGGTATTCACCTTGCTTCCGCGGGTATTCGCCTTGCTTCCGCGGGTATTCGCCTTGTTTCCGCGGGTATTCGCCTTGTTTCCGCAGGTATTATTCACCTTGCTTCCGCGGGTATTCACCTTACTTCCGCGGGTATTCACCTTACTTCCGCGGGTATTCACCTTGTTTCCGCGGGTATTCAACTGCTTCCGCAGGTATTCACCTTGCTTCCGCAGGTATTCGTTTTTCTTTACTGCAAGTATTCACGATTAAATAGATAGAACTATAAAAGAAAACGCCCAACCAAAAAGGTTAGGCGATATATCTTCAACTATTAGATTTTTGTAATAGCGAGTGCTAAAATAAAGAATAATATTGCTAACACAATTGTTACACGGTGAAGGATTAGATCCATACCACGTGCTTTTTGCTTTCCAAATAGTTGTTCAGCCCCACCCGAGATGGCACCTGACAAGCCTGCACTTTTACTAGATTGAAGTAATACTACAACGATCAACGCTATTGATACGATAACTAATGAAACTAATACTACTGTATGCATCCACTGCACCTCCCGAACTTTGAAACATCACAACAAGTCACATTATAACAAAAAAAGGTTGCCTTGACAAACTAAGAATAATAAATACCCTTATTTTCCCCCTTCAGTTAGTTTTGCACAAAAATAACATAACACCTCCCTGACACAATATCCTATAATAGTTAAAAATGTGACTCATCACCAAATTCCAAGGAAGACATTTGTTAAAACGTGCCATATATATAAGTTGATTGGAGTGGAGGCTGGGCGACTCCTTGGGGATCAGCGATATAGAGGAACGAAGGCTAAAAGCATCACGTCCTGTGATAACGCCTTCGTGACCAACATCCTGTTGGCTCGAGACCCTAGAGCGAAGCGAAGCGGCTCATCGGACGCCCCCCAGGAAGCTCTGCTCTGCGCGAAAGCGTAGCGACAGCAATTGTTTTATCTGTGCGAAAGCGTAGCGACAGCAACAACAATGTTTTATCTGCGCGAAAGCGTAGCGTCAGCAACAACAATGTTTTATCTGCGCGAAAGCGAAGCGTCAGCGGCAAATGTTTTCTGTAGCGAAAGCAAAGCGGCAGCTACAATTGTTTTATCTGTGCGAAAGCGTAGCGTCAGCAACAAAGCGCCCAGCCGGAACGGAAATCAACCCCACGTCATGGTGATGAGCCTGTAATAGTAATGGGAGGAATTATGAAAAAGAATATATTGATGATTTTTTTACTTACTCTTCTTTTAAGCCTGCTTACTGCTTGTTCAGCTGTTATCAAGGCAGTCGATGTTATATTAGAGGAGGAACCTGAATCGAAAGAAGAAACCTTTATGGAAGACAAGCAGCCCTCTAGTAAAGTACCATCAGCAGAGTTTTCAGCACCAGATCTTTTTTCAACGACATTATTCAAAGAAGATCCTGCTTTGCTTCAATTTTCAAAAAAAATAGAAAAGCGAATAGCTGAATTTGACCCAAACTTTAAAATATTGTATAGAGGGAAATTAGATTGGGATACATTTGAAGTACAGCTGAATGATATTAATAACTTGGTTTCTTTTGTTAACCCTTATACTGCAGGATATATCGGAAATTTCACATGGGAAGCATGGGAAGTAGATAACGGATACATGGTCGAATTTTATTTTACATATTTCACAGATGCCGAGACAGAAAAGAAAGTTGATGCTTATGTTCAAGAATTTGCTAATTTGTATATCACAAATGACATGGATGACTTTAGTCGTGCAAAAATCGTCAACGACTATGTAGTACAACTAGCAACTTATTCTGCGGAAGGTGCGTCATATGGCCAATCTGTTTATGAATTAATCAGTGAAGAAACTGGTGTTTGCCAAGCTTATGCTCTGTTAGCTTATCGTTTATTTTTGGCGGCTGGTCTCGATGCTAAATATGTTTATGGCTACAGCGATAATCAGCTTCATGCATGGAATTTAGTAAGTGTTGGCAGTAATTGGTATCATATCGATACGACTTGGAATGATGTCGACCCTGCTGAACCTTATACTATTACGTACGCATATTTTTTAGTGAATGACGAAAAACTAAGTGAAGATCATATATGGGCAAATGAAAACTATTTTGCTGCTACGAGCAATGCTTACGAGTTCATGCATGATATGTGGTACGCAGATACTGATGATAACGTTATTTATTATAATAGCATGACCGATAGTATGGTATACGCCTATGACTTAGCAACAAAACAAAATACACAAATTACAGAAACATCCTGCTATTATTTGGCTACTTTTGATGACGCGATTTATTGCAGCGATTATGATAATGCAGGCTTTTTAACAAAGATATTTATAAACGATGGCTCAGAAGAAGTGTTATTAGAGGAAGAGGTTCTAAACTTGTTCATTGATGATGAAGGTGTTTTATTTTACGAAACAATTGACGGTGAAGAACACTTACAAATTTTATAGTCAAGTCATAAGAATCTGCCGGCTTCCATCAATGGATAGTAAGCAGATTCTATTTCCCCCTCAGTAAAATATTCACTATAAGTTTTGGATGGTTTTTTCTTAAAACGAATATCGTGTGTAAAAGTTGATCTTCGTTCCGACTGGGCGACTCCTTGGGATTAGCGATATAGAGGAACGAAGGCTAAAAACATCACGTCCTGTGATAACGCCTTCGTGACCAACATCGTGTTGGCTCAAGCGGCTCATCGACGCCTCCCAGGAAGCTCTGTGCGAAAGCGAAGCGTCAGCAACAATGTTTTATCTGTGCGAAAGCGAAGCGGCAGCAACAACAAATGTTTTCTGTGAAAGCAAAGCGGCAGCTACAAAACGCCCAGTCGGAACGGAAATCACCCCCACGTTATGGTGACAATCCTTATCTTTAATAATATTCCCACAATATGTTAACAATTAATTAATCATAGCTTTACAACCTTCCTTTACACTTACTTGTGAATTCATCCAAAGGAGGAAAATCATGAAATACTCAAAAAAATGGAGTTCATTGTTTTTAGCAAGTACGATTGCTTTATCGTCGATTAGCATCGCCCAACCGCAAGTACAAGCAGCTAAAGTAAAGAAACCAACAAATGTTATTATGCTCGTGATGGATGGTAGTAGTAATAATGCCGTTACACTTTCTCGTTGGTATAAAGGTGAAGGCTTGGCAATGGACGAAATTTTATCAGGGGCAGTGCGTACGTACTCTGCCGAATCAGCAATTACAGACTCAGCCCCTGCCGCTACTGCCTTAGCAACTGGTCATAAATCAAATGATAAATATATAGGTGTGTTACCATCCGTTATTAATTCTCCAGGGTTAGCGCAAATTGCCAAAGAGGATGCCTTTAGACCTGTAGCCAATGTTTTAGAAGGGGCTAAACAACAGGGCAAGGCAACTGGATTGATTTCCACTTCCGAAATTCAGCATGCTACGCCAGCAGGTTTTTCTGCACATGTGAATAATAGAAGCCAATACGATGACATCGCTGAGCAGCAAGTTTATCAAAACATTGATGTCGTGTTAGGGGGCGGCTTAGAGTCGCTGGCACCAGGTACAACTAAAAATGCTCGTAAAGATGGCGAGAATTTAGTGGATGTCCTAAAAGAAAAAAATTACGACCTCGTTAAAACTCGTGATGAGCTCTTAAATAGTAAATCGTCAAAAATTTGGGGAAGCTTTGCTCCAAGTGACCTTGCCTACGATTTAGATCGTGCCAAAACAAGAGCATCTGAGCCTACACTTGCTGAGATGACAAGCAAAGCTATTGATACGCTGAAAAAGGATGAAGACGGCTTCTTCTTATTTGTAGAAGGCAGTAAAGTGGACTGGGCAGCTCATGCCAATGACACAATTGGCATCATTAGCGATATTTTATCGTTTGATGCTGCAGTTAAAGAAGCCGTTGATTTTGCAAAAAAAGATGGCAATACAATGGTCATTGCTGTTACGGACCATGGCAATAGTGGTATTACAATGGGGAATGTCAACACGACAAGTACTTATTCCAGCATACCTGTATCTGCCTATATCGATCCTCTGAAGAAGGCTAAAATGACAGTTGAAGGTGCACTTAGCCAATTAAAAGAAGATAAATCAAATATTGTAGAAGTCGCTGTACTCTATGGATTAGATGATCTATCTGAGGACGAGCTTGCAACATTAAAATCGGCTAAAGACATGGGCAAAGAAATGGTAAAAATGCTTGCAAATCGCGCCAACATTGGCTATACAACTGGTGGGCACACTGGTGAGGATGTATTCTTATACTCATTCGGACCATCTAAAATTACAGGTCTTGTAGAAAACACGGATTTAGCACATGCAATGGCACAATTTATGGGCTTTGACTTAAATAAGCTTACAGATGATTTATATTTACCAGCTACAAAAGTATTCACAGAAAAAGGCTACACAACTAAAATTGACTTAACTGACAAAGAAAACCCTAAATTTATTGCACAAAAAAATGATGTAACCGTTACAATCCCAGTTAATAAGAACACTTTAATATACGAACAAAACAAGACAACAAAAACGCATACATTTGACACAATCAATGTCTACAATGGCACTGAATTTTATGTTTCAAAAAAAGTTTTAAAGGTAATCAAATAAAGTAAAACTTTAATCAGTGGGGATTTTCTTCATCCCCACTGATTATTAGTCTTCACCAATCGAGCTTTTACGGGCAGTTAATCTCCCATCTTACTTCTAGCTTTTGAGGTGGGATTCTTGTACCTGACGCTTCGTTTTCAATACGGATAAATTACTGTCCGTTAAAGCGGGATAAAAATTGGGGTGCTATCATAAGTTGAGATGATTATCTTATGGTGGCACTTTTCTTTTTGCTCAAATATGTATCGCAACAGTCCTCAACTACCGATTAAGCAGCCTTCATTTTTTTATCCCTCGTATCTTCTGATCAAAAAAATACCGACATTTTTCTATAAATTTACTTTGATTTTACTTTCATTTATTAAGATTAATTTAACGAATTAACATACCGGGCGTGTTAATTAGGACTATATTATTTTATCAAAGGATCTTTTTTGTTGATATTCTGCTTACGTATACCAACTTTTAGCTGATTATAGTAAAGGGAAAATACATCAATTAAAGTAAGCGTGAAAATGTCCTTTAACGAGATTTAAGGATTTTTTAAGTACAAATGAAGCTGAAAAACGATGATAATATAGATAGTCTTAAATTTCGTAAAACCATCTTGAAGTGAAAAAGGACTTTTAAAAATCATTCTCTTCTCTTCATTTCTAGACACTTTTTCCAAAACCTTAATTTAACCTTAAATTAATCTTATGATTTAATGAATAAACAAAAATTGAGCAACATTACTCTCCACAATCCGTCAAAAAAGTGTTAAAAATTTAATAAATAATAAAGATTACAAAAAATAACTTGAAAAAATATCTAATTCTTTAGTATATTTACAAAGTTGTAGTCTTTTTCATTTTTAATTGGAGGTGGACATATGCAATCCATTAAAAATAATGAGCTTTTACGTTTTATAGGCTTTACGTTATTTTATTTCACCATATTAGTGCTCTTGTTTCTTATTCATGGCTTCCATGATATGAACGCGGGACCATTTATATATACTGAATTTTAAGAAAAGGAGATATGAACTATGTTAAGTATTTTAGCGGCTATTCAAAATGTGGCACACCAACATCCACATCGAACTGCATATCAAACCAATAGCGATTCCTTAACGTACGGTGAGCTTTGGCATCTTTCTGATTGTGTAGCACAATATTTAATAGCTCTTGATTTAAAAAGGCAACAACCCATTGTCGTCTACGGGCATATGTCGCCTTTACAAATCGTTGCCTTTTTAGGTGCTGTAAAGGCTGGGCATCCTTATGTACCCGTTGACTCGTCTACACCGTCTGAAAGGCTACAGATTATTATAGAAGCGTCTCAGGCTTGCTTACTTCTAAAAACTGAAACATTAAGCACGCATCAATCAATTCCTGTAGTAGAGGTAAGTGATTTAGTAGCTCAACCTACTAACATCTCGACACAGCCTTCCACATGGGTTCAGGATCAAGAAATTCATTATATTATTTACACATCTGGTTCTACTGGTAAACCAAAGGGTGTTCAAATTACAGCCGATAATTTAGCACACTTTGTTGCTTGGATGCATGAACACTTCCCTTTACAGGAATCTGGTGTGTTTTTAAATCAAGCGCCTTATTCCTTTGATTTATCTGTGATGGATTTATATCCTGCACTAGTTAGTGGGCAAACACTTTACGCTATTACGCAAGAGCAAATTGCTAATCCTAAGGCGTTATTCGATTCATTAGCTACATCTGGTATTCGAGTTTGGACTTCTACACCGTCCTTCGCGAAGATGTGTTTAATGAACAAGGAGTGGCATCAGGAGTTAATGCCTTCTTTAAATACATTTTTATTCTGCGGAGAGGTTTTACCAATATCCGTTGCAAAAGAATTAATGCAGCGCTTCCCACAAGCATCTATTTTTAATTTATATGGTCCTACTGAAACAACCGTTGCGGTATCCTATGTGGAAGTAACAACGGAGCTTTTAGAGCAATTTGACCAATTACCAATCGCCCCTCTGTCCGAGCCTAATCTATCCTTATTAGAAGATGGCGAGATTATTATTTCTGGACCAACTGTTAGTGCAGGTTATCTTGGAGCACCTGAATTAACACTTAATGCCTTTCCTACAATAGAGCATCATCGTATTTATAAAACTGGGGACATTGGCTATGAAAAAGATGGCTATCTGTTCTTTTCAGGACGAAAGGATTTCCAGGTAAAACTACATGGTTACCGTTTAGAAATCGAAGAAATTGAAAAACAAATTGGCAATCTTCCACCTGTTTCTAGCTGTGTTGTAATACCTGTTGTGAAAGATGCTGAGATTGTATCACTTAGTGCGTATGTTGTTCTTAGAGAGCCATTAACGGACTCTGCCTTCAAGATGACAAAGCAGCTTAAAGCGTTGTTATCGGATTATTTACCTTCTTATATGATTCCGAAAACATTCAAATACATTGACACTTTACCTTTAAATACTAATGGCAAAGTTGATCGTAAAGGATTGGCGGTTATGGAGACAGTATGACGCCTTATGGAAATATAGTTTTTTTCATCATCCTTGGTATTTTATTAATGCCAACAATTATTTTAGGTCTACGTGGAAAATCAGCTAAACGCTACAATATTTTTGTTTCGATTATCGTTCTAGCTCTTATTTTTGGTAACTCCCTTAACGGCACAATTTCTCTTATCCTCTTTACAGTGTTTCAGTTATTATTAATTATCGCTTACCAAAAATATCGCTTACAGAAGAATAGTGGCTCTGTATTCGTAATCGCTGTGCTACTGTCCATTTTGCCACTTGTGCTTGTGAAGGTTTTCCCAATACTTGGACTTCATCATTTATTCGGGTTCTTAGGGGTATCCTATATTACCTTTAAATCGGTACAAATGATTTTGGAAACACGGGATGGCTTAATTAAGGATAAAATTTCAGCAGTTGAGCTTGCCTATTTCTTGCTGTTCTTTCCAACAGTATCATCGGGACCTATCGATCGTTGGCGACGCTTTTCTAAAGATATGTACACAGTGCCTTCTGGTCAAGACTATCAAAAGCTACTGTTAAGTGGGATCAATTATATATTTGTAGGCTTTTTATATAAATTTATTTTGGCTTATTTAATATACAACTACACACTTATTTATTTACCTAACCAAACGTATAACTATTTGACACCTTTTCAAGGGCAAATAGCGTATATGTATATGTATAGCTTCTATTTATTTTTCGATTTTGCAGGTTATAGTGCATTTGCTGTTGGTGTCAGTCGCATTATGGGGATCCAAACGCCAATTAACTTTAACCGTCCATTCTCGAGTCGCAATATTAAAGACTTTTGGAACCGTTGGCATATGAGCCTTTCATTCTGGTTCAGGGATTATGTTTATATGCGCTTCGTGCTTTGGATGACTAAGAAAAAATGGATTAAAAACAAATATGCAATTTCCTATATCGGCTTCTTTTTACTATTCTTTTTAATGGGGATTTGGCACGGATTGGAATGGCACTTTGTTGTCTATGGTCTTTACCATGCCTTGTTAATTATCAGCTTCGATAAATTTGAACGCTGGAATAAAAAGCATAAGTTTTGGCCGAAAAATAAATGGACACATGCAATAGGAGTATTTATCACTTTTAATGCAGTTTGCTTTGGCTTCTATATTTTTTCAGGAACATTATTTTAAACAACGGCTCTGTTAATGTTAGTGTTGATTTTTTGAATAACACAGCCTACACAATAAAGGAGAATTATTACTATGGATAAACAACAAATTTTAGAAATGCTAGTAGAGTTATGCGAGGACGATATCATTTTAGAAAACCCAGATATCGATTTATTTGAGGAAGGACTTCTTGATTCTTTCGGTACAATTAATTTATTAGTAGAAATTGAAAACCGCTTTAACATTTCAGTGCCAATTACTGATTTTAACCGTGAGGAATGGAACACGCCAAATCGTATTGCAGCGGAATTAGCTGAAAGACAATGATCAAGAAAGGCTTTCTCTCACTTTTAATTGCATTTATTCTTTTTGCTGCCTTTATATTCTTCCCTAACTCCTGGATAAAAGCTTGGATTTCAGACGAAGATGTAGAGCAGTCAAAAACAAGTATGTCTCCGTTAGTGTTTCAAGGAATGTATTTCCAGGAGCGGATGCTGCAGGAGCCTAGTTCCATGCCTTTATATGGCTCCTCAGAATTAAATCGTTTTGATCCCTTCCACCCCTATAATTATGCGCGAGCTACGGATGCCCCGTATACGACATTTATGGTTGGGCGAGGAGGTATGCAGTCTATAACACACTTTTTAAATTTTGCTGCACAGGAGGAAAATTTAAAAGATAAAAAAATTGTCTTCATCATTTCTCCTCAATGGTTTACGAAAAAGGGAATGAATGAATTACATTTTTCTCCTAACTATTCGATGTTACACGCCTATAATTTAGCATACAATAAGGATATTGATGAAAAACTTCGAAATCGAGGAATGGAACGCCTTCTTGAATTCGATACTGTAAATCGAGATCAGCTACTAAAAACAATTTATGAATACAAATTATCTGGAGGTAAGAAAAGGCCAGTCGTTGGGCGACTTGCAATGATGGCAGGCCATGTCCAAAAGGCACTTTTAGAGAAAAAAGATTTGTATTACTCACTCTTCCCTCGAGAGCCACATAAATTAAAAAGCAATGACAAACTAGTTGCGGACCAAACATTTGAGCAACAACTACAAAATGCCGAAAAATATGGCGAAAAACGTGTATCTAATGATTTAATGATTGAAAACAAATTTTATAAGCGTCTTGTAAATGCTAATATTAAAAAGTTTGAAGGAATGCGAAAGAACGAAGATTATACGAATTCACCCGAATATGAGGATTTTCAGCTAGTAATTGATGTTTTAAAGGATGCTGGTGCTAAGCCACTATTTGTCTCTATTCCAGTAAATGGTCATTGGTATGACTACACTGAATATCCTGAGGAACGTCGACAAAAATATTACGAAAAAATGGAGAAGGTATTGACTGATGCCGGTGTTCCATATGTTGATTTCTCTGACCATGAATATGATCCTTATTTTATTATGGATACGATTCATATTGCATGGAAGGGTTGGGTATATGTAGACCAAGAGCTAGATAAATATTGGGCACAACAATAAAAAGCATTGTTTTCTCGTTTAACAAACAGAGAGACAGTCTAAAGTGTTAAGCACTTAAGACTGTCTCTTTTTTATGCGGATAATCTTTGAGGGTCAAGCAAACCGTTTCTCTGTTCATGCTAATTTAAAATGCTTTCCCCTTAGCTCAATTATTTCACTTTTGTATTTTCCTTGACTCTCCCCTTAACTGGACAGATATACTCATAAAAGCAATAGGATAACAAACGTATTGGAGATGAATCGATGTATAAAATTAGCGAGTTTTCAAAGCTTAGCCAAGTATCCGTGAAGACATTACGTTACTATGACCAATTGAATTTGCTTAAGCCTGCTTATACCGACAAATTTACAGGATATCGGTATTACTCAGCTGACCAAATGTTCCAAATCCATCGTATTTTAGCGTTCAAAGAATTAATTCAAGCTACTGCCCCCTTCTTCATTACAAATGAACTCGAAGTCCCTCTTGTTTGAAGTTTATTTCAATACCTTATTAATCCGTTATTCATATATCATAACCCAATATTTTTCCTTTTCTCCTTCTTCATTTACCTTCTTCCAACCATTCTTCTCATAAAATTTTAACGCTATATGATTTTCGGATACACATTTTAATCTTAATGGTTTATTCATTTTTTTAATGGAGGCATTTAGTAAGTGACCCCCTATACCTTTACCAAAGTAATTTGGATTAATAAATAAATTATGAATAAAGTTATCTGGCAAATATAATGATGCAAATCCAAGTAGCTGATTATCCTCTTCTGCTACAATTATATGTTCTCCTATAGTATCTTTATCAAAATCGTCTAAAGTCATTTCTTCTAAAGCCGCCCAATGGAAATTTTTACGACGTGATTCCAGATAGATTTTTCTTAATTCCGGATAATCTAATTTATTCGCTTCTCTAATATTCACATTCTCACCTTTGCTTTCATAATATTTATTGGTGACTATTGAACGAAAATAGTCTAAGTTCATCAGCATCATCGGAGAATTGGACTAATCTTTCAAACTTCAAGCCTATTTTTTCGAGTAGCTTGGCTGAAGCATGATTATTTTGAGTTGTGATGGCCACAATACGATTTAGTCCTAATGTTTCTATGCCATATGCCAATGTCGCTGTGGCCGCTTCATAGGCGTATCCTTTTCCCCAATACTTAGGCAGAAAAGCGAAGCCAATATCCACATCTTCTAGCGACTCTCTTTTAACTAAAACGCAAATTCCAACCGGAGCTTGATCCTCTTTTCTTTCAACTAAATAAAGACAAAAGCCAAATTGCTCATACATGCGAGTTGGTCCATTTTATATATATTCACATGCATCCTCTACTGTTCTCAATCCGCGATCACCGATGAACTGCAACCATGTAGGATCATTCATTAACTCAAGGATAAAATCCGCATCATCTGTTGTTTGTAAGCGCAGGGTAAGTCGTTCTGTTTCAAGAATTTTCATAGTAATTCTCCTCAATATTGTATTCTCCATTTCCTAAGCATTTTCCTCTATAGGTAATTTATGTTTTGAATTAAATATCTAATAACAGACTAACAACTAAATCTATACAGCAAGTTGGGTCCGTAAATTCATAAAAGGTGAGGTTGGTTTATTGAGAAATAAATTCTTTATTTTTAGTATCCTATCAACATTATTTTTGTTATTTCTTTCAGGTTGTACTAATCAAAAAGAAACAGAATTAGCGACTATTTCAATTAACACAGATTCTAAATATGTGAGTACTTTCAAAGATTTAAATTTAGGTATACTATTTGACTATAATTTTAAATTAAATAATGCCGATAAAAGTTGGGTTGATCTTTGGGTTGAAAGTTACAAAGATGGACAATTGGAATCTAATTCATTAACGACACTATCTTATGGGCAAAGTCCAAACGAAGTAGAGGAAGGTAATATAGGGTTTGGAATAATAAAGAATGATGATGAATCTTTTGCTTTTCTTTATGGACCAAATGTGAAAGCAACTCCTCAAAAAATCGACAAAATTCATTCTGTTGGTAATATTAGTGGATGGAATTATGCAATTGAAGATGAAACAGTAGAATTAGAATTAGATGAAACTTATTTACTCGGTGTATATAGGGAATCAAAAGGAGACTCTATGCGAACATACGACTTCCATGACGAAAATGAAGTAAAGAAAATGATAGATGATGACCATCTTGTATATTTATTAAAATTAAAAATTCATAAAAAGTAACTGTATCTTTGTTAATGGGGAATGGTTCTATTTAATTAAGACCTAATTTCAAGGGCATTTACGGTTAAACTTTAATCATAGCGGGGATTTTATCCTGTCTGAGCACTTCTCTCGGGGACCCGAGCAGTTGTGAGGTTAGTATCCTGAGTTACCTGATCACTTTTCACTCCTACCTGAGTAGTTTCCTCCGATACCCGATCACTTTGCCAAAAGCTGCCCCTAAATCTCCCCCGCCCGAGCAACAAAAAAACCGCCTCAAAAGTATTTGCATACCTTTGAGGCGGTTTCAGTAAAGCTACTGAATAATAGCAGCTAAAATTATTTTAAATTATAGAATGAATTTAAACCAAGATACTCAGCTGTTAAACCAAGTTGATCTTCAATGCGAAGAAGTTGGTTGTATTTAGCTACGCGATCTGTACGAGATGGCGCACCTGTTTTAATTTGGCCAGCATTTGTTGCAACTGCGATATCAGCAATTGTTGCATCTTCTGATTCACCAGAACGGTGTGAGATAACAGCTGTGTAACCAGCGCGTTTTGCCATTTCGATTGCTTCAAATGTTTCTGTTAACGTACCGATTTGGTTTACTTTGATAAGGATTGCATTACCAACACCTTGCTCAATACCAGCTGCTAATTTTTTCGTATTTGTTACGAATAGATCGTCACCTACTAATTGTACGCGAGCGCCAATGCGATCTGTTAATAATTTGTGTCCTGCCCAGTCGTTTTCGTCTAAGCCGTCTTCAATTGAGATGATTGGATATTTAGCAGTTAACTCTTCGTACCAGTCAACCATCTCTTCAGAAGTTTTGACAACACCTTCACCGTCTAAGTGATATTTGCCATCTTCTTTATTGAATAATTCAGATGAAGCTACATCCATTGCCAGCTTCACTTCTTCACCTGGTTTATAGCCAGCTTTTTCGATTGCTTCTAAAATTACAGTAATTGCTTCCTCATTAGAACCAAGGTTTGGTGCGAAACCACCTTCATCACCAACAGCTGTATTATAGCCTTTCGCTTTAAGTACTGCTTTTAAGTTGTGGAAAATTTCAGCACCCATACGTAATGCATGACGGAATGATTCTGCTCCTACAGGCATTACCATGAATTCTTGAATGTCTACGTTGTTGTCAGCGTGAGCGCCACCATTTATGATGTTCATCATTGGTACTGGTAGTTGTTTTGCGTTAAATCCACCAAGATATTGATAAAGAGGTACATCTAAATAATCTGCCGCAGCATGTGCAACTGCCATCGATACACCTAGAATGGCATTGGCACCTAGTTTACCTTTGTTTTCTGTGCCATCTAGCTCGATTAAAGCTTTGTCGATCACTACTTGGTCAAGAACAGAATAGTTACCTTCTAGCTCTTGAGCAATAATTGTGTTTACATTTTCAACTGCTTTTAATACACCTTTGCCTAGGTAACGAGATTTGTCACCATCGCGTAATTCTACTGCTTCATATTCACCTGTAGATGCACCTGATGGTACGATTGAGCGTCCAAAAGCGCCTGATTCTGTAAATACTTCAACTTCTACCGTTGGGTTCCCACGTGAGTCTAAAACTTCGCGCGCATAGATTTGTGTAATAAATGGCATAATTAATTCTCCTCTTTTTCCATTAATGATTGACCTGTCATTTCAGAAGGTTGTGACACCTCTAATAATTCTAACATGGTTGGCGCCAAATCGGCTAAAATGCCACCATTTCTTAACATTAAATTTGATTTTGTCACAATTACTGGAACAGGATTTGTTGTATGAGCTGTCATTGGGTCCCCTTTTAAAGTAAGAACTTCATCAGAGTTACCATGGTCAGCTGTAATAATAGCTGCGCCACCTTTTGCAAGGAGTGCATCTACTACTTTACCAAGACATTCATCGACTGTTTCAATGGCCTTAATTGTTGGCTCTAACATTCCGCTATGCCCAACCATATCAGGGTTAGCGAAATTCAAAATGATACCATCAAATTTATCGGCCGCAATCTCTGCAAGCAATGCTTCTGTTACTTCATAAGCACTCATTTCAGGTTGTAAATCGTATGTTGCAACCTTTGGAGATGCAATTAAAATACGCTCTTCCCCTTCAAATTTCGCCTCACGACCACCACTCATAAAGAATGTAACATGCGGATACTTTTCTGTTTCTGCAATACGAAGCTGTGTTTTGCCATTAGAAGCTAACACTTCACCAATCGTATTTTTCAAGTTATCGTTTGCGTACGCAACTTGCGCATGTACTTCATCACTGTAGTGTGTAAATGATACAAATTTTAAATTCTTTGGCTGTTTATCTGATAAAGCAAAGCCATCAAATTCATTATTTGTAAACACTTTCGATAGTTGAATTGCACGGTCAGGGCGGAAGTTGAAGAAAATAACAGCGTCATTATCGTCAATTGTAGCCACTGCTTCTCCTTGCTCTTGAACGCTAAATGGAATAACAAACTCATCTGTTACATCACGCTCATATGATTCGGCTACGCCACTTGCTGCGCTGTCAGCTGTTTGACCAGCACCATCAACTAGTACATTGTAAGTAAGAGCTACACGATCCCAGCGTTTATCACGATCCATTGCATAATAACGACCATGAATAGAAGCGAATTGACCTACGCCAATGTCCTTCATTTGTTTTTCAGTTTCTTCAATATAGTTTAAAGCTGTTGACGGTCCAACATCACGACCATCTAAGAAACCATGTACAAAGACTTTGTCTAAGCCTTGTTGTTTGGCAAGCTTTAATAGGGCAAACATATGCTCATAATGGCTGTGTACGCCACCGTCTGAAAGTAAGCCCATAATATGAAGCTTAGATTGATGAGCTTTAACATGTGCGATTGCATCCAAAAATGCTTTATTCGTAAAGAAATCTCCTTCACGAATAGATTTATTTAAGCGTGTTAAGCTTTGGTAGACAATACGTCCAGCACCTATATTTAGGTGTCCAACTTCAGAGTTCCCCATTTGACCTTCAGGTAACCCCACCGCTTCACCTGCTGCCGTTAATGTTGAATGCGGGAACTCATTCCATAAACGATCGAAATTAGGTTTGTTTGCTTGGGCTACTGCATTTCCGAAAGTTTCGTCGCGAAATGCAAAGCCATCTAGAATAATTAATGCTACTGGCTTTTTAGGCATTTGCTGCCGCCTCCAATAATGTTAAATAGGATTCTGGTTGTAAACTTGCACCACCGACTAAAGCGCCATCGATATGCTCTTTTGATAATAATTCCTGAATGTTTTCAGGTTTTACGCTACCGCCATATTGAATACGTACAGCTTCGGCCGTTTCAACATTATATAATTCCTTCACTACTGCACGAATTGCTCCACATACCTGGTTAGCATCTTCTGCTGTAGCTGTTTTACCTGTACCGATTGCCCAAATAGGTTCATAGGCGATCACCATATGCTCCACTTCTTGTGCTCCAAATCCAGCAAGTGCTGCTGTAATTTGATGAGCAACCTTTTGCTCAGTAGTCCCCGCTTCACGTTCCTCAAGCGTTTCTCCACAGCAAATAATTGGTACGATATTATGTGCAAGTGCTGCAGCAACCTTTTTATTGATCGCTTCATCTGTTTCATTATAATATTCACGTCGTTCAGAGTGTCCTAAAATAACATAGTCCACTTCCACACTTGCTAACTGGGCTGGACTAATTTCTCCAGTGAATGCACCTTCGTTTTCATAATGCATCGTTTGTGCACCAATGGCTAAATCAGATTCACTAGCAACTTGCACAAGCGTAGGTAGGTAAAGTGCTGGTGCACAAACAACAGCGTCTACTTTATCATTTGAAGGAAGTTTGTCCTGTACTGCATCGACAAACTGGATCGCCTCTTCAAATGTTTTATACATCTTCCAGTTACCTGCAATTATTGGTTTACGCATTGTTTTTGCCTCCTATAGTTTATTTATTTATCGTTTAATGCCACAATTCCAGGAAGCTCTTTTCCTTCCATTAATTCAAGTGATGCGCCACCACCTGTAGAAATGTGGTCCATTTTATCGGCAACTTCGAATTTTTCTACTGCTGCTGCAGAATCCCCACCGCCGATCACTGTATAACCAGTTGTTGTTGCCATAGCTTCAGCTACAGTTTTTGTACCATTCGCAAATTTATCCATTTCAAAGACACCCATTGGTCCATTCCAAATAATTAATTTAGAATTTTTAATCACCTCTGCATAATTAGCAGCCGTTTTTGGACCGATATCTAAGCCCATCCAATCAGCCGGAATAGCGTCTACATCTACAATTTTTGTTTCTGCATCTTTTGAAAATTCGTTTGCGACAACTGCATCTATTGGCATATGTAATTGCACGCCTTTTTCTTTCGCTTTTTCAATAAAGGATTTTGCTAGGTCGACTTTATCTTCTTCTAATAAAGAATTACCGATATCGTAGCCTTGCGCTTTAATGAATGTGAATGATAAACCACCACCGATAATGAGGTGATCTACTTTTTCTAATAAGCTTTCAATAACACCAATTTTGTCTTTTACTTTGGCACCACCGATAATGGCTGTAAATGGATGCTCTGGGTTAGATAAAGCTTTACCTAGCACATCTAATTCCTTTTGCATAAGGAAACCAGAGACAGCTGGTACATGCTTGGCAATTCCTTCTGTTGACGCGTGTGCACGATGAGCTGCACCGAAAGCATCATTGACATAAACGTCCGACAATTTTGCAAATTGCTCTGCTAATGCTGGATCATTTTTCTCCTCACCAGCGTGGAAGCGCACATTTTCAAGTAGAATCATGTCGCCATTTTGCATGTTTGCAACAGCTTCTTCTACTTCTTGACCAATCGACTCATCTAATTTAGTAACAGGCTTACCCGTTAATTCTGCTAGACGAATACCTACTGCAGTTAAGCGCATATCCTCTTTTACTTCACCCTTCGGACGTCCTAAGTGAGAGGCTAAAATTACTTTGGCACCTTGTTCAACCAAATATTCAATTGTAGGGATTGCTGCTCGAATACGTGTTTCGTCAGTAATCGCACCATCTGCCATCGGTACATTAAAATCAACACGCACAAATACGCGCTTGCCTTTTACATCAATATCTTTCATCGTCTTCTTATTTAACATGAAGAAACCCCCTTCAAAGTTTTTAGTCGTGAATTCCCCGGATTCACCCATCTTGGCTCCTCACATCATTCACTTAACTGTATTAGATAAAAATAGTTGGTCCATTCATCACATAGCGTTATTCTGTTTAACAAGTCTTTTCAGCTAATATCATCCAAACTTTTAATGAAGTACTCTTTTAGGCTTATCACCAAAAGTTAGAAATAGCATTTGTTAAAACGTGTGCCATGTATACAGGTTGATTGGAGTGGAGACTGGGCGACTCCTTGGGGATCAGCAATAGAGGAACGAAGGCTAAAATCATCACATCCTGTGATAACGCCTTCGTGACCAACATCGTGTTGGCCCGAGACCCTGCAGCGCAAGCGAAGCGGCTCATCGGACGCCCCCAGGAAAGCGCCCAGTCGGAACGGAAATCAACCCACGCTATGGAGAAGTACCCTTTTACTTGCTTATATAGTAGCAAAAGTCACGTTCTATGTCTTGCAATTGCATAACCAGTCATAATGGACTTCGCTTTTTGCATGTATTCAGCACGTATTCGTCTTATATTACGTATAAAAAAGGAGTAAAGGTAATTATTTCCCTTACTCCCATTACCCTTGTATATTATATCTTTTAGATATTATAAAGGCTATACTTTTTGTGCGTAAAAAGCAGTATTATGTCACACTTTTTACTTCATTTTTCGAAATATGACACTTATTTAGTGTTTAATCCTTTTTTTGCGATATATAAAGCTAAGTCCATTAAACGAGTAGAGTAACCAATTTCGTTATCATACCATGCTAGAACCTTTACCATACTATTTTCTAATACCATTGTAGAAAGACCATCTACAGTTGAAGAGTTATGGTTGCCATTGTAGTCAATTGAAACTAATGGTAGTTCATTGTATCCTAAAATACCTTTAAGCTCATTTTCTGAAGCCTCTTTTAATGCAGCATTAATGGATTCTTTAGTTACTTCTGCTTTTAGCTCCACTACTAAGTCAACACATGAAACGTTTGGTGTCGGTACACGCATAGAGAAACCATCTAATTTACCTTTTAATTGAGGTAATACTTTGGAAACTGCTACTGCTGCTCCTGTTGTTGTTGGAATCATTGACACTGCACCAGCACGTGCGCGACGTGGATCAGAGTGCGGGAAGTCAAGGATACGTTGATCGTTTGTATATGAGTGAATTGTCGTCATCATACCACGTTCAATACCAAATTTTTCATCAAGTATTTTTGCAACTGGCGCTAGACAGTTCGTTGTACAAGAAGCATTTGAAATAACATCATCTGTTTTAGGGTTATAATCCTCATGGTTAACACCCATTACAAACGTTGGCATTTCGCCCTTCGCTGGAGCCGAAAGGATCGCTTTTTTAGCACCTGCTTGAACATGTTTCCCTACTTCTTCCATCGAGCGGAATCTACCTGTACATTCAAGTACTACATCAACACCTAGGTCACCCCAAGGTAAATTAGCAGGATCTTTTTCTGCATAAACGTTGATTTTTTTTCCATTTACTACGAAAGAATCACCGTCCGCATAAACATCAGCATCGTAGATACCGTGTACTGAATCATAAGTTAATAAGTGTGCAAGTTGACCTGCATCTGTTAGGTCATTTACTGCAACCACTTCGATTTCATCGTGCTTCATCGCTTCACGAAATACTAATCGTCCAATACGTCCAAATCCATTAATCGCTAATTTTAATGCCATTGTCAATTCCTCCAATATTGTTTAAATAATTTATTTTTGCCTCGGACATTTATAATATCCGCAATTAGCTTTATTCTCATTCAGAGAGTGTTATAGCCCCCACTGAAATTTGAGTTCCATAGTAATTTATAAAGAAGGTAAACCTTCAGCGATAGCTTTTGCGGCTGCCTCATCCGTTATAAAAATAGTTTGCTTTGGTGCTACCTTAAAGTACGATAGCATTGCCTTCACCTTTTGTTCACCAGCAGCAACTGCAATGACATGCTTACTTCTTTGCACTTGCTCAAACTGAATACCGATTGTTCGAATTCGATGTACAATTTCACCTTCTGCATTGAAATAATAGCCAAATGCTTCACTCACTGCACCCTTTTCTTCGAGTATCCGTAAATCCTCAGGCGATGAATTACGACGAACAGCCATTTCTTCTGCTGAGCCAATACCATGAATAACACAATCTGCATGATCATAATAATTCATCATTTCAGTTACCATTGGCTCTGTTAACATTGCTTGATAAGCCTGCTCACTTAAATGCTCCGGTAAAAACAAGGTGCGATACTGTGCATCCATCTGCATGGCAAATGTTGAGACAAGTGTATTGGCTTGCATTTGCATTTCATGTCCAATACCTCCACGCGCAGCAACAAACGTGATGTTGTGAGTATCAGCTGGATGTAAAAATTGTGCGAGTGATGCAACCGACTTGCCACCAGTAACAGCTACAATTTGACCGTCAAAGCTTGTTGACATAAATTGTTGTGCTGCCTCTTTTCCAAGCAATGTTAATATCGTATCGTTTTCATTGTAATCACCTGGAACAACAATTACGTGCTGTAAGCCAAAATGGTTTTCCAATGATTTAGCTAGCTGTTTAAGACCAGACCATTCATAGACTAATGCTCGTAGCTTATCAATAACTACTTCACCTTCGTCTGTACATACCATACCTGACTTTTGAGAATCTAATAACCCTTGCTCACGTAAAATATCTGTTTCTTTACGAATTTCTCGTTCAGTCATTTTAAGTGAATCTGCAAGTGTTCGACGCCCAATCGGCTGCATTAGCTGAACTGTTTGCAAAATGCGATATCTCGATTGAAGAAGCGGATACATTTCTGGAAGTAGCCTTTGCTGTGCCTCAGGTACAGATAACATATTTATCTACTCCCTTTTTAATAGCAGCGGGTTATATTCTGTCCCACTATATAAAATTATGTCCCACTTACAATTTCATTATAATACTCTTTAAAATAAAGAGCAAGTAAATGCTATGTTTTGGCATAAAGAATTATTATTTACAGCATAGTGGCTTAATCTAGTATGTGTTGGGTTTCATAGGAAGAAATTTTCACTGAATCTGCTAATGTAGCTTTAAAATAAAGTTCGATCAAAAGTACGCTACAAAACTCCACCTATTTTGAAAAAAGATTAAAAAAATGAATTCTTATTCGATAGATTTAGGATTTGTTTTTAATTGATCATTTTCTACTTGCTCGACAATTATGTGGAGGACACTTACCTTAATGAAAGTACGTGTACTAAATGTGCATACTTATATATTTATGGTTTGTTCTTTATACTCTAGATGAAATAAGTAATTCTTAGGAGGACTAAACTTTGAAAACTCTAGTTATCGTAACTCACCCTAGCATAGATACTTCTATCATAAATAAGCGATGGGTAACAGAACTTAAAAAATATCCAGAAAAGTATACTGTACACGAATTGCATAAGGTGTACCCCGATGGAAACATTGATGTAGACCAAGAACAAAAATTGGTTGAATCTCATGGGAATCTTGTTCTTCAGTTCCCTATATATTGGTTTAATTGTCCGCCTCTCCTTAAAAAATGGCTTGACGATGTATTTGCTTACGGTTGGGCTTATGGTTCAAATGGAGGGAATAAATTAATGAATCGAAAAGCTGCTTTAGCTGTATCTGCAGGAATTAGTCAAAAAGATTATAGTGAAGAGGGAAGATATCGCTATACACTCGAGCATTTATTATCTCCTTTTGAAACTACCTTCCTATACTGCAATGCAAATTATCGTTCGTTCTTTGCGTTTTATGGTACAGAAGAAGCACCTGGTACAGAAAATGAACAATTTACAGGAGAATTGGAAAAAAGCTCACAAGATTATTTGAATTTTGTTGACAACCTGTAAAAGATTGCGTTTTTTTAATAAGATAAAAGAAGTATCCCATTGTTTAGGAGATACTTCTTTTGATTGAAACAACATAGCTCTGCGCCTACCTCTGTAAAGCCTCCAGAGCCGACAAACGGTTTTTCTCCCCCCACTCGCACATCATATTTAACACGGGAATAATCGAAAGACCCCGTTCAGATAATGAATATTCAACTTTTGGAGGTATTTGGGGAAATTCCTTGCGTATGATAAGGCCATCTGTCTCCAAATCTTTTAACATGATGCTTAGCGTTTTGAAGGGAATGGTACCGATACATCGCTTCAACTCATTAAACCTCATAACCTCATTTTCAGACAGCCAATACATAATAATCATTTTATATTTACCACCAATTACAGACAACGTATATCCAAAGCTAGTGTCTTTTAATTCCACGCCGGTCGGAACACAGGTTTCACGCATAAATCACACTCTCCTTTTGGCAAGTATATGATATAAAAAATACATACTATACAATAGATAATTATACATTATTATATTGAACTACTCCCACTTTCGCTTTGAAGTGGGAGATTCCTAAGAACACCAGGTAACCGCATAAAAGAATAGGAACGTGCTTTAACTTCAAAAATAGTCTAAATGCTTAAGTTGATGAATGTGTGATGGTACCCCTAATTCGAACGACTTCAAATAGAATAACGTAAAACCGACTATTTTTTTAAAAATCGAAACCACACCAAGAGAGGAGACTGTCCCAAATTCGATGTTCTCCCTACTTTTTTCACTAATTCCATCAATATTTATAGAAACGAGCCCACCATTGTTAGAAAACGAATAAAATGTGCGCCTGATTTTCAAAAAAGTGAAATGATTTGGTGGTCATGAATAAAAAAAGCCTCATAGCCACTGTAAACGGCTACGAGACTTTAATTGGCTTATTTTGTGAAAGATAAAATTGCGTTTTTCTTAAATCCACCTAAAGCTTTTGTTGCTTCATTTTTATTTGTATATTCAAAAATACGAACGTCCTTTTTCTCAAATACTGTAATAACCCACATTGTAAAATCTCCCTTCAACTATACGTTTTTGTAATATAACAATCACTAAAAATGTGATACTTTTGATAAACTGTTTTATAACAACTTCTTACTTGAATCCTATTCTACTCCGATTTTTAAAAAAATAAAGCCTAATGTGAAGGTCTTCACAAACTGTTCAAATTCAAAACGCTTTCATTGAACAATTTGTGAATTGTGGTTATTACCGCTAAAGATTTGGGTAAAGCAACAATCAATTATGCCTCAGGTGGATGTTTGGACACCCGTTGAAAGAAGTTAAAAAATTCCGCTCCTTCTTCACTGCCACATACATAGCGAAAGAAATGCGAAATTTTTAGGAAGGATTTAATTCACTTAATGTTTTGCTTCATTAAACGAGCGATTTGCTGTTCATTTGTATGGTCGATTTCTTCTAACTTTTGAATCACTAATTGCTGCCTTTCGTTAGAATGATTCTGACTTAACTTCTTTTTACCTTCCATACTTAAGATTTTCATTCTAAAGCCTTGAACTCCTTTGTTTAGATTGCTTACAAGCTGCTCATCAACTTGGGTTAGGCTATATGTGCTGTTATGATGTTCATATTTTTGTATCATGTTGTTAAAGGATTTTATTAATTCATCATCGTGTTCAATAAGCTCGATTTCTCCATAAACATGTACTGCTACATAATTCCATGTTGGGACAGCTTGATTTGTTTCATACCATGATGGAGAGATGTAGCAATGCGGCCCATGAAATATTGCTAAAACCTTTTGATTTTCAATATCCTTCCATTGAGGATTACCTTTTGCAAAATGTCCAATTAAACAGTCCTTTGCGTCATTCAACAATACTGGAAGATGTGTAGCATAGGGCATTCCTTCATGAGTTGAAAATAATGTCGCAAAACTGCTGTCCTGAATAACCTCTATCATTTCAGATAAATCTTTTATTTTAAAAGCCGCTGGTATGTACATCAGCAGATTCCCCCTCTGTTATTCGCTATACAAATGCTCCATAAGTGTTGCGTAATCTAAATTGCCGTATTGAATCATTTCCCCATCTTTTTCTACTACCGGAATCATTAGCATATATTTTTCATGTATGCTCTCATCTTCTTCAATATTAATGATTTCAATATCGAAATCTATATCCTCCTGTACAAGCTTTAATGTCTGCAATCCCTCTACACATAGACCACAATTAGCTCGACTAAAAAATTTCACGTTCAATTACAGCACCTCCTTTAACCATTATAAAACGAAATAGCTATCTATAAGCAAGATACTGTAATGACTCCTTTAGCTTATCATTAACTCATACAGAATCTTTTTTAACAACAGCAGTGTTCTTGCCAATGATTACGGAAGCCACAACAACGATGGCTATTACAATAGTAAATAATGTGATCGATTCATTGAGAAATAGAGCTGCAAAAATAATCATTAGAAATGGCTGTAAATATTGAATTTGACTTACTCTTGAAATTCCTCCCATAGCCATTCCACCATACCAGGCTACATATGCTAAAAATTGACTCACAATAGCAAGATACAGAAAGCTAATCCAAGCTTTTAAAGGAGCATGCAACATCTCGGCTGATACGTTTAGTAACACTGGAATAATAAGAAAAGGAGTAGCAATTATAATTGCCCAAGCAATTACTTGCCAGCTTCCTAATTCTCGTGCTAGTACCCCTCCTTCAGCATAACTAAGTCCGAGTATGATAACGGCTGCCAGTAAGGCTAAATCTGCTACATGTAGCTGGCCCAGTCCAAGGTAGGTAGCATAAGTTATTACTGCCAACGCACCTACAATGCTTGACAACCAAAATTTAACAGAAGGGATTTCACCTCCCCTTACCATGGCAAATCCTGCTGTAGCTAGAGGTAAAAGGGCTAATTCTACAGCCCCATGAGAAACTGGCAAACTTGTCATTGCCCAAGAGGTGAGTAAGGGAAATCCTAAAACAGCGCCTAGAGAGACAATAATTAAACTCTTGAATTGGCGAGCAGTGGGCAGTTTTTCTTTTTTCACAATCAATACAAGAGCAACTAAAATTGAAGCGACTACTCCTCTTCCTAAGCCAACGATTGTAGTTCCAAAATACTCTACCGCTACACTTGTTGCAGGTAATGTTAAGCTAAAACAGATGACGCCCACTAAGCCTAATAATAACCCCATTTTTTCCTTCTTATTGTCCTGCACTATTATCAACTCCCAACATTTTTTATACCAAACTGTACCATTTGAGCTGGTATAATAAATACTAAGAGGAGCTATCGTAAAAATAAACAAGATTTTCTGTCATCTGTCCTGGTACAGAATAAGGAGGGAATTATATTGTCTACCAAATATAATGAGATTATTGATGAAATTAAAGATCAGCTAGCAAAGGGTTTACTTATAGCAGGTAGTAAACTTCCATCAGTACGACAACTGTCTGAAAAATTCTCCTGCAGTAAAAACACAGTTATCAAAGCATATGACGAGCTAGAAAAAGAGCATTTAATTTTCTCTGTCCCAAAAAGCGGCTATTATGTTGTCAATGAATTTCAAAATCCAGACAATAAAAATAATATTATTGACTTTTTGTCTGCTGGTCCAGATAAAGACATCATGCCCTACATTGATTTTCAGCACTGTATCAATCAAGCCATTGATACATATAAAGAAGAATTATTTACTTACACCGATCAACAAGGTCTCTACTCTTTACGACTTCAATTGGTGAAGTATTTGCAAAGTTTACAAGTATTTACCGAACCGGAAAGATTATTTATTGTGTCTGGCTCTCAGCAGGCTCTAAATTTATTAGTTTCCATGCCATTCCCGAATGGAAAAAACAATATTTTAATTGAACAGCCTACTTATTTTGGCTTTATAGAGTCCGCTAATTTGCAGCAAGCAACTACGTTTGGGATTGATTTATCTATGGAAGGAATTGATTTCGATCGTCTAGAATATATGTTTCGCAATAACGATATTAAGTTTTTCTATATCGTTCCGAGATTTCAAAATCCACTTGGACATAGCTATACGAATAAAGAGAAAAAAAGAATTGTTGAATTAGCGGAAAAATACGATGTCTATATAGTTGAGGATGACTTTTTAGGGGATTTGGATCCAAATACTAAATCAGACCCATTATTCGCGTATAATCCTTCTGGCAGAGTTATTTATATAAAAAGTTTTTCTAAAGTTTTTCTACCTGGTTTAAGGGTTGCGACTATAGTTCTTCCAAGATTAATGATTAACAATTTTTCACGTTATAAATTCACTTCGGATTTTAATAGTTCTGTTCTTTCTCAAGGGGCATTAGAAATATATTTAAAAAACGGGATGTTTAGTAGCCATGTTAAGAAAATAAAAGAGCTGTATTCTAGGAAAATGAAGCATCTTCAGGAAGCTTGTGAGTTGTTGCTACCAAATAATACGCTTTATACGAAGCCCTCTTCGGGATTCTATCTTACTATCTTTCTTCCTGAGAAAGTGACTGCGAAACAGACTGTCAATTTGTTAAAAGAGCAAAATATCCTTGTGGATGATGCCGCTAGAATGTTCCTACCAGAATATAAAAAAGACAACCTGATTCGACTAAGCATTTCTCAAGTTAAGGAGAATCAAATTCATACTGGAGTAGAAAAACTTGCTCAATGTATCACATTTATTGATAGTAAGAAAAATGATATATATCGAAATAGTTTTCAGCTCTTATAATAGCTATGTCTTGACTGTACATTCGGAAGCGGCATAAACAAATTTTAGTATCAATCCCTTCATTAGAGCCCCTAACTAGAAAAAGACTGTGCAAGAAACTTACTTCCTGCACAGTCTTCTATCATATTATTTTTTTAGATGGCTATCTAAGAATTTTAGCATTGCATTGTAGAATTCAATGCTATTTTCTTCATTAAGGAAACCGTGGCCTTCATTATCCTTCACCATGTATTCCACATCAACGCCTCTTGCACGTAATGCTTCAACGATTTGATCAGATTCAGCCTTATTAACACGTGGATCATTTGCACCTTGAGCTACAAATAGCGGTGTTTTAATTTTATCCACGTGGAAGACAGGTGAAACTGCTGTTAATAGCTCCTTATCCTTCTCTGGATGCCCTACACGTTCATATAACATTTCACGCATTGTTTCCCAATATGGAGGAATTGTATTTAATAGCGTAAAGATATTCGATACACCTACGTAATCAACTGCTGCTGCATATAGATCTGGTGTATAAGTGATACCTGCTAATGTTGCATAACCTCCAAAGGATGCACCATAAATTCCGATGCTTTTAGGGTCTGCAATGCCTTGGTCGATTGCCCATTGTACGCCATCTGTAATATCATCTTGAATTTTTAGACCCCATTGCTTATTACCAGCTTCAAGGAATTTTTTACCGTATCCAGCTGAAGAACGGAAATTCATTTGTAGTACTGCATAACCACGATTCGCTAGTAATTGCACCTCAGGATTAAAGCCCCACATATCACGTGCCCATGGTCCACCGTGTGGATTGACGATAAGTGGCAGATTTTTAGCCTCTTTGTTTTTTGGTAAAGTTAAATAACCGTTAATTGTTAGACCGTCTCGACTTTTATATGAAATTGGATGCATTTCTGCAAGCTCCTCTTGTTTTAACCAAGGGCTTAATGTTGCCATTTCTGTCATTTCATCTGTTGTTGAATCGTAGTAATAATATTTTCCGTAAACAGTGTCACTAGAAACGCTAACAATAAATTTTGTCATTTCTTTATTGTAATCATTAATGCTTAATTCACTTTCATGAACTCCTAATTTGTTTTGAATTTTACGGAATAGTTTTTCAAAGTCCTTGTCAAAGAATTGATAGTGTACTTTATCTGTTATATATGCACCGTATAATAATTTATCTTTCTCAGGACTATATAGTACACCTATTACATCCACTTCTGAATTGGACATAATTACTTCTTCATTACCTTTTAAATCATATTTAACCACTTCTACTTTATCTCTTCCCTTATTAGAAGTTGCGAAAATATGTTTATTGTCTTTAGAGAAAGCAAGTGGCATCACTTCATCTCCTGCTTTCATTTCAATAAATGGCTTGAATTCGTCTTTCTCTGAGTCACGGTAAAGGATAGTTCCTTCTACACCATCTGAGGTAACTGCCATACGTACATTTCCATCATGATCTGCTAACCAACTTGAAATATTACCTGGGTTTTTCGCAACATGTGTAGTTTTACCAGTCTTGACGTTAAGCTTATAAACATCAAAGACTTTTGCATCTTCTTTATTCATCGTAATAAGGATTTCATCTTTAACGCCCTGTAAACCACTTAATAACCCAACAGTTACATTTGGATATGGTGTTAAATCCTTTTCCTCATTGCCATTAAATGATGTTGAATAAATGTGGAAATTTTCATCTCCACCTTTATCCTTTGCATATAGTAAATTATTATCTTTCCAGAAGAATCCCCTAATATCACGATCGGTTGAATTGGAAACACGTACTGGCTCACTATCGTCATTCATTTTTTTCACGAAAACGTTGGAACGATTTTCCCATGCTGCAGCATAAGTAATGTAATTGCCATCTGGTGAAAGTTGATAGCCGAAGCTACCAGGATTTTTCATAAAATCTTCGACGGAAATTTCTTTCACGCCTTCATTACTGACACTATTTTTCACTTTTTTAGCATTGTTTAAAATTTTCACTGCATCTTCTTTAGTAATTGTTTTACTATTTGAA